>JAFRLN010000034.1 GCA_017431175.1 Mogibacterium sp.
CAGTCGATCGCTTCCAAGTATGGATTAAGATCAAAGACCCAACTGGAAAAGTGGATCAAGATGTATAATATAGGCGAAGACTTCTCACACAAGATGTCAGGAGGAAGCCGTATGAAGACATCGAGAAACACCACTAAAAGAAGAACGCATCAAAATCGTCAGGGAATGCCTTGAAAATGGATGCAATTATGGCGAAACCGCCATCAAGCACAACGTCAGTTACCAGCAGGTATATGGTTGGGTCAAACGCTTTAAGGAACTTGGCGAAGCCGGTCTTGAAGATCGCCGAGGCAAACGCAAGTCAGATCAGGAGCCTCGCAGTGAAGTTGAAGAACTTAAGATCAAGATGGCTCAGTTGGAGCATGAGCTGTATTTGACTAAAATGGAGCGAGACCTGCTAAAAAAAGTCAAGTAACTGGAGAGTATAGATCTCTATCGCAAGTAAGGCAGTCACACCTCTACGGTTCCATCAAATACTGCACAGAGACTTACGGTTATCCGGTCGAGCCATGCTGCCGGATACTTCATGTCTCAAGATCAGCGTATTACAAGTGGCTGCACGGCGATGTCGGAGAAAGAATCCGGCAGAATAGACTTATTGCTGAAAAGATGGAAGAGATCCATATGAAGGACTCATCCAAGGGATACAGAAGAATAAATGACGATCTGTATCGCGACTATGGCATCAAGATCAATGACAAGCGAGCGCTCAGGATCTGCAGAGTCAAAGGCATCAAGTCTACGATCAAGTATGCGAACCACGGATGTACCCGTCAGGCAGACAATCCGCAGTTTATCGCAGAGAATATCCTGAACAGAGAATTCACAGCAGACAAGCCTAATGAGAAATGGCTCACAGATGTCACTGAGTTCAAGTGGTATGACGAAAACAAAGACAAGCACAAGCACAAAGTGTATCTCAGTGCGATCCTGGATCTCTATGACAGAAGAATTGTCTCTTATGTAATCAGTAACAGCAATGACAACCCCCTTGTCTTCTCCACATTCGATCAGGCGATAGCAGCAAACCCTGGAGCCACACCATTGTGTCATTCAGACCGTGGATTCCAGTATACCAACAGGACATTTCACAGCAAGCTTGAGGCTGTTGGTATGACGCAGAGTATGTCCAGAGTTGCCAAGTGCATCGACAACGGTCCGATAGAAGGATTCTGGGGAATCCTTAAAAGAGAACGTTACTATGGTAAACGTTTCGGTAGTCGCGAAGAACTCGTTTCTATGATCGAAAACTATATTTATTACTACAACAACGAGAGATACCAGAGAAGATTCGGAGTACTGACACCAATCGAGAAGCACAATTCATATCTTCCCGCAGCATGATTGCATTCGTTTCGCGTCACATTTCGACAGACACAGGGAGCGGGAACGGAGTCAAGTGACAGTACGCTGGCCCAGTCACAATGAGGGGCCCACGCGAAGCGTGGGAGGATTCCTTATGACATTGCCCGGAGGCCGGGCAGCACTTGACGAAGTGACACGAAATATCCTTACCCGCACCAGCGGGCGTGGATACACGCTAGCTGGCTGCCCTCCGGCGAGGAGCAATGTTGTTCGTCTCGGGCGAAACCTGAGACACCTCTTACAATGCAGACTCTGTGAAACAGGGTCTGCTCTCCACAAAAAACAACCAGCAACATTTCTGTTACTGGTTGCAAAAATCTTTTGATTTTTCACTGTCCTCTTGACGGGTAGCGGTTCACAATACACAGCGCGGCAGTCTTTTTCGGTTTCGTATAATAGCTGTTACAGATGTTACAGATTCTGTCAGTTGACAGCTACGGCTATCACTGACACATTATCCCGTCCTTTCCCTTTCTTCACAGCATGGAACATCAGGTCCAAAGCGATATCTCCGGCCCCTTTTTCCGCATCTTCTCTGAGCAAAGAGCTCATTCCATCCTCGTCCAGCTCACGCGTGAGCCCGTCACTGCAGAGAATGAAAAGATCTCCCGGCTGTATGCTTATAGTATTTACATATGCCTCAGGCTCTATTCCTTCTGTGGTTTTCATTCCGAGGAATTGTGTAAGATCACCGGAAAATGGGCTGGACTCCCTGTCTGACTCTTGGACCAGACCGCTGTCGATCATCGACTGGATCATGCTGTGATCTCTGGTAAGGCGAGTCAGCTGTCCGTTCCTGAAGAGATATACTCTGCTGTCCCCGACATTGAACACATAAGCTCTTTCGTCCGTGATCTGCAGTACCGCGGCCGTTGTCCCCATGCTGTATACGCCGTTCTTTTCGGCAAAGTGTCTGATCGCCCTGTGGGTCTCTGCGACATATGCGTCCGGGTCAGACAGACCGCTTTTCGCTTCTTTCTGAAATATCTCAGCAGCAATCCGCGACGCCTCTTCTCCGTATGATCCGCCGCCGAGACCGTCGAAGACAGCAAAAGCCGGCGGTCCGTCCTGATGATCGCTTCTGATGATCACATTGTCATGTGAAAGGTCATTCCTGAAGCGGCCTCTCACATAGATATTATCTTCATTATGTTCGCGTATGTTCCCTGTATGGGTCATTCCGCACGCGCTTACAATCATACTGCCTTGCCTCACTCCCCGGGCAGGAAACACTGACTAGTCGTCCCATTCACAGATATATCCGAAGAACTGCTGCATATAATACCACGGAGCTCCCTGATTTGCCCCGTTGTCACCGGATTCACACATGTCATTCCATGTCATATAGTTGCTGCCGGTGTTACTGATCGTCTGGATCTCCATGTAGTCCTGATCCAGAGCATTGTTCGGCTGCGGGTCATGGTCTCTGCCGTCACCCGGATCCCAGTGTGCATAACTGAACGGTTCCCCGGTTATCCAGCCCCAGACGCCTTCACTGTTCTCGTCTGTTCCGCCGAGCCAGTAGTGGCATCTCTGGAGACCGTCTTTTTCCAGAAGATCCTCGATGAAGTCCTGCTCAGCGGCGTCATTGACCGTTGCGAGATGTCCGCCTTCGGACTCGCATCTTCTGACAGCGTCGCCCCAGGAGATCCCCTCGTTGATCACTTTATAATGATGCCCGGTATATTCAGGATTGCTTGTGTAAGACGCACTCTGTTCTGTTGACTCTGAGCTGTCATCGTCATCACCTTTTGTAACGATCATGGCTATCAGCGCAGCCGCCAGCAGTACTATTAACGCTATTACAATTGCAATGGTCAGCGGACTTTCCCCTCTTCTGCCTTTCTTCTTGCGCTTAACTCTGGTTTTTCCGGCATTGCCTGAAGCCGGGGGTTTCACCTTATAATACCCGGTCGATCTTTTTACCTGAGGATTTGTGATTCTTCCGGTTCTTTCTGCCGGATTGTTCTCAATAACGGTTCTTTCATAACCTACGGCTCCCCGATCGAATGAACCGGTATAATACGCAAAATACCGCTCCAGATCTCTTCGCATCTGTTCTGCCGTCTGATATCTGTCCTGAGGGTAAAAAGAACATGCTCTGAGAATGATCCTCGCAAGGTCTCCTCCCGCGTGTGCCGGAGCCGGGATCGGCTCTCCTCTGAACCGCTTCATGCGGGCTGCTTCCTCATCCGACGGCGTCACCCTGCCTGTCAGCGGCATGAATGGCACCCTGTTTTCATTCAGGAGTGAATACAGCACGATTCCGAGCGAATAGATATCTGCTGTACCATTATAGTGTTCTGCTCTGGCCACTTCAGGCGCCATATAATTATAGGTTCCTGTTCTGGACATGCCTCCGGTGGTCTTTTCGATCGTCCTTGCGATACCGAAATCCCCCAGTTTATAATCGCCGTTGTCAGAGATGAAGATGTTCTGAGGTTTGATATCTCTGTGGATGATGTTTTTACTGTGGCAAAGCTCCAGCGCTTTGCACATATCGATACCGAGCTGAACGACCTCTTTCTCATACAGCCTTCTCGCCGCCATTCTGTCTACAAGTGACGTCAGCAGCTCCATTCTGATCAGGATATCGTAGCCTATACCGTCATCATGCCGGATGATCTGATGATCCTCATAGCTGACGATATTGCTGTTGCCTTTGAGCTGAGCCATGATCTCATTTTCACGGACTATATCTTTCAGCACATCCTCATAGTAAGCGTTGATGGATTCCTCATCCGAGCCATCTGTAAACCTCACTTTAATATCACTGCGGTCCTGAGGTATCGTTATGATTTTGAGAGCGGACTTGTATCTTGTCCCGTATTCTTCTCTTACTATTTCAAAGACCTTGCCGAAACTTCCCTGGCCTATCAGTTTGCTGATATACCACGATCCGAATATAGGCTCATATTTTCTGTAATCTTCCATTATCTGTTCATCCCCTGTTTTGCGCCGGACTTGCAAGTGTTTTACACCCGAACATATATATTGTAATAGCGATTCCTTTCGTATTGCAATGCTTTTTTTAGCCCTGCAGTATCAGAAAACACCCTGCAGAAGCCTCTCAAAGCGGCTTTCGTCAATGCCACTATAAGTAAAACGCATCGCCGCGCGGGCGATGCGTTTCCTGTTTCTGTTGGTTACCGTGTCATCATTTGACTTTGACGGCTACCGGGCAGGAGATGTTGCCGATGTAGTTGATCCCGCCTACGGATCTGACTTCTCTTACCTGGACGTAATAGGTGGTGCCGCTCTTAAGCTTCTGCACTTTACCGTTCACTTTGATATCACCTACCGTGATGCTCGTGGCTGTCTTGCCGGCGGTCTTGATATTCTGTGCCGCTCCTGAGCCGTTGGCGTTGGTGGTGTACAGTACCTGATAGCTTGTGGCATTGGCGTCTTTCGCCCAGCTCATAGTGAATGTTCCCTTGCTCTTGGATGCCAGTCTTATCTTCTGTGTAGTGAAGAAATACCTGTACACACTGGCCGACCAGGTTCCGTAAACAGCATCCGCAGTTGCTGTGGCTGCCTTGTACGGTCTGACTCTGATCTCATACAGCCCGCCGATCGTCAGGCCGTTGGTGACACCTCTGACCGTATTGCCTACCTTCGCGCTCTTCCACGCTGTTGCCTTAGGGCTCCTGATCCTCCACTGGATCTCATATCCTGTAGCTCCTTTGACTCCGGCCTTATCCCAGATGACATCGTTGGTCTTCTTCGCTGAGTTCGCTACTGTATTCAGGATCGTAACCTTGCCGGAAGGTGCCGCGACCTTAGGGATCACTGTCTGCGCCTGCGAGATCTCAGTTGTACCGTTTTGGTCTTTGAACAGTTTTCCGCAGCCTGAGCACTTCCAGTATTCGATATTGCCTGCGGCACTGCCGGTAGCCTTCTTCAGAGGGACCCTGACCATTGTGTGCGAATGCGTCTTAGGAATAGTCTCCTCTTCAATATGTGAGCTGTCCCTGCTGCAGACTCTGTACCTGTGGCCCGCTGTCGATTCTGTAGGCTCTACGTCTGTTATCCACTCGCCCCACTCGTGTCCGAGCGCGTCATTGCCCGTCACCGTATTCGTCTGTGTTTTGAATTCAGAGTTCGTGAATTCCGCGGTATATGTCGTCTCGCTGCCTTCTTCGCATGTTGCCGACTTTGTTACCGCAAATGTTGTATTGACGGTCTCCTCCAGAACATGTCCGGAATCGTTTCTGCAGATGCTTCTGGCAGTTACTTTGCTGAGGTCTCTGGACCAGATGTATTCCGGCTCGCCCCAGCTGTGGCCGGTCGCGTCATCATTCGTAACGGACTTCTTCTGTGTTTCGAATGCAGGATTCGTGAATTCCGCTGTGTATGTCGTCTCGCTGCCTTCTTCACATGATGCTGGCTTCGTTACCACAGATGTCGTGCTGACAGTCTCAGTTTCATTGCGGGCAGGATCATTGCTGCAGATTCGCTCTGCTGTCACTTCGCTGAGATCGTCTGCCCAGTCATATGCAGGCTCCTCCCATTTCAGTATCTGTACAGGCCGTTCGATTCCGAACCAGACTTCCCGGTCTCCCACGTACACTCTGGTCAGGACATTGAATCTGTCAATATCCATCGCTGTCAGCGCCGAGGCGTCTATCGTGAGATCGAATCCGTCATCTGCAGCGGTCAGAACGACATCGTCCTCATCAAGACCCAGCACATCTTCAAACTCCTCTGTGTCTTCGTTCCAGACGAGGAGGAGCGGTTCATAATTGACACCTTTCCGGTCGAATCCTTCTGCGATAAAGTGGAGTATTCCTGTTTCACCGTCATTCAGTGTCACAGCCTCATCGTCCGGTCCGTCCAGCTTTACGCTGCAGCCTACCGGTTCAAGATAGTAAGCGTGCCACTTGAATCTGTCCATTCCCCACTCAGCGCGGAGAGAGAATCTCGTATATCCGTCTCTGAGTCTTGTGATCCTGATCTCAGAGGCGCTGCTTCGCTGCCCGGTGTGTATCACAGTTGCCTCGCCGTCTTCTCCGACCGCCTCAATGAGGACGTTGTTCTCATCATGATACCAGTTGTATTCGACACCTTTGATCTCGGTGTCTTCCCCTGTCTGACGCCTGAGGATCGTCTGCATGTCGATATCGACAGATTCTCCGATACTCATATCTTCAGGGATAGTAGGCGGCAGGATCTCCGCGTGTTCAGATGATACCCCGAAGAAGTCAAAACCGGATGCGACTTCATCGCCTTTGAACATGAGCCTGACGTTTACGCGGGTTCCATCACTGTCTCCCGGGTCCTCATGGAAGGTCAGCACCGCGCGTGACGGGTCGTCTTCATCCTGCACGAGAGTGGCGACAGATTCATTTTCGCACTCCCATACGTAATCCAGGTCTTCCTGTGATTCTTCGTAATGCCAGTCATCATCACCGTCACTTTCCGTGTACTTATGGATGCCGTAAGCTCTCAGATCGATGGACTCTCCCGGGAATGCTTCGAACACGCCGTCAAGGCTGTCGATCGTCACTTCGAAAACATCATCGACTACATTTACATTGAAGTCGTATGCTTTCAGATTGGCCGGATCCTCCGGGTCATCCTCGCTGTCATAATAAGTGATCCTGATCACAGAGGTTCCCGATGCCTCGGCGACTACTCTCCACTCAAGATGCCTGACGCCTTCATCATCCGTATACGGCTCCGCTTCTATCCGGGTGATCCCGTCACCGGAAGCATCCGGATCATCTGCGTAGGCAATGCTCTTAACGATATACAATCCGCCGTAGTCAGGCACTTCAGCGTTTCCTCCGTGGTAACTGATGCGGTTATCGATGGTATAGTCCCATCCGCGCAGAAGAGCGATATTCTCATTCTCTTTAGGAAGATCTGAGTCTTCCCATGCCTCTCTGACATAGAATCCGCAGTCTTCCTCGCTGAGCACCTCTTCATATCCTTGTTCTCTCAGCTGGTATACTACCAGTATTCTCTGATCGACATAATCTGTCAGCGCGCTTCCGATAAGAGTAACGGCAGGGACCGACAGATCTGCAGTATACTCGGTACCTTCTGTGAAAACTTCCTCCCAGTCAAAACTTTCGGTATCGCTGTTCCAGCCGCCTATACCGACCGTGAAGCTGATTTCGAATCTGTCTCTCCAGTCTTCTCCGAGGCGTCCGGTGTTGAGTTTTATCTCCTTTTCACCATCTGTATATACTTCGCCCCAATCCGGCTCGAAATCCATATGGTAATCATTCTCGTCGAACCAGTATTCACGTTCCGCTTCTGCTTCCTGCCAGGAGGCGTAAACGTGAAGACTAGTACCCCAGTTCTCGAGTCTGGTGATAGAGAATTCTCCTGGAGGGCAGCTTTCACCGCTGCTTATCTCGTTGCCGTCCGCGTCAGTGATCCTGAGAGCATTCTCATCGAAGTAGAATTCATACTCAAGATCTTCTTCTTCGACCACTCCGTACTTCTCATCCGGTGCCCCGGAGTATTCGCTGTCGTAAATACGGACCTGTGGCTCAAAGGTGATGCTCCTGCCCTTAATGAGTCTCCGGTCAAGCTCGAGCGGCCAGATCTCGCTGTAGGAGCTCGTGACACGGAAATGGTTATCCGCCATATTGACTGTCACAGGAGATTCACCATCAGCTGCGTAAGTCAGTTCGACCTCCACCCGGACTTCCTCGTTGATCCATTCCTCTCCGCCAGAGAGTTCACGGAATCTCAGAACTGCCTTCGACGGATCGTCTTCATCCGGAATCAGCTCAGCGATGTCACTGAATTTCTCATCGAGCGTCCAGATATAGCCGAGGCCCTCTTTATCCTCTTGGTATCTGTTTTCTTCATCCAGATATTTATGCTCTGCTTCTGCCCTCAGGACGAATTCCGATCCAGGCAGTCCGGTATACTTGTTCCCTTCAGATTCGATACGGACTTCGAATACATCCCTGAAGATATTCAGCTCAAATGTATATGATTCTATTCCCCATTCATTTTCCGCGACGTCGACACGCAGGACGACTTTCGCGTCACTCATATCCTCCGGCAGATCCCAGACATCTCTGATCCTGTAATCCCACCAGTATTCATCGCTTGTCTCATCGTCGTTATCGTAGTGCCTGACAAGAGTGCCGTCATCGTTCACGCACCACTCATCCAGATACTCCGCGCCGGATTCTACCGTCACGTTTTCTACCCTGTACCACTCCTCATCTCGGTAAGGGTGCTCCGCATTTTCTATCTCCAGTCTGTAGGAATCCTGTATGTTGCCGTTCCAGCCAGGGAGCATATCGCGGTCTTCTTCCTTCTCCCAGTCTGTCCTCGCCTCCTTGACATAGATCCACTCATCTTCTTCACACAGGACGTATTCTGACTGAGAATTGAGTCTGACAGCGGCGGCGATATTGATATCTCCTTCTTCCCCGAGCATGTCATACATTGCCGCGCCGTGCAGTACGATGGACCTGCCGTCCGCTGCTACTGTGTAGAGCTGCTGCCCGGACCCTGAAGGATTCTCCAGGATCTCCCATCTGTCCATCTCATCCGGATCCTCTTCCCGATCCCAGTCAGGGTTCTCTCTGCGGACTGTGTACTCAACAGCCATGTTCTCTGAGATCTCTTCTGCCAGGTCATCTGTATTCAGCCTGAGAGTCAGATCGCCGTCATTGAAGAGAGGCATTCCATCATGCTCGAACCAGACATTGTAATTCTTCCAGTCGAATCTTATTTCTCTGTCTGTTTCCCTCGTCTCACCATCTTCATCCCACTCGGCAGTGACCCTCAGAAAATCGTCCCACACACCTTTCCTTGTTACGCGGAAGGTGCAGCTCGTACCGGTAGTATTATCTGTATCTATGTATTCATCGATGGTCTCATCATAACCTATATGGTTACCTTCGCTGTCCGCTACATCAGCGCAGTTACTGTTGTAATTCCAGGTAAAATGTACGTTGCTGAGAGGACGGCTTCTGTCGCTGTCATAGCCTTCTGCCGCTGTTCCGGCAGCCGAGAATTCCCTTACCTCAAGAGTTATGCTCCTCGTCTCCCCGATCTCCATATACCGGAGATCATTTAACGCGTCACCCGGAGTGATCTCAACATAATTGCTTCTGACATGGATCCACATATCTCTGTATGCCAGTGGCTCTGAATCCTCATCAGCCATGATCTTCAGGCTTACCCGGATGTCCCTGTCAACGTTTCCGTTTTCATCCTTCAGCTCATCATATGACCTGACCGTCAGAGACGCGGTGCCATCCTCGCCGGCCACGATATCTCCGCTGACAACATCTTCACCTTCCTCGACAGTCCACACGAACATATCGCTGTCTACAGGCTCTCTTACATCATATGTCGCGCCATCTTCGCTTTCATCATCGATCGCTTTGTATTCTCTTTCGGCAGATGCCGCAAAATCTATCGTCCCGCCCGGCAGGACATTGTCCGAGCCGCCGACAGGCCACCATATATCTGCCGTGTACACGCAGTCTGTAACATGGATCCTGATCACGCGGACCACAGGTACCGCAATGCCATCGACATTGAGAATAACAGTAATGTCCGCGTCTCCCAGTGAAACAGCGCAGTATCTGTACTGATCCCAGTCCTCTTCGGTCTCAACTGTTACGATATCCGGATCGCTGCTGACTGCGGATGTGACTTCATAATGCACATCCTCTCCATAAGGGTACATGCTGTTTTCGATCCTGGCATCCCTTTCCTTGTCAATATATCCATCCCAGTCTATGAGCATATCCCGCTCAGTTTCCATATGATAGTCTTCATACGGTTCATAATAATCAAAGTGCCCTCCGGCAAGCCATACATTCGTGTACTCTCCCGTTTCCGGATCTTCGACATCGCCGCCGATGAATACATCAATATAACCGTATTCCAGCGCGGCCTGTGCTTTGTCTCCGTGGATCGTGATCTCCAGAGTTTCTTCATCGAAAGAGAACTCATTGTCTCTCTCGAACATCAGCTCCCAGTCAAATTCCTGTCCGTCTTCTCTATGTACCGCAGCGCCGACCTGCAGCAGGCTGATCCTGTCAAACTCAGGCAGGTCTTCACCTTCGGGAATATCTAACCTGAGCACCGCGTCGCCGTCAGAGAAGATCGGTGCATATTCATTTTCGTTTACATAATCATAAAACGGAAAATCTTCTTCGCCGCCTCCGCCGCCTTGCCCGTCAGGGTCATAAGGACTGTCTGCCAGTGTCAGCTCTTCGTCACTGTAGACCGACCTGGTGATTTTGTCGTATGCATAGCTGACCGTCTGTCCGTAACAGTCAAAGCTGTAATCGTAGTCTCCGACGGCTCCGCCGGAATCCTCCCTGATGAAAAGAGCGTCCGGGCATCCGACCCCGTCCTCATCGCAGTTCGTGATATCAGCAAGATAGTTTTCCCCATCGTCCATGTGAAGGATGTTCCACATATGGTCTCCTTCACCCAGTCCGCCGTTCATAACGCCTGAGACCTGATAGCACTCTATCTCAGAGCTGTCAAAGTCTGTCAGGTCGCACAGGAACTGGAACGCCTTGGAATAACCCTCGCATACTACATTGGTCGAGTCATCTCCGTCGAACACCCATATGAGCTGCCACGGATCACCATACGGCGGATCGAGATCGACTGCCTCCTGGTTATAGTCCGTCGCATCACATATCTCATCCTTATATGCCGTCAGTTTTTCATAGTCTGTATCATTCTCGTATCTGTCAATGATCGCTGCCGTATTTCCGGCACAGGCTGCAGCTGCTCCGGTCTTAGCGGTATCCACTTCCGTGGTGCCTTCCTCACCGCTCGCGCTGTAATCCTTTGAAACACACAGGCTGAAGATCATATCCGGATCCTCTTCTCCAAATCCGATCTGCTCTGTTTCTGTATCTTCGTCATAATAGAAGGCGATCCCGCAGCTGTAATCGTACCAGCAATCCTTAGTCTTATCGAACCAGTACAGTTCATAAGGCATGTCGGCCAGCAGCGCGTTCAGTACGGATTCGGTATCGCAGCGGAAGTGATCATAGTAATCATCTACTATTCCGTCCGCGAATATCCATTGGTCATCTTCTCCGGTCGGGTCGGGATTCTCGACCAGGACTTCATCATACCCCAGCTCTTCTGCTGAGAATATGAGCCGGTCACCGAAAATATCCCTGACAGGCACCCTGATATCTGCCGATTCTTCTTCGCCCGACGCAATGGCTTCTATCTGAGGAGCCATTGCTTCATACAGATTAAGTTCCGGCCCTGAAAGACTGTTCTTGCGTGACTGGGCCCTCTTCGCGGATCCTCCCTGCGCAGCAGAAGTCCCCGCTGCGTCCTGTGCCTTTTTCCTGATAAACTGCATCAGGAGTTCATCGCTGTCCGGAACATCCACCGAAGCCTTTACATTAGCCGGGTCCTTTTCCGCCAGAAGACCGCTGCCGTCTTTTTCTGCAGTCTCCGGACTGATGACGCCGGCTGTCCCGTTATCCGCCGCCGGTTCTTCTGTTTCTTCTGTTTCTTCTGTTACATCTGAAGCATCCGCGGCTTCCGGAATCACTGTTTCTTCCGGTATATCCGGTGCCTCTTCATGACCAGGCTCTGCTGAAGCGTCACCGGCTTCAGGACTGTCTGCATTCTCTTCTGTAACTGTCTCATCGGCTGCCGCTTCATCCGTAACAGCGGCCTCCTGTCCGGACAGTATGTCTTCCCCGGTCTGGATCTCTTCGCCTTCCGCAAAGGCCCAGGCAGGAATGAAGGCAACTGTCATCACGACTGACAGCAGCAGAGTCAGCATCGTTCTGCCTAATCTCTGGTAATTCCTTTTCTTTTCCATGATCGTACCTCTGTATATCTCAGGGAACTGCCTTATTGCCTAAAATTATAATATAATTGCCCGGAAATATGCGTGATATATAGGTGTAAAAAATGGCTTGTATAATTTAAAAACAAAGCGTATCCATTTCCGGGATCCGGGTCATCTCAAGAAGGAATCTACGTGTCCGGCGCAGGTTTTCTGACAACAAAAAAGAGTGTGTCCATACAGACACACTCCTGATGGTCGAAAATGGAACCCGCCTCCTAAGAGGCAGAGGAAATCCGGCATCTGTTATTCTAAGACGCTGTTTTCTGTGATCTTCCCGGCATCTTTCCTCCTATCTTCGCACCGAGCGCCATGAGTTCTTTCGTCGGATGCTCGAAGATCTTCAGGCTGAAGAACGCGGTCATCAGTGCTCCGATAATACAGTAGGCCGCGAACGCCGCCGCGACCGACGCAGTATTGCTTCCGAATGTCATGCCTTTCGCTGCTCCCTCATTGTATGTACCTCCGAAGAGGATCACCAGCCTCGGGAGGACCATCCAGTTCCTGAAGAGATAGCACAGAGGTCTGTGCCAGAAGTACACTTGCAGTGTCCTGGCGCCGACAGTCGTCACGTAACCGAGGTTCCTGTCAGGAATGACCGTTATGACAGCGAGCGTGATCGCAAGTGCAACGAGCCACACCGCGATCCTGATCCACCAGCCGCAGTCCAGCGCAAAGCTGAAATAATCCTGAAGGAATTCATAGGATCTCCTGCCCGTAAACCACTTTCTCCAGCTGTATATGCCCCATTTGCCGAAACAGCATACAGCCATAGACACGATGATGACTAACCAGCTCATGAGGAGCAGCGCCGTTTTCCTGCCTCCCGCTCCGGACGCGTCTCCTCCGTACTTTCCGCCCTGTATGAACGGAAGGAATTTCTTCATATCGAGGTAGTAGCCGATCGCGTAGATCGGGAGGAAGTTGATCATGCGTGACAGGCAGAACGTATCTCCGACGGAAGGGAAGTAGCCTATGGCCGCGCTCAGAGCGAACGCTGCCATGATCACGACCCACGGCTTTACTTTATCATCGATCTTCCTCATCACGAAGAAGAGCAGCTCGTATTCCGCCATGACGAAGAGGTACCATGGGATACCCGGTTCTTCGATCCAGTGCCAGAGCGGATTCTGTCCCATCAGTGTTCTTGTGAACTGGAGGAATATCTTCAGACCGTAAGCGCAGAAGAAGAACCCCCATACCTTGTCCCACCTGAGCCTTGTCTCGCCTCTGATGCCCAGGGAGGCTTTCTCTTCTGTGATGTAGTGCTTGTGCACCAGCCCGGAAATGAAGATGAAAGCCGGCATATGGAACGTATAGATCCACAGTGTGATCCATCTGACCATATGCGAATCGGACACATAATCAGTTGTCATGTGTCCGATAACTACAAGAAAAATAAGAAACGCTTTGACGTTGTCGTATTTGTATATCCTATTCATTCTCTTCTGTCTCTTCGCTGCTTCCGCCCTTGATCTTCCTGAGGAAGTTGATGAAATTGGACTTCTTCTGTTCCTCTTCTATCGCCTGGAGTTCCTCAGGTGTAGGATTCATCACCCTGTCTATATTGTCAAGACACTCTGCGACGGCTGCGTCGTCCGGTCTGTATACCTGGAACTTCTGCTCCTGTGTCAGAGACGCGACATAGTCCATATCATATTCGCCGGTGATCTTCTGCATCTCGATATCCCATGCGCCGAGATCAGCAAGCTGCATCCTTACGAGCGCCTGCATGTCATCCGAAGACATATTGGTCTCAAGGTCTTCAGCAGCGATCTCAAGGAGCTCAGGATAGCTTGTGAGCAGCGAAGGCGATGTCATCATCTTGTTCAGTACTGCCTTGAGGACAGCCTGCTGATTCTCTACACGCTTATCGTCTTCGTTGTTGAAAGCCTTCCTCTCTCTGGCGAAGTAGAGCGCTTCCTTGCCGCCCATGTAGTTCCAGCCCTCTTCATATTCATAATCCGAAATGGAAGACTTGAACGCTTTAGGCGAGTATACTTCGATGCCGCCGATGGCATATATGATCTTCATGACAGACGAGAAATTGCACTTGACATAGTAGTCGAGGTTCACGCCGAGCCAGTCCTCAACGGTATTCAGCGTCTCATCGACACCGTATACTCCTGTATGTGTGAGCTTGTCCATCTGACCGGCTGTGTGCAGCCTGACATATGTATCTCTCGGGATGGAGGTCATCAGGATCTTCCTCGTCTGCGGACAGACGGTAACGATCATATTGACATCGCTTCGCTCAAGGTCAAGACCTTTCTCGTCGTTCCACTGGTCTATACCGGTGATATAAATGTTGAACGCTTCATTGGTAATATCGGCGCCGCTTTCGTTGCCGACGCGCGCGTCACCGCTGCCTCCTATTTTATTGAATGCTGCGTATGTGCTGCCAAGATAATAAGTTCCGACTCCGTAGACTACGAGAAACACGACCGCCAGCAGCAGACCGAGTATCCTGAAGCCTTTTTTCCTGCGCTTGAACAGGAAGAAAACCAGTATCAGCAGCACGAACAGAAGACCCACGAACGCCATCGTGATCTCCTTAGGGAATGCGCTGACAAGTGTCAGCATGACCATGAACGCCGCGGCTACCAGTGCCATTATCAGTATTATTATTCCATACCCCTTAGCAGGCATGAATCCGGACTTTGCCGGCTTCCTGCTTTCAGTATTCTCGTTAGCCATCAGTTACCTCTTACTTCTTGTTTTGATCTTCGTTCCCCTTCACCGGCTTCATCCTGATCGTGCGCCGTGTAGCTTTTCTGTCAGGCTTGGCAGCTTCACGCGCGATCTCTGCGAGAAGCTCATCGTCTCGTGTGTCGGGATTTTCTCCCGCAGCTTTCTTGGCGGCTCTGCGTCTCTCCCTCTCCTCGTTGAGCATCCATACCAGGTTCTCTCTCTCTGCCTGCCTTGCGGCTTCGCGCGGATCCTGTGTGATGATCTTACGGAGATTCTTCTTCGGCTGACGCGGAACGATTATGATACCAAGGTAGAGCAGCGCGATCGCCATGAGGAAGAGAGCGTCTATATACAGCTCGCGGCTGATCAGCACCGCTACGACTCCCATGATGCCTACAATGCCGTACATGATCAGTACAGACCGCCTCTGACCGAAGCCTGCCGCCATCAGGTGGTGATGCAGGTGCCCTCTGTCAGCCTTCATGATCGACTCATGCCTGAACACTCTCCTGAGCATAGCGAACGCAGTATCGAAGATCGGGACCGCAAGTACCAGCATCGGTATGATCGCGCCGACCATCGTCGCTCTCTTGAGAGGAGAGATGACCGAGAGCACAGCGATCATATATCCGAGATACAGAGCTCCGCCGTCACCCATGAATGTTTTGGCCGGAGAGAAATTATACGGCAGGAAGCCTATACATCCGGCAGCGACAGCACAGAACGCTATGCATACCGGCATCATCCCGAGCCTGATACCGTGGATATACGCGACATAAGCAAGTGATATCGACATGATCGCGGTACTTCCCGCGGCCAGTCCGTCAAGCCCGTCCATAAGGTTGACGGCGTTGGTGATGCCGACTATCCACAGTACTGTTATAAGATAGGCCAGCCCGGCGCTGAAGTAGATCATCGCCTTGGATCCTGTGGACAGCGGCGCAAGCACGAGATTGATAAAACGGATCCGTATTCCCAGGCTGAACATGACTGTCGCGGTGAATAACTGTGCTCCGAACTTTACCATCGGTTTCAGGTCAAAGATATCGTCAGCTACGCCGACTGCGTACATCATAAGACCCCCGAGCATAGCGACGCGTATACTCGAGTTCATTCCCGCCGGTATGATCATCGCAGCCATTGATCCGAGGAATATGGACAGCCCTCCGAATCTCGGTATCGGCCTGTTATGGACCCTCCGGTCATCACGCGGTCTGTCGATGATATTCCACTTGTACGCCAGCTTGATGCTCAGCGGTGCTGTAAGCCACGATACGGTGATACCGATCACAAAGGCCTGCAGTATTCTTGTCAGATAAAATGAAAGATGCATTTCTGAATAATCTGTCGTCCGGTCAGTCCCGGGTACCCTGTCTGTGAACTATTACTCCTTCGGCTCCAGCATCCCGTCTCTGATGAGCAGCCGTAGTATCCTTTCGGAATTCTTTCCGTCATGGAACTCAACGATCTTCCTGTATCTGGCGAGTTCCTCTTCATCCTGCGGAGCCATATAGCGCTCTGCTACTGCTTTGCGTATGTCTTCCGCATCCATGCAGACCGGGCCGAAGACATTGTCCATGTTGAGCATGAGGTGCGTTCCCTCACCGTAGTGCTCCATGCATTCGTCCTTGTCCTTCCAGTAGAAAACGACGTTCGCCCCTCTGTAATACGCGTCATAGGCAATAGACGAATAGTCTGTGATGAGGAGCGCGCAGTCTCTGAGTATCGGGTCATACTGATCCGTCACCGTCACGTGTTTCCCAAAGCTCTCATCGCCTGAGAACCTCTCTGAGATAAGAGGGTGCGGGAGAATGATCACTTTGTCCCTCAGCTCTTCCGGTACGCCCTCGAGCATGGTCTGAACCATCCTGTAGTAGCCTGTATCACGGAGATCGTGCCTTGCCTGATTAGTTTCCCACCGTCTCCATGTAGGCATTATAATGATCTTGTCAGCCCCTTCATTCTGAACAGCTCTGTCGAACTTGGCGAGACCTGTGACATACAGATCTTCATGCTTCATTCCCGCCAGGTCAATGAAATGCTGTGCCTCAAGCTCTGAGCTCACAACTGTTCTGTGGAGCTTGTAGCCCTTCTTCTTGTTGAACCCGACCCTGAGGCTGGACCCCAGCGAGACCATGTACATTACACCGTGTTGTAAGAATACATACATTAACCCTTTTCCGGTGATCTTGTCAAGTACATCCTTGCTCGCGATCCTGAGCTGCAGCGCATGGTCTATGGTTTCCGTCGCCGCGAACTTATTGCAGGCGAAGAAGTATTCAAGATGCTTGTCGGAATCCTTCTCTATGAAATTCTTCCTGTATTTCTCATCGACATTCTGTACTGCCGGAATGCTGGTATCGACGATAAAATACACGTTGTCATATCCGGCGTCGATCAGTTTCTCGTACAGTATCGATGCGCTTTCTTCATACTTGGCGCAGTTCTTTTCGTACATGAGTACGATGTCCTGCCCTTTCAGGCGGCGGGACCTGCGTTTTGCCTCTTTGAGGCGCCTCTGTCCCTCAGGCGTATCGTACTGATTGGCGTCACGCACGGTCAGAAAAAGCGTGTTGCTCACATTCTGACGCAGATACATCGCGGTTCCGTCATGAATGAAGATCCTGCTGTTCTTGTTGCGGCCCTTCTTGAGGTCAGCCGCAGAATACAGGAATCTGCCCGCGTATTCTCCCTTGTATACCGGCATCAGTTTGTTCTGGATGTCCAGGTCGCGCGCTTCTTCTATATCGATCTCCAGTCTGAATCGGTTGAGACTGGCTCCGAGAGGAAGCGGTCTTCCGTATCTGGATCCGAAGCTGAGCTTAGCAGCGTTCTCCTTGACGGGAACATCGATCCTTATCTGATCGGTATCGACCCGTCCCTTGCCGCCCTGCAGCCTTATGACGCATGAGCCTTCGGCGATGATACTGCCGTTTTCTTCCCATACCTTCATTCCTGTGATCCCTATTACAGGGACCTCTTTTCCGGCAGAACTCAAAATGATTCCCTCCTGCTGAACATCAGTCTTCCAGTCCTGCGCCGATGTCTTCTATATTGATCGGCGTCTTCCATATATAGTCTGTATAATCCGTCGTATTGCCGAGCAGCAGCAGGTATCCGTCGTCATCGACGGACGCGCTCTCGACTTCACTCAGCTCGCACGACAGAGTCCCGAGATACATCCCGTGTTTCATATCATACAGATCGACATAATTCGTCCCGTGCGTATCGCTCTTAGGCGACATGCACCTCATCATAATGCCCGCGTGTCCTCCGCAGTCCTGTCCGTACAGAGAAGTAGTGTGATGCGCGGAGCCGTAAATATGCTCTTTCACAAAACCTTCGTCGGTATTCCGGTACATGATCAGCGAACCGCCGGAGCATGCGTACATACAGTCCTCTATACGGTCATAGCCGAGCGCGTGTCCTCCGTGCGAGAAGTTGTACACGCCGTACTCTCCTGTCGCAGGCTTGTAAGTGACCGCGCGTCCCGATCCGCCTTTGACGCAGTATGCCGTCCCGCTCTTGCGGGAGTATGCCAGCCCGTTCGGATGGCCTATGACTATGTCAGGAACAGAAATGTTCTTGCCGTCGCCTTCTCTGTCGAACGTGATGATTCTCTGGGAGGCTGTATCATACATGCCGTACGCTACTATGTAACCGTCTTCTGTAACGTCGAACGACTGAGGGATATCGGCATTCGGCCCGTCACCCATGATCGCCTTGACTGCCTCACAGTTGCTCGGTCCGAGGCTGTAAATGATCCTGATCCCGGCACCGGCAGAGCTGACAGGTTCCGCTTCGATGACCTCCAAAGTGACCTCAGTCTCAGCCGGAAGGTAGTCTTTCGTCTCCTTCGCTGTGACCGTGATCACAGCGGTACCTGAGCCGTTGATGCTGACTTTGCCGGTCTTCTTGTTTACCTCCGCTACCGCTTCATCATCCGAGACATATGTCATCTGAGTGGAGGCGGTCAGTTCAAGAGTAAAGTCTTTCGAGCTTGTCAGCTTGGTATATGCGGTCTTGCCCTCGATGTACTGATTCGTTCTGGTGGAGAAATACTTCTCCTTCGTACCGAAACCGTTCCTCTCGTCGTTGTCTGCTCTGACTACGACTCCGTACTCCGTTCCCTCATCAAGGTTGGGAAGTGTGACAGTATCCTTGCTTCCCTTCTGATTGTCTATACGGATCTTGTGCCATCCGAGAGGTGACTCCCCTTTGATCTTATAGTAGACCGTATAGGAATCCGTGTTCCTCGTACCCTTCCACTCAAGAGTGATATAGTCAGTGCCTCTGTCTACCGCCTTGAGAGAACTCCTCTCCAGGATACCCGGCCGCTCATGATAGTCCTTCCAGATCACGAAGCCGGCGATCAGTGTCAGAATGACAAGCATAACAAGACCGACCCTGATCTGCTTCTTCTTCTGGTGTCTGCTCAGATCTCTGAATCTGGTGAATCTGCGGAACACCCGGTTCTTGCTCTTTCGTCCACGGGGTCTGGTTGCCTTGTGCTCTTTCGGTGTATCGGTTGTCTTTGTTGTATTGTCAGTTCTTTTAACTTTGCTTCTCAAAAATGCTACTTTCTGTAGAATTCATCTATCTTGCCGCAGATGTATTCCACTTCGTCTGCTCCGAGACCGTAGTACATCGGGAGTCTGAGCAGACGCTCAAATGTATTCGTTGTATACCTGTCTTCGCCGTGGAACCTTCCGAATCTGGATCCCGCAGGCGCGCTGTGCAGAGGTACATAATGGAAAGCGGACCCGATGCCGTTCTCCTTGAGGAATGATGTGAGAGCTGTTCTCTCCTCTATTCCCGCAGTCTTGATATAGAACATGTGTGAGTTGTGCTCGCATTCCGCAGGGATCACAGGCAGCTCGATCCTGCCGGACTCAGCCAGCGGAGTGAGCAGCTCATAATACGCGTCCCAGCTCGCTCTCCTGTTGCGGTTGATCATATCAGCTTCTTCAAGCTGCGCGTACAGGAACGCGGCGTTGATATCACTCGGCAGATAGGAAGAACCCATGTCTACCCATGTATATTTGTCGATCTGTCCGCGGAGGAATCTGCTCCTGTCTGTTCCTTTCTCTCTGATGATCTCAGCTTTCTCAGCATCTGCTTCATCTTTGATCAGGAGCGCTCCGCCCTCGCCCATGCTGTAATTCTTGGTCTCATGGAAGCTGTAGCAGCCGAAGTCGCCGATCGCTCCGAGCGCTCTTCCCTTGTATGTCGACATGACGCCCTGAGCGGCATCTTCTACCACGGTCAGGCCGTGTCTCTCTGCGATGTCCATTATGGTGTCCATCTCACAGCCGACACCGGCATAATGCACAGGAGCGATGACCTTAGTCCTGTCAGTGACCGCGTCTTCTATCAGCTTCTCATCTATGTTCTGTGTGTCAGGCCTGATGTCCACGAAAACGAGTGTCGCGCCTCTGAGTACGAAAGCGTTCGCTGTCGATACGAATGTATAGGAAGGAAGGATCACCTCATCTCCCGGGCCGACATCCGCGAGGATCGCTGCCATATCGAGAGCTGTCGAGCCGGATGTGACGAGGAGTGCCCTGTGAGCTCCTGTTTTCTCCTCGAGCCAGGCGTGGCACTTCTTGCTGAACGCTCCGTCTCCGCAGATCTTATTGTTGTCTATTGCCTGATTGATGTATTCTTTTTCTTTTCCGATGAAAGGTGGCTTGTTGAAAGGTATCATTATAATCTCCTTTGTGCTGATCCCGTATACTCCTTCTTGCTGTCATACAGATGCTCTATCTGTTGCCGTACATTTTCTCATAGTACTGCTGGTACTCGCCGCTCACGATGTTCTTCCACCATGCTTCGTTGTCGAGATACCACTGGATCGTCTTCTTAATGCCGTCTTCGAACTTCGTCTCAGGCAGCCATCCGAGCTCATTATGGATCTTGGTCGGATCGATAGCGTATCTCTGGTCATGGCCTTTTCTGTCTGTTACATATGTGATCAGGCTCTCCGGCTTGCCGAGCTGCGCGAGAATGATCTTGACGACTTCGATATTAGCCTTCTCGTTATGACCGCCGATGTTGTAGACTTCACCGACTCTGCCGTTTTCGAGTATGAGGTCGATCGCTCTGCAGTGGTCCTCAACATACAGCCAGTCTCTTACATTGAGTCCTTCGCCGTATACAGGCAGAGCCTTGTCCGCGAGAGCATTGGCTATCATAAGAGGGATGAGCTTCTCAGGGAACTGATAAGGCCCGTAGTTGTTGGAGCATCTGCTGATCGTGACAGGCAGACCGTATGTCCTGTGATATGCCATTACGAGCAGATCCGCGCTGGCCTTTGATGCTGAATAAGGGCTCGAAGCTGTCAGCGGCATGGTCTCAACGAAGAAGAGATCCGGTCTGTCAAGCGGCAGGTCTCCGTAGACCTCGTCTGTGCCGACCTGGTGGAATCTCCCCACGCCATACTTGATGGAAGCGTCCATCAGTACCTGTGTTCCGAGGATATTCGTCCTGAGGAACAGTCCCGGATCCTCAATGGATCTGTCTACATGTGATTCAGCGGCGAAATTGACGACTTTGTCGAACTTCTCTTCCGCGAAAAGCTTGTCTACGGCGTCCTTGTCGGTTATGTCGATCTTGACGAACTTAAAGTGCGGATGGTCCATCACCGGCGCGAGAGTCTCGAGATTGCCGGCGTATGTAAGTGAGTCAAGCCCGACAATATCATAGTCAGGATGAGCATCCAGCATATGAAATACGAAGTTGCTTCCTATGAATCCGGCTGCGCCTGTTACCAATATCTTCACGATTGATACACTCCTTTTTCTGATAATTGATTGTTATATTGATTGATTTCTGAACGAAGCTCTCTGCGTGCCCGCGTGCATCAGACGCAGCGCGGGGGATCCGGCACGCGCCGGAGCTTCCGCTGGTGTTCTGACTGCGTCACCGGGATCCCGGTGCGTTTTATTACCGCATATATCCGTGACCGGTAAGTATAAGGTAGAAATGATACAGCTGGCAGATGACTGATGCTGCCAGGATCAGCCCGATCACAGCCATGGCGGCTGTCCTCTTGCTCCGGCTGCTGAAGAAATCCCTGTTATAGTACATCTCCAGGAAGACTGCGCACGCTGTCAGCGTAATGAAGTAACAGCCGAACATCCTTCCCCACGAGAAGTTCCCGAAATTGGATCTCGTTCCCGTCTCGCTGATCGTCGCCCACTGCAGGGTGCCGATCACGAAGGTATACAGAGCGAACTTATACTTGGTATCTCTGAACTTCTTCAGGTTGAACGCGAACACTGCAATAGCGAATGTGATGCCGAACAGCAGCGCCGCCCACGGGCGCTCATAATTGAGCAGTGGTCCGAGTCCGAAGACGATCTCATGCTCTTCTCCGAACTGCGTATTGTCAGCGAACTGCCTCTTGTTGAGCCATATTATATACAGCCCGCTCGGGACTACCGACATGCCCATGATGAACATCCTGCGGAACCTGACGAGAAAACCGTCTGCTCCTTTTCTGATCAGCTCAGCGATGAACATGATCACGATCGTGAACACGAGTCCGATCGTATAGCTCGGCTTGCTCGTAGTCGCCAGGAAAGTCGTAATAAGAGTCGCGATCCACCACTTCACGCTGACGCCTTCGGTATCATACGGCATGTACATCCTGAGGAAGCAGACCGCAGCGATCATGGCGAACAGTGTCATAAAGTGCTGGGTCGGCGAGTGCCAGCAGAACGAGCTGAAAGACTTGCGGTAGAAATACTCATGGATGACCGGAACGTAAATCGGTCCGATAAAGAGCATCGCTACAGAGAATACCTGTACAGCACGCCTCGGTACGCTCTCCAGCAGTCCGTCCTCTCTCAGGAAAAACCTGATAACCGCGAAATTCGCAACAATGATAGCCGCGATCACCAGTGCCAGCATGATATTGATCTCGAGCGTGGACTGGTTGATATCGAACAGCCACTGACACAATATGCCTACCAGCCTCTCCTGAGGCTCGGTGCTCTGAGTGCGTTCCAGCGCGTAGTATCCGATATCGGACTCGTACTTGCCGTTGTAATTGACTATCATCCTGTAGAACAGTTCCAGACATACTGCAGAAACTGCCGCGATAGCTGCTATCCAGGCGAAATCATATATATTCAGGGACAGAGTGACCTCCCTGTCTCTGAGTTTTTTCCTGTTATCAAGCATACAAAAACCTCTTCAGGCTGCGTACCGCGTCAGTCAGCGGCAGCGGTCTGCAATCGTTTTACAAATTTTCCCACATATATTATACTTACAAACAACGTATATTTCAACGAATATGCCCCTGCGGAGAATCTATGACAGCTTCGTCACGTGTTTCATCATTAATCAGAGTGATCAGCCTTGCAGTTATGGCTGCAATGGTTGGTATTTCCGTGTTCATATACCATGTACACATTCCGGAGCTTGCTGTTTTCGCTTTCTTCGCGGTCTGCTACATCCAGCTTCCGGGGCTGCTGATCTCGAGGCTTCTGAAGATCCGGACCAGGCACATCTCTGAAGATCTGCTTCTTTCATTCTTTGCCGGGTGGGCTTTGATGGTTGCCCTGTATTTCCTCTGCGATCTCATCGGAAACAGACTGCTCCTGTTCATCTCAGGCCCGGTCTGTTCCGCTGCATATATCTGGCTTCTGTATAAAAAGCGCGCAGGCGCCGCTGTTCTCGGGAAACTTTCACTCAGGCGCATCCCGGCCGCGATGTACGCCGCCGTCGCGATCCTGATGACTTATGTTTTCCTGAACTCCCAGTTCCTCTATCTGTCGCCGGAACTCTGTGATGAGGTCTTCGCCGGCATCGACAAAGTATACCAGATGGGACTGTCTATGTCACTGACTCACGGGTATCCTCTCCAGAGCCCGTGGGTACACGGAGTCATCGAATACTATCATCTGTACACGCAGATTCTTCTTGCGATCCCTGTGATGCTCTTCGGGCTCACTCCTGACTTCCTTGTCATGTCATGCAGCCCGTATATGACGACTTATCTTGTAGGCCTTTCCTTCTATGCGACGTTCCGGCATTTCTGTTCCGGCGGCAAGAGGGCCGGCCTCTATACATTGTCTGTCATACTTTCCAACATGTTCATATCCAAGACGCACACCACGTCCTATATGTTCACGATACTGTTCGCCAACGCCAACCACGGCGGATTCGGCATCGCCGGCCTGATGGCCTGCGCGATCATGCTGGACATCTGCCTGCGTGACGAGTCCGGTGATAAACGCCGGGCTGCCCGCAGCACAGTCATGCTCACGGTTCTGGTCATGGTGCTTACAGGTATCAAGGCTCCCGTCGGGCTTGTCTTCGCAGGCGGCATCACGGGAACGTTCCTGCTGGGTCTTCTGCTCAGGGCTCCTGTGCTTAAGAAAGCCGCGCTTCCGACAGCCGCATCTGACCTGGGATTCCTCGCGACATACATGTTCCTTTTCAGCGGCGACCCGACTTCAGGCACGACGAATGACTCGCTGTTCTATTTCGGCGGAATGACCAACATCACCTGGTGGAAGGAAGACCTTATCATCGCTCTCCGTTCTGTCGGTGTTCCGGGACCAGTCCGCCTCCTGTGCATACTTGCCGTTTTCGCCATATTCTTCTTCACGATATATCTGCTGCCTTTCACTATCGGATACATCAGGGAGTTCATCCTTGTCGTCACGAAGAAGCATGAATTTGATTTTGCCCGTATCACCGTATACGCGGCAGCGCTCGTCGGTTTTGTGCTCATGATGTTCCTCAGTTACGACGGGCACAGCCAGGTGTACTTCGGAACCGCTACGACGGCATTTGTGCCGCTCATTTCGTTCTGGTTCTTCGAAGACCGGGAGGAAATAACGTCCGGGGCTGTTAAAGTCCTGTTCAGGGTTTGCTGTGTATGGTTTTTTGCTCTGATCTTCCTGACCTCCGCGACTCTGTTCATCGACATGCACGGCCTGATCCCTGCAGCCAGGTATCACACTCACCCGGAGGCTCCTTATAACCCGGGCACCAGCCTGACAAGAGATGAGTATGAAGCGACAAAATGGCTCAAAGAGAACACCCCGGAGGATGCTCTGATCGCGACACAGATGTATCTGTCCGTAGGCGTCAGCGATTTTGACTACACTGACCGCTGGGATTGCTGTCATTTCGTATACGCCGCGTATTCAGACAGGATGTTCTATCTGGAAGGTTCCGGCTTCACGCTTGAGACTTACGAGACAGACCTCCGCCTCAAAATGATAGAGACCAACAATAAGCTCTACGATGTGAACAACGCGGAGCGCGGCGATCTTGCCCGGTCTCTCGGCATAGACTATGTAATGGTAACCAAAAAAATATTCCCGGAGACCCCTGACCTGTCCTCGGATGATTATGAACCTGTATTCACCAACAACGATATCGTGATCTATAAAGTAAGCCAGGCTGACTGATGTCGCCCGGCTTTTTTCCTTCGTTTGTTTATTTCTTTATTGTTTCCTGATCACTATTGCTTCCTGATCACTACCCGGTAGATCCCCTGATCGGCTAACTCATCGACTTTGATGAATTCCGCTTTCTCTCCTTCCTTGCAGTACCATTTATCGTAATACTCCGTAAGTCCTTTCACTTTGAAATCTCCGAAGTAATATACGTCCGGATTATTGATGAGATCCCTGACCGGGTTCTCGATCCCGTATGCTCTGAGCTGCTCCAGTTTATATGGCGTCATCGTGTCCCAGCCTCCTGTGTCGGTCAGATTGGCCGCGACCACAGGCGCTTTGAGCGGCGTCATATAGGACTGCGTCTGGCTGTTGAGCACCGTCGGCATTACATAGAAGCTGTCCGGATGAGCCTGCAGATATTCTGTGACTTCAGGCGCTTCTATGAGGCTGCTGTTGTAATTGACTCTGCTCTGAAGATAATCGAGCTGCCCCGGTATGCTCAGCGCGACAGCGAGGATCGTCACCGCGAGAACGATACTGCCTGCCGCCTTCTTTTCTGATCTGCCGCTTACCGCCGCGATATACAGGAGCCAGAAGGTTATATTGACATCGGCTATATAGATCGCTCTGTACTGGACTCTCTTCATGTAATAGACAGCAGTATACAGAACGACCGTCAGAATGCCGAGCGCCAGTATGTACATCCAGATCTTCGGTTTTCTCTCCGCAAGCAGGTACAGAACGATGAGCAGCACGAAGATGATATGCAGTCCGTTCTTGTCCATCGCGAGCACTGATTCAAGAGACCGTTTTACCGCTCTCTTGACCGCTTTCACAACTGACTTGTCAGCTTCAGCGTAAGGACCGTTGATACTGTTGATCACTTTGAGGTTATCATACGAAGCGGCTCCGTCATAATCGAAGAACCATCTGTCGATCAGCTCAAGGTCATTCTGGTCCAGACCCACGGCTTCATATTCTCCGATATTATCCTCGATATAGTCCAGCATCGGATAGTCTGTTACTTTGACTCTCTCCGCCTGATACTGTCTTCCGGCTTTGAGCTCAGGCGTACCCGCGTTGGCAGCGTCTGAAGCCTTGTCGAGCCCGTACGGAACGAGCATAGCGATCACAATGATCAGCACCAGCCCGATCTCCGGCAGCGGCTTTCTGCCCCCGAAGAACTCCTTTCCGTTGGTGAGCCACCACAGCAGCATGAACAGGGCGACAAACGCTATAGACGGGAACATGCCCTTCTGCCTGTATGCCACTCCGATAAAATACAGCGCGAACGCAAGGATAAAGCATGCTGCGCGCCGTTCATGCAGGTAGGTATCCGCGATCCATATGAGGCCTGCAGTCATCAGCAGAGCGGATGTCTTGGTGAACTGCATGCAGCCATAATGATCCATGGAGTAGAACAGCACCAGCAGCAGAGACAGGACAGACAGCAGGACTGACTCCTGTCTGTCCAGAATGACTTTGATCAAGACGGTGAAAGCGATAAAAGACATGACCAGCTGAGAGATCATGAATATGTTGGCTGCAGGGAAGATCTTCTGTATCAGCATAAGGATCCTGCAGAGATACACACTGACGAAACCGACAAAAGGATAACCGGACGCAATCTCCGCCGCTATCGCAAAGTCATCGTTAGTCTCATACGTTACCTCGGACAACATAAAAACGGCTGCCATTATCGCTGTATTAGCAGCCAGTGAGATGATCCAGTTCCTGAGGCTTTTATTCTTCATCGATCTGATAACCTTTCTGAGGTCGGTTGGGGATGGATACGCCCGCTGCTCAGGCGCAGTCTGCACTGTGCCGCAGCACTGAGCTTGCTGCCCGCGAACGCGAATTTTACAAATTTCAGTAAATATATTATACTATTACAGTCCTTATGGAACAAATATGAAAATGCGCAGGTACCGCCGGCTACGATGGCAGTATACAGCATAATATACACAATCAGAACGGAGGGTATTCACATGAAGAGAAAATACATTTCATTTATGATGATCATCGCCATGCTGGCGTTCCTCGCCTCATCATGCTCCATATTCGCAGACAAGGAGGAAGAGGTACCGGCCAGTGATAATGATTCTTCTGTAATCATCTCTCAGGAGAGCAATGAGGTAAACGATCTCGATACTGATATGGGGCTGATCGATTCGGATCCGGACCAGCCTGATCTGACAGAAAGAGAGTCTAACGGCATCTCCTTCGATCTCGAGAGAGAAGACGCTGAGATCAAGAGAGTCAAGACCGATCCTGCAAAATTCGCAGGCAGATGGACCGCTACTTCTGACCAGGCCATCTACCTCTATGGCAATATTGACCTCATCGTCAACAGCAACGGTTCATGGGCTGCGGATATTACAGAAGAGAAACTCGGCGGATCCTGGAAAGAAGTCGATGACCACATCCATCTGGATGATACAAGCGAGCTCAACTTCGACTTTGACCTTGCTTTCGACCAGTCAGGAGCTCTCGTAATGACAGAGACTAATCCGGAAGGCGTGATCAACACCGTTCTTACCAAGATGAACTAGTCCGTATCCGGACTTCATCAGGCGGCATCTTCAGCGAGATGCTGCCTTTTTTTGTGGATGAACCAGAATGTAATGAACGCGAAGATAAGAGCGAGAAGACCCATCAGTATAGTATACAGCACAGCCGCGCCTCTCAGGCCGTAGCCGCGGACCGCTTTTTCCGCAAGCAGCAGAGCCATGACCGCGATCACGACATATCCCGCGATCAGATGCTTCTGGTATCTCATGACCGTTACCACGACTGAGAAGAAATTGACCAGCGCGAGCATTCCTCCGCCGACCATCAGAATGGTCAGGTCTGTTCTGAACGGCGAGATATCCGCGTTGAACAGGATGCCCAGCACAGGGCAGCCGATCGTCAGCGCTACCGCAATAGCCAGGAGCGTGATGGCTCCTATGACCAGCAGCTGGCGCAGCACGATCTTAATGAATGGTCTGATCTTGCCTTCATCCCATCTGTGTGCGAGTTTTACCAGAATAGGGTTGAAGATGAAGTTCGCGAAGAGTCCTACCGCGAACACCGGCATGAAGATATAGTTGTAATTCGCCTGATCCAGATCCGTCATCGTTGCGTCTATCGCGTATTTCGGAGCATTGCCTATGTAGTTCATCATGAAATATCCGATGAACAGCGGGAAGCAGTCCATGAATATCCGCAGGACTTTGTCCCATCTGAACCTGAGCTCAAGCGTGCCGAAATCCTTATATACCAGAATGCTGGATGTCAGCATAGCCAGAACAGTCAGAACGAACCACACCGTGATCGAAATTGTAAGATCGTGTGTTATGACCAGTGAGACGCAGCCGCCCGCAAGGCCGACCATCGTCCTGTAGAAATTCGTTTTGGCCGATACATCCAGTCTTCCGACCTGCTGGAATCTTCCGAAATACACTTCAGAGTAAGCTTCGACCACTTTGATCAGGCAGACCATGAGAACGATATACGCCTTACTGAAGGAATATCCGGAGAAATACCCTTTCGCGACATATCCCAGGCTGACGATCAGCATGACCGCGCAGGCCGCGATCCTGTGGGAATGATAGTCTGTGAACGACATCTCTTCATTGACATCGCTGACCTGATACTTCCTGACGCCGTACTCGCCTATGTAGTACATGAGGCTGCCGACAGCGTACGCGATAGAGAAGACGCCCGCATCCTCCTGACCGCTCGTATGGGTAATGACGATCAGAGCGATCATCGACTGCACGGCAAAGAAAGTGGCGGACAGCGTATTCCAGATGTAGCTGTCCCTCATGACGTTGTCAGATTCAGTAAACAGTTTCTTTAATGCGTTCATCCTGCTGCAATAACCGTTCTACAAGAAAGAAGCGTCTCAGATAATGAGACGCCTCCGTGTTCTCTGTATGATATGACCTTAGAAAATATATACCGCGGTTCCGATCGGGCAGTTCCTGTAGATATACAGAGCATGATCGTCTGTATTTCTTACGCAGCCGTTCGACTTAGGCCAGTCGAGGTTGCCGTAGGATGACAGTCTGCCGTGGATCGAGAATACCTGACAGATATTCCAGTACATCGGAGTACCGTAGTATTCCTTGTCATAGATCCTTGTCTTTCCGGTATCTGTAGGTGTGCTTGCCTTACCTGATGAGCACTGCCATGGTCCGCAGATCATTCTCCAGTGTCCCTGATATCCCTTGAATATGCAGAGTCTCTCAGTATACTGATTGACCCAGATCAGATAGTCTGTGCTGCTGCTGATACCGATCGTGTTTACAAAGTCCTCGCACTCTCTCTTCCAGTACGTCTTATCAGTATTGATATCATCAATATATGCATTATAAGTGCTGAGTCTGGATACATAGTAAGTCAGCTTGCCTACAGGGAAGATATAACGTCCCTGATTGAATCCTCTGGCCTTATATGAGTCGCCCGCATAGAACCTCTTCGTGGTGCTTGTGCCTTCATGGCTGGTCAGAGTCCTGTTCTCAGCGAATGTGAACCTGATCGTCATGAGCCTGATCGGCGCAGCCTTGATGGTGCAAGGATGCGGCGACATTGCCACTACCTGATTCTTCTTCCCGTTTACTGTACCGAGTCTGACAGCATATACCACGTAAGTGATGTCTCTGTCGAGGAGTCTGGAATCGCTGATAACGTGAGTGTACTTAAGTGTGTTGCGCCCTTTCAGTACAACGTTTCCTCTTACACCGTTAGCTGCCCAGTATACTCTGTATCCGTCTGCGTTGGATACCTGTTTCCACTCCAGACGGACTCTGTTATAGCTGGAATATCCTCTAGCCCAGGTAACACTCCATACCGTAGGTGATGAAGCAGCGGATACGCTGAGCGGTGCAGCAAATGTGAGGATCATTGCGCTGATCATGAGCACTGCTATGAATTTCTTGCGCATAATAAAATCTCCTTTTTCTTTTTTCATACCTATCCGATATGAATTATAACAGCTACTGTCCGCAAGAGTCAATCGGTATATCGGCTATAAGTCATCAAAAATAAAAAGGCTCATGAGAGCCTTTTTGCGCATGCCTTGCAAGCATAATTTTTCTCTATATTTAATTCCGGACGCTGCTCTCGATGCGCTCACGTCAGTGGCTGCGCGTGTTAATCCACGTGCCTGATGACATAGCATCCTGCCCTGGTGGAGCTGTTCGTCGCGCTGTTCAGGAGGTCCAGATCCAGGTCTACGACGCGGATGATCCTCTCCGGTTCATGTTCCTGCATATAGTGGAATTTGTCAAGGTCTTCCTGATCGAGGATAAAGACGCTTTCTACAGGGAAAGGTTCCACGATCGGTGTGAAATCCGGGGCCTCGCCGCACGCGATCTGTATGACCATACCGACATAGTCATATCCCGTCGAGTACTTGACCAGATCAGTCCCGATGCAGTCGCCGGACATTCTCTGTCCGACTTCAATGAGCCTGATATTGCCCTCGTCATCTATCTTGATCTCTGCGTTTCCTGCTCCGTACTTGATCTCAAGGCTGTCGAAAGCATGATCGACGACCTGTCTGATCTTCTCTTTTACCTCGTCGCTGACAGGCGCCGGCTGATAATGTCCGGTCTCGATGAACCGCGGCGCGCCGGTCGTGTATTTGAAAGTGACTGCCAGGAGCGTATGCTTACCTTCATAGGATATATACTCTACGCTGTATTCCTGACCTTCCACGAACTCTTCGACAACAGCTTTCTGCTCGAAGCTCTGTTCGAACGCCTCGCTCAGAGCCTCCGGCAGTTCTTCCGGGGATTCGATCTTGTGAACACCTCTGCTTCCGCTGCGGTCTGTCGGCTTCACTATGGCAGGGTAAGGAATGTCTATCTGCGACATGTCTGTCTCCGGTGTCACAAGAATGCTTTTCGGGGACGGGTCACCATGCTCTTCGAAGGCCTTTCTCATAAGATGCTTATTGGTGCTCTTGTAAGTGCTCTCCATGGAGTTGGCAGTAAGCCCCATCTTGTTGGCAACATAGTTGCATGTGATGAGCGCGACTTCCGAAGCGATACTGCAGATACCGTCGATCCCTATCTCTCTGCACTTTTCCAGAATAGCGTCTCCGTCTCTCGTGCTGATCGGATAGAAATGGTCAGCGGCGGTCTCTCCGACGTCTCCGCATTCCCACGCGAAAACATGAGTGACGTATCCGAGCTCTTTCGCCCTCTCTATCAGCGGGAGCTGATGATAGCTCGCTCCCAGAATAGCAACGTTCTTTTTCATTAGTGAACCTCCGCTAGGCAGTTTTACAATGTATAGACCAGTATGCCGGTGATGATGATCAGATTGCCGACAAGCTGAAGTCCTGTGAATTTTTCTTTGAGCAGAAGATATGAGAATATCATGACGTTAACGTAGCTGAACGCGTCGATGATGGACGCGTATTTGATCTCGACCTCTGTGTAGGCGTAGGTGTTGACCATCAGCACCGTAAAGGCGATACCGTACGCGAGTATGACTCTCCAGTTGAGATACTCGTATATCCAGCTCTTGTGTTCTATCTGCGCGCTCTTCTTCATCAGTACCTGAGAGATCGCCGTAAAGAAGGTAGTCGCGAACAATATCAGCATATATGGATGCATTGTCTTACTCCTTGCTTTGTTTCTCTCCGAGAGAGACGACGATTACTCCGAACATTACGATCAGCATTCCCAGTATGTTCCTCGGCGTCAGGCTTTCGGAAAAAATGAAGACAGCCCACAGCTGGCTCCACACCAGGTACATGCTCCTGTTGGCATAAGCTACATGCAGGTCAAAATGCTTGATGATCTTCTGCCAGCAGAACGCGTAGAAGACACACACGAAAAGCATCAGGATTATGAATATGTATATCCTGATACTGCGTAATCCGTATTCATTATATGATATAGCCGCAAATTTGCCCAGTACTTCCGTCATCGAGAATACCAGGATGCACAGATGCAGTGCTATAAAATATTTGATTCTTCCCATGCGATATGATGTCATTCTGCAGGGTCCCTGCCGGGTCCCGCTTATTCTCTGTTGATCTGATGAGGATCCGCAGCGCCGCCTGCCGGCTGTGCGCTGTGATCAGGATCCGGACGCGCGGCTGCCTGCTTGTCCAGATTGAGCGCCTCCCGGATGATGAACTGAGGCGTCTTGTTCAGGATCAGGATCGCTTTGCCGAGATACTCTCCTACTACGCCGAGCACCATCAGTACCGCTCCGAACAGCAGTGTCATCAGGCAGAGGGTCGATGCCCAGCCCATCGGGATGATCGGGTCCGTGACTTTCTTATAGATGAGCCAGAACGTGACCAGGACTCCGAAAGTCGCAGATGCCGCTCCTATGAAGAACGATATTCTCAGCGGCACGACCGAATAGTTCCAGTAAGAGAGCCAAAGCCTGACGAGCTTTCTGAAGGTGTAACCCGACTTGCCGGATTCCCTCTTGTGATGCTCTACCTCGACAGCGCCGAAATTATGCGTGACCTGATAGAAGATCGCGTCCAGCACAGGATTGAAGCTGCTGTACTTGATGACCTGGTCTCTGACATCTCTTGTGATGATCCAGAAATTGGTCGCTACGATCTCCTTCGGCATATCGAGCAGGATCTTGGACGTGAGCCTGTTGAATCTGCTTGAAAGCGTCTTGAAAAATGAATTCTTGGAGTGCGGATAGGTGCCGTATACGACATCGTAGCCGCCCTGCTCTATCGTCTCGATCAGCTTGAACACCTGGGACGGATGCGTCTGCATGTCATCGTCCATACCCATGATGTACTCGCCTGACGCGTAGTTGAGCCCTGCCATCTGCGCGTTGTGCTGACCGAACCCTCTCATGAGGTTGATGCCTATAACATTAGGATACTTGTCGCACAGAGATCTGATCACGCCAAAAGTACCGTCCGTCGATCCGTCATTGATCAGAACGAACTCGCACTCATAGCCTTCGCGCTGTTCAAACTGCTCCATGACAGCCAGCACTTCCTTGCCGATCGTATCTTCAGAATAATAGCATGGTATTACGAATGATATCAGCATGCTCAAATCTCCCTGTTATTTCAAAATTAATCATATGATTATACCATAATCCAACAGATAATAATACAGTGGCGCTCAACAACTATTTAACCGCACCTTGCTTATGCATTATGGAAACGATTGGATATAAAGCTTACGCTCCCCTCGTGATAAGCTGCTGAACAACCAGTTGTCACTATGGGGAGCGCATTTTTTAAGAATTAATATTAGCTATAACGTTCTTTACCTGACTCTGACCGCTACCGGGCAGGAGATGTTACCGATGTAGGTGGTGTTTCCGACCTTCCTGATCTCTCTGACCTGTACGTAGTAGGTAGTGCCGCTTCTGAGCGGTGTTGCTCTGCCATTCACCTTTATGTCTTTGACGGTGATGCTGGTCGCAGACGCACCCGCCGTCTTGATGTTCTGTGCAGCGCCGGAACCATTCTTGTTGGTCGTGTAGAGCACCTGGTAGCCAGTCGCCCTGGAGTCCCTCGCCCAGCTCATGGTAAAAGTCCCCTTGCTGGTGGAAGCGAGCCTGATCTTCTGTGTGGTGTAGAAATACCTGTAGACGCTAGGCGACCATTCACCGTAAGCAGCCTCAGCTGTTGCAGTAGCCTCCTTGAACGGTCTGACCCTGATCTCGTAGAGTCCTCCGATGGTCAGCCCGGAAGTGGTGCCTCTTGAGACGTCTCCGACCTTCCTTGATGCCCACTTTGAAGCGCCGCGCGCCCTCCAGTTGATCTCGTAGCCTGTAGCGCCGCTGACCTTGGACTTGTCCCAGATGACGTCGTTGGTCTTCTTCGCCGAGTTGGCTACCGTATTGAGGATCGTGACCCTGCCTGCCGGAGGATCCTGTACCTCAGGCTCAGTGTTTCCTCCGCCCTGAGTAGCTTCCTCAAGAGCCTTCTCTGCTTCTTCAGCCCTCTTCTCAGCTTCTTCTCTTGCCTGGTTGGCTTCAGCAACCTGTCTTTCCGCATCCTCTACGGCCTGATTGGCCTCAGCGAGCTGATCCTCCAGATCGGCCTTGGCCTGCTCCGCTTCTGCGAGTCTCGCGTTCGCTTCATCCGCCGCAGTCTGAGCCGCTTCGAGCTGTGTCCGGAGTTCTTCGGATATCTCCTTCTCCCCGGCAAGCTGCGTTTCCAGTTCTTCCTTGGCGGCATTCGCTTCATCCGCCGCAGTCTGAGCCGCTTCGAGCTGACTCTGTGTAGTGCTCAGCTCTTCTTCAGCATCTTTTGCTCTCTGCTCCGCGGCTTCCTTCTCCGCCTCGGCAGCCTGCTTCTGCTTCTCTGCTTCTTTCAGAGCCTGCTCTGCAGCCTCCTTCTCTCTGAGCGCCTGCTCGAGCTGGGACTCTACCGTCTCTATGATCTGGAATTCAGCATTGGCAGTTCCCCTGAAGTTGCCTATGCCGCTGACCGTGACTGTCGCTGTGCCGACCTCGGTGTTATTGGCATATGCGACCTCATAGTCCGTATCCTTCTCGAGCGTATTTCCGTTGAATGTCACATTGAGCGCCGGTTCTATCGCGCTGCCTGTCTTCGTCTGATCTGCGATCTCTCCGATGTCCGCATTTGCGATGTTGGCCTGTGTGATCGTGAACTCCTTCTCTACCGTTCCGCTGTAGTCGCCTATACCGGTCACGACAGCCTTGCCGGTACCGACATCGACATTGTTCTCGTACGCGACTGTGAAGTCCGTTCCTTCCCTGAGGCCTTCGATCACTACTGCCGGCTCGGCCGGAGTGCCTTCATATACGAAGCTCGTCCTTGAGAGCGTCACATCCTTTGTAGCAATATCCGTTACTGCCGAGGAAGCCACTGTCACCTTCACGTTTTCAAGCGTCACCGGATCGTAGTCTCTGTCCAGTGTATTCGCCGGTGCATAGCTGACCCTGATCGGGTATGTTCCTTCTTCAGCATCCGGATCGACATGCAGGATCATGCTCAGCAGATCACCGCCGGTAATGCCGTCCGTCGCGTCTCCGCTCCATACGAGTCTGTATCCGTCCTTCAGGTCTGCAGCATGGACTGCTCCCTCGCTGACAGCCTCTCCGGATGAGAAGACCGGTTCGTCATATTCGTTCCTGTCTGCGTAGAATACCGCATCATCGCATTCGATCATGAAATCGTATCCGATCAGTCCCGGGTCTTCAGTAACAGATGCTGTGATCTGGATCTCCGCATCGGACGTGACCTTCACCTCATATGTCCCGAGTTCTGTCCACTCATCGTATGTGAGATCCGCGTCAGTTGAATATGCGTCTTCCGGATCCGGCTCATTCTCATAGAAGACATAACGGATATCGCTCATATTCTTGCCTTCCGCGTAGCTGACAGCCATGATCGATGTATCTTCGTTGAACGCGATCGGTTCCGTATATACTTTTATGCTTCCTGTATATGAGTCTTTGTCTGTGTTCAGATACTCTATGATGCCTTCTTCCGTAGGTACTGTTCCGTCCGTCGTGATGAAGATCTCATCTCCGCACTCATCATCCTCTAAGTACAGCTCCACCTTACGGTCTTCTGATGTCTCGTCTTCCGCATCTCCGGCTGTAATATTTGCCGACGGCATAAGCGCCTGTTCATCATAGACGATTACCGGATATACATCGACGTCCTTCTCGACATCCCACCAGTTGACTGCAGTGCTCCAGCTTACGAACGTTCCTTCTTCAGGTGTATATTCAGGCGGATTCGCCGCATTGTGGTATTCTATCTCCTGTGCATCCACGGCTTCGCCGTCCGTCCCCATGAACCTGACGGTGTACTTCTCGACGTCATACTCTGCCGTGATCACCATGTCGCCGCTGACCGGGATCGTCTCTCCCGCTGCCTTGACAGTTCCGTCTTCAAGCTTCCAGCCCCTGAAATGGTATCCTTCGGCGTCTTCGGTCTCGGCCGGAAGAGTGATGCTTCCCTGCGTCCTCTGGATGTCTACGGTCTCATGCTGCCAGTCGACGAATACGACAACGTTCTGCATCTGTCTGTATACGGCGTTTACAGTGCAGTTGCCCGTGATGTTCGTGGTCCTCTGATCCCAGCCGGTGAATTCATAGCCTTCCTTCTCCGGTACGTCTATACCGCTCAGATCGACATCGCTTCCTTCCTCGACCTCCTGCTGGCCAAGAAGTTTATCTTCTGTTCCGTCGTTCCACTGCAGCTTCACGAGGTACTTTTGTTTCGGAGCTTCCACTGTTCCTACCGTCACGAGTCCTGTCGTCCTGTCAAGCCCGAGTGTCACTATGTAGTTCCCTGATGTCTCGCTTGGATCGACCATCGGGATGAAGGAGAAGTCATAGCTGTTGCCTTCGCCTATGTCCACCTTGCCGGTATACTGCATCTGGTACTGATTCGGATCAGTGTTGTTCGCCTGGTATACCATCAGGGTGGCCTGCGTTCCGCTCAGGTCATTCTCAATATTGAGAGTGCCATCGATATGGATGGCCTTGCCGCTCAGATTCGTCGGCTCAGGCGGGTTCTCTATCTGATCGCTGTATCTGTACTCCGTCTGCTCCTCTATCTGTCTGTTGCTGTTTGCTGCTACCTCCGTTTCACTGTATTTCCAGTTGTTGTCCCAGCTTGTATATCTGTATCTTGTTTTCGTTACCTTCTGACGGTGCAGATCGTTCTTTACATTCTGATCCCACAGATAGGTCTGTGCCCAGGACGCGCTCGTCGTAAAGGATGATTCGATCTTGCCGTTCCAGAACATCGTCCGGATGGTCCCGTCCGGTGTTGCCGTTATTGTCTTTGCGAATATCCCTGCTCCCCGGTCTGTTGTTCCAGAAGGGGTGTAGCTGCTTGTTGTGTATACGACAAGGCTGTTGCTGTTCTTGGATTTACACTCTGTACATGTGACTGTATCTTTTTCGTTGCGCGCTACACGTTTACAGTCACAGTAATACGCGCGCCACTTCTTGGCATTTTTATACGTGTCCTCTGTGACCGTTGTCGTATATACGTCATCTTCGGTCGTTGATGTCTCGGCGTTCTTTATGAACCAGCGGCCGTAGGTCGTGCTGACTGTCTCCGCTACGCCCTTTATTCCGTTGACCGTCGGATGCCCGCTGTACGTAACGACCTTGTCACGGTACTTGTATGTCGTTCTCGTCTCTACATGTCTGCCCGGCTTTTCCTCCGGTCTCTCAGTACTCCACTTGCTCGGTTCTGTCCAGCTTGTATTCTGGGATATCTCCTTTGTGAACAGGGCAGAATATGTGCCGCCTGTGCTGCCGTCCGCTTTTCTCTCTACTGCTACCAGCTCGAGCTTTGTTACTGCGTTTGCTGCTGCTGAATCACTGACCGCAAGATCCAGATCATGGTCATTTGCTCCTGCGTTCAGCACCAGCCCGCTTTCTCCGGCAGGGATCTCGAAGCTCCTTCTGTCTGTGTACAGGGTCTTCTCGATCCCCGTAGCTGCGTCTGTTCCCTTGAGGGACGCTATGAGGTAGAAGCGCAGCGTCTCGTCAGCGTTCTTTTCCAGAACGACGTTCTGCGGTCTGAATACCGTTCCTTCCCCGTCGCTGCGAGTGACTTCCACAGTCTCCACGGATTCTATCTCTACCGGCAGCTCTGTGTTCTCCCATGTGACGATCGCCTTGATGTCCATATCTGAATCGACATGCTCGACATCTGCTGCGCTCTCAGGCTTGCTTGTCTTGATCACCGACCAGCCCTGCAGTTTCCTGCCCGGCGTCACATAGCCTTCCTCCTCCAGCATGTCTGTCACTGCCTGAGTGACGGCGCTTTCTCCATGCCTTACTTCTCTTGTAGTGAGCAGTTTGTCATCCGGCGCGTATATCCTTACTCTGTATGTGTCTCCTTTGTATCTCGCCTCATAGTCGGTGTCGGTCGTTATTTTTTCACTTGTATAGTCTGTCGGCGATACTTTGCCGCTGTTTCTGTTCTCCCATCCGCGGAACGTATATCCCGGTCTGGATGGTTCCTGCACTGCTTCAGGCGAGTCTCCGTACTTCACTTTAAGTTCTGTAAGAACCTTCTCTTCGCCCGTTTCGCCCGTTTCTATGAATCTGACCGTCAGAGGATCCACTGCTCTTACTTCCGCGCGTTCCGCTGATGTGCTCTCGCCCTGGCCGTTCTTTGCCGTTACTTCAACATAGTACAGGCCTGCCTCTGTCAGTCTGAACTTCGCCGTGTTCTCTGTCGTCTCCAGAGAATCCTGCTCCATATATCCGCCGTTATATGTCTCCTTATACAGCATGACGGTATAGCTCTCCGCGGACTTGTCTTTGCTCCAGCTGAACGCTGCTGTCTCGCCCGTTGCTATCGTTTTGTCTGTATTGAGCAGCCTGACTGTAGGCTCTTCCGGCTCGCCAAGATCCGCCTCCGCTTCTGCAGTTGTGCTTCTGACCGACCCGTCTCTTCTCGCGTATGCCCTGATCACTGCGCCGTTCGCTCCCTTGAAAGGCGCTTTGTACAGTACGTACTCGCCTCCGTTGACTGAGTACTTGATCGTGTCTCCGCTTGCTCCCGTGATGATGACTGTTCCGTCGGATGAGATGTTGATCTCAGGCGGAATGCACTGTTTGACTTTGATCCTCTTTTCCGCGTTCGGGCTCCGCTTCCCGTCGCCCGTTTTCGCGTACGCGACTATTTTGTGTCCTTCTTCGGAGACGCTCGTCAGCGGGATCGTCTTGCTTGTTTCTGTATATCCCTTCCCGTTGATGTACAGTGTGCCGCCAGCGTTGTTCGTTACTACTGCGTATTTTCCTTCCTTCCCGGAGCTCTCTTTGTAGCTTCCCTCCGTGATCGTCGGCGCTGCTACTCCCGGATCGCTGACCACGACCTGCGCTGTGGCTGTCTTCTTCTGTCCTGCGGTATCCACCGCTGTGATAGAGATCGTCCACGTTCCGGCTCCTCTGTCGCCCAGGTTCAGCGCTTTGACCTGATCCTTGTCTGACGACACCGTTATGTTGCGGAAGATGAAGTTCTTGTATGGCATCGTCTTCTCGATCACTGTCGGCGTGATGACCCCGTTCTTTCTCGTATTTGGGTTCTCCGCGCGGATCGTTATGGACTTGACCGGATTGTGTGATACTACCTTTCCGGTTATATATCTCTTCGTTCCCCGCGTCACCGGCTTCCTGGCTTTTTCGTCCAGCGTCACTGTGATGTTCGATGTGCTCTTATTGCTGTCGTACTGGTTCACATACGACGCCTTCACATACCCGATGTTTCCCTTGCTGTCCTTCACTTTGTACCAGGCGACGCTGCTGCGGGTGTTCCTGCCCAGTACCCGGAGCCCTTCGTCCTTGCCCAGCTCTCGGATCTTCTTCCCGTCATCGTCAGGATACGCTTTTAGCTTGATCGTTGCGCTCGTCTCGGTTGCTGTCTTCGTTCTGTAGAACCGGCTGTTTGACGATGCCCCCAGTGTCCCCCAGTTGTCCCATTCGGTATATGGCGTGCCGCAGTTCTTGCACATACCCGTGTATACGCCTTTTTCCGTTTTGCCCGGTGTGTGTGTTGTGCAATACTTTGGATGGGCAAAGCCATATACATCGTAACTATCTAGTGGGTAAGATTTACATCTTACTGAATTGCTAGAGTTCCCCTCAATCGTGTAAACTTTTCCAGCTTTTGTATATAGAACAATCCCTATATGATCTGACAGTCCGTTTCTCCCATTGTATGCCCAATCAAAAAAAATTAAATCTCCCTCAACTGGTGTGTAACTACCTCCATATGCCTTTCCATAATAGAATCTCTTTTGTTTTCTATATGAATCTGTTTCTGCGCATACAATATTTTTAATTACAGACTCTGGTATTCTCGCTTCTCTTGCACAATTTGATACAAACCAGGCACACCATTCTCCGTTATAGCCATCATTCCATATCGTGTATCCATTAGCCCTCATGGCACTTTTGACACTTGATAAGGTACTAATGCCTAAATATTTTTTAGCTTGGACAACTAACAGATGTCCTGGGCCACTCTCTTGTGCGGCGTAGACCCGTCCTGTTTCTAATTCTATGGTTTCGGATTCTATGGTTTCGGAAAAAAAAGGATAAACTGCTACCAACAAATAAATAATAAGAAGGATATTTGCTGCCCTTTTCAGAATTCTTTTCGCTCTCATAGTCTGCTCCATTTAAAAAGCGTAAATTACTTTGGCACTTTTAAGCGCTTGTAGCTATCTTGTATATCAGAAATTAAACCTTGCTAACATGCTCCCGCTCATACTACAATTAGGTAATTGTGAGGTGAAGCAATGAATTATTCAATAGTCATACCATGTTACAGATCATCGCATACCATCAGAAGCGTTGTCGAAGAGACGATTGCTGAGATGGACCGTCTCGGCAGGGACGGATACGAGTTCATCCTTGTCGACGATTTCTCGCCTGATGACGGCGAGACCGTCCGCGAGCTGCAGGCTCTGGCGGATCAGTATTCATGTGTTACAGCAATAGCCCTGGCGCACAATGTAGGTCAACATAACGCTCTCATCTGCGGGCTCAATTACGCGTCCGGGAACATCATCATTTTCATGGATGATGACATGCAGACCCACCCGTCGCAGCTCGACAAGATCATCAACGGTCTTGATGAAGACCACGATGTAGTATACGGGTATTATCCGGATAAGAAGCATTCAGGCTTCCGTAATTTCGGGTCCTGGTTCACTCATATGAGCGTACGCATCCTCATCGGCAAGCCGAAAGACATGAAAACTTCGAGTTATGTCGCGATGAAGAAGTATGTCCGTGACAGTATCATCAAATATCCTGCTCACTACACTCAAATGCAGGGACTGATCCTGCGTACCGTATCCCCGGCACGTATCGCGAGTGTACCTATCCAGCATTTTGACAGAGCATACGGTGAGTCAGGCTATACACTGAAGAAACTTCTGAGTCTCTGGTCCAACATCGCTGGCTTCTCCATCGTCCCGCTCCGTTTCGCCCAGAGGTTCGGTGTATTTACAACTCTGTGCGGAGTTCTCGGTCTGATATGGCTGCTGGTACGCAAGCTCATCAGCAAGACCAAGATCCTCGGCTGGACATCCACAATGATGACCATCATCATCTTCTCCGGCATCATACTTATCACGCTTGGTGTAGTCGGTGAGTACGTCGGACGGATGTTCCTGACGATGGGCAACTACCCGCAATACGTAGTCCGTGAAGTATATGGAAACAACATTGACTGCGAATCAAAATCAGAGAACAAAAAAAGTAGAAACGTCGCTCAAGAAGAGTAAGTCTCTGCCTTAAAACTGCCAATTCGAGGAAAAACTATTTATCAGGAAACCGGAAATCGTTCTCCGGTTTTTAATTTGCAATAATAAGAATAAGAATTACTACCCCGGTTATACTATTAATCTCCCCCATAGCCCTTTTTGTTATTCTTGACACACTAGTCAAAAATCTTTATTTCTGAGAGTCTTACTCCGAACAGGTCTGCCACTGCGATCACTTTTCCAACTGCAACTCGCGAGATGTCTTTTTCCCAGGCATTGTATGTCTGAACTGATATGCCAAGCTTCTCAGCGGTCTCACGCTGAGTCCAGTTTTTACGGGCTCTCAGTTCCTTGAGCGAATACTGCATCAAGCACACACCTCCTCGTGTCTGATTATACTTGAATATAAATCAAGTAGCAATTGCTAATTTGACCTGAATTCAACCATGTGCGATTAATATTCGTATACGCTTGATAATTATTCAACAATCTTGTATTATTGGGGTACTATTTGTCGTATTGCTTCATTTCTATGCTTATATGCAGTATTCTCTGTATGATTTGTATTCTTAATATTGATAAGTTTTGAGGTTCGGTTAAGATGCACTTCATTGCCAGCAACATCAGATATCTGAGAAAACGCGACGGTTATTCGCAGCAAGCTTTGGCCAATTTGCTAGGATATCATTCCGACAAATCATTCACTACAGTCCAGAAATGGGAGTCCGGAGTATCGACGCCGCCGCTCGTCGTTTTCTTGCGTTTAGCAGAGATTTTCAAGGTCGATCTTGATACACTGGCATATCAGAACATGGCAGACCCATCCAGCAGAATAGAATATAATAAATCATCTTCTATAGTTCCGGTTTATAGAAGTCTCTCGAACGATGATTCGGCTGATAAGTATCAAGACATTGAGGGATTTGTAGATATCGATTCTAAGGATCTGGATGCAGACAAAAGCTATTTTGCTCTAAGGGTCACAGACGCTTCAATGCATCCAAAGTATGAAAAAGATGACATAGTACTCTTCGAGAAGCAGGATGCATATAGCACCGGATCTGATTGCGTGGTAAGAATAGGTGATAATGATGCTACGTTTATGAAGGTTCGCAATAATAGGGATCACATTCTTCTTCAGCCTATCAACCCGGATTTCGAACCAGTTCTGATCAGCAACGATGGAAGCTTCTCAATCAAGATTCTTGGTGTTGCCAGAGAAATAAGAAGGAAGGTATAGCCAGAAATTAGCGGCTTATCTTATCTTGAGTTTAATTCTCGCAAGCAAAACGGGGTCTGTTTACTGCAGATCCCGTTTTATATCTATCTATCACACTGACTGTGATTCCTATTCACATTTCAGGCTTCTCACCTCTGTCATCGCTTCTTCCATATCTTCCGGATATATGCCCAGCGCCTGATTCAGGAGTTCGGTGCTCATCCACGATGGCCTTATCGTCTCTTCCTTAGAGTCGTCATAATCGATCGGGGTGCCGTTTTCGAATACCCTGTTGACGATCTGCGCGATCTCCAGATTGGTGTATGCATGAGGCATGCCTGCGTTGACGGTGATGTTCTCACCGGCGCTGAGATGCTCATTGCCGCACGCAAGCGCGGCGAGGATCTTCGCGAGATCTTTCACATAGAGGTACTGGCGCTTTACGACGCTCCTGCCGATGACGCGGAGCTGTCCGCCGGCAGCGGCCGTATCGATGAAGACATTCATCATCGCGCGCCTCTTCTCTCCGAGGCCCAGCACCTGGGCGATCCTCGCGATCCCGTATGTGACGCCGCATTCATCAGCGTATCTGCGTATCAGCTGCTCGCATCTGATCTTGGAGTCCCCGTATGCAGTACGCCCTTTGAGCGGAGTGTCTTCTGTCCACGGGATCAGCGATTCGTCATCGTAGACTGAGATCGTCGACGCGAAAACGATCCTCTTCACTCCGGCTGTTACCATTGCCCTGAGGATGTTCTCAGTCATCTCTTCATTGATCACATAGTCTGCCGGATCCGGCGTCGTTCCTCTGACTCCCGCCAGATGCACCAGGACATCAACGCCCTCGAGGACCTCTGCCAGAGACGCCTCTGTGTAATCTGTCGCTTTCCACTGCACGGCCGGGCAGGATGCCTCTGCATCAGGGATCTTCCCGCTGCCGGCAGTCTCTTCTTCCGATGCGCGGCCGCCTCTTGTAAGGCCGACTATAGAATTGTCTGTTTTCTTCAGTAGGCTGAGCAGCTCAGTTCCGATGAACCCGCTCGCTCCTGTGATTGCTATTTTCATTTTGCGCTCCCCTGCATTATCAGAGATTTCTGCTTCCAGCGGCCTCTCTGGTATACGGCTACTGTCATCGCCGATCCCATGAGCCACGCGATCAGCATCGATACGAACATCATGTAGAACTGTCCGTGCGGATTCTCAGGCGACCTTGTCATCCATGTCATCAGGTAAGCCAGCGGGACACGGATCGCTACTGTTGTGATCATGGACAGCCACATCGGCGCCATCGTATCTCCGGCGCCTCTCATGATGCCCTGCAGGCACTGCGTGACTTCCATCGCGATATAACCGACACCCATGATCAGCATCATGTGATAGCTCTGTTCGATCAGCGCGTCCGTGTTGGTGAAGAGAGCCATCAGGTACTTGCCGAAGATGAATATGAGTACTGTGATGACAGCAGAGGTCGCCATAGCGACTCCGGTGCCTTTTTTCGCTCCTGTCTCTACCCTGTCGATCCTGCCGGCACCGATATTCTGCCCCGCGAAAGTGGTCATGGCCGCTCCGAATGAGAATGCCGGCATCATGACGAATCCGTCGATCCTCATTACGATTACGTTGGTGGCTATGCACATAGGCCCGAAGCTGTTGGTGAGCGACTGCACGACTACCATGGAGAGAGAGAATATCGCCTGTGTTATGCCTGAAGGAAGTCCGAGACGCACCAGTTCCCTGACATACTTGCTCCCGGGTTTCAGATAGGCCGCCTTCAGATCAAAGACGTCCTTCTTTCTCGCCAGCTTGATGAAAGACAGCACCGCCGAGAAGCTCTGCGCGATGACGGTCGCAAGAGCAACTCCCGGGACTCCCATCCCGACCTTCGCTACGAAGAAAATATCGAGCACGATATTAAGGATCGTCGCGACCACAAGGTACATAAGAGCGGAGATCGAATCTCCGAGACCTCTGAGCACTCCCCCGAGGATGTTGTAAAACGCGCATCCCGCTATTCCGAGGAACAGGATCCTGAGATAGTCATCGCACCAGTTTAAGATCTCATCCGGCGTATTGAGAAGTCTCAGCAGCGGCATCGTAACCAGCGGGGCTATGATCATAACGATCACAGACGCAAGAAAAGTCATCGTAATGCAGCATCCGATCGATTTGGACAGATGATTCCTCTGCTTTGCGCCGAAATACTGCGATACCATGATCCCTGCTCCTACTGAGATACCCATGAAAAGTACCAGCAGAAGATTGACGATAGGCCCCGCGCTTCCTACAGACGCAAGGGCATTATCGCCTATGTATTTGCCTACCACGATGCTGTCGACAGTATTATAAAGCTGCTGGAATACATTTCCGATCAGCATCGGTATCATGAATTTTACGATCTGCCGCACCGGGTCCCCGACCGTCATGTCGACAGGTTCAAATATCTTCTTCCACATCTCCAGTCACTTCCATTTTTGAAAATAAGAAAAGGTCAGGACATCGTTCCCGGCCTTTTCCGCGTTGCTGTTTACTGGACATTGCAGACAAAACATCTCTGCTTGCCAGTCTTCTCCGGAGGCAGTTCGTCGAGCCACTCTATAGTAATCTTAAACTCATCGCCGTAGAGCTTGGTCACCTCTGTGATGAATCTCTCTTCGATCTGCTCCTTAGTCATCGACTTGTTGAACGGATCCGCTACCAGCTGGATCTTCATGTCGTGATAAGTCTCTTCGATGAACCTGAACTGCGAGAGTCCGACTGTGTGGTTCGCTATCCTCATCAGCTGGAGCGCGGATGAATCCGCTCCGCCCTCATGCTTGACGAGGTCGTTCATGCGGCCTTCGATGTCCGTGAAGTACCTGATGCCGTCCTTCACGAATGACTTGCCGAGGTCGAGTGTCTCATAGTTGATCAGCGGATAAGTGTGCTTGTACAGAGAAGTCACGACAATGCGTCCGTCATCGGCAAGCTCGTTCTTGTCGTTGTAGACATTAGCGACTGCGATGTCGTTGGCGACATATCTGTAGCCTACACCCGGGAACTCATAGATAAAGCTTCCCATCTCGGATACTCCGTACGCGTCGATCAGTCCAGGTCCGAGCGCCTTCGCAAGCATCTTGCGTGTTACTTCATCGACCATCTCGCTTATAGGCGCGTAGAGCTTCGGCTTCCATATTTCAAGGTTGTGTGACTCGGCATAAGCGACCATTCTGACCATGACGTTGCGCCTGAGGCAGATGAGGTCCGGCTTATACTCGTTGATGTCCTTGATCAGATCGGCGATTCCGTCGCCGACTATGTGGTCTTCTCCGACAACTTTACGTCTCATCAGTCCGAACTTCTGGATGATGGAGTCTCTGTTTTTCTTCCTCGGTCCCTTGTGGCTTGTCGAGAATGAATACATCTTGCCGAAAAGCGGCTTGTAGCCTGCTGCCGACAGTGCTCTTGCCCAGTTGGCATCACTGCAGGCCTGCTCTTTCTGGGTGTAGAGCATCTTAAGCGGTGTGCCGGAAGATCCGCTCGTGCTGAGGATGTTGACATCATCATGGATCTCAGGATGATCATCCCACTCAGTCTGCATCCACAGACGAAGTTCAGGCTTGGTTAGAGTAGGGAATTTTACGAGATCCTCAGCGCTGTGATAGTCATCAGGAGTCGTACCCGACTGCTCGAACTTCTCTCTGTATACAGGGATCTTGTAAGCTCTCTGCATCAGCCGGTAGATCTTCCTGTTCTGGTCCGCCTTGATCTTCTTCGGATCACCGTCGAGCGATCTTCTCAGCGTCAGCAGATACCATACCGTATAAGCATTTTTGAGTTTTTTCTGAATACCCATGTTATCTGACCTCCGTTATTTTACAGTTCTTCCTGTCCTGCGGATCACATATCCGCACTTCTCTATATATCCGTTGATCCTGAGCACTCTGTCGCCGTCATCGTAATAGTAGCAGACATGCTCAGCGCCTTCCGTATCGAACTCGCCGCGCGCAAAACGCGTATTCGGCTCTTTGCTCATGAACGCCAAGCTGTACTCTTCCGCAGGCATCTCATACTTCCCGTCCAGGACAGAGGCACCCTCAAGCAGATGCCTGAAGCACGCGTCCAGAAGATCCGCGCCGCAATAATGTCTGATCAGGTTCCACATGTGGCAGCCGTCAAGTCTCGGTGTGACTTCAAGCAGTACAGGATCAGTGCCGTTCCTGAGTTTGATCTGGAAATACGCCGGTCCGTCGGTGATCCCGATCCTTGATGCCACGCGGGCAGCAAGGTCTTCACACTTCATCTTCGCCTCTGCGTCAGCAAAAGACGAAGGGACCCGGTGCTCTTTGATGATCCCGCCGGGATACTCGTCGAACGCGTATCTGTCGCTGACGAGAGCGAACTTCAGCGCTCCGTCCTGCATATACGCGTTGACCGATACCTCCGGCCCGTCGATGAATTCTTCAACGATGACCTTGCCTTCGAACGAATAACCGAGAGAAGCCGCGAAGTGCTCTCTGATATCGTCCGCGGACTCCACCTTAAAGCATCCTCTCTGGCCCTGCGAGTCGACAGGTTTCATCATACCCGGGAAGTCCGTATACTCAAGAGCTTCTTCGAGGGTGCGCGCGGTTATGAATGACGCGTTGCCTTCAAAGCCCTGTCCGAGAGCCTCTCTCAGCTTGCCCTTGGAATGGCAGGTCTCTGCAGTTTCATACGAAATAAAATGTGGCAGACCGAGCATCTCGCTGACCTTCATGACGGTCGGCATAGCAAGATCAGAGCCGACGGAATAGATCGCCCGCACTCCGTATCTTCGCGCGAGGTCTGCGACGCCCTCCATACTCTTGATATCGACCTGTTCGAAATAGTCAAGATGCGGAATGCCGCAGTCTACAGTCGTGTAGCTGCATCCGACGACCTTGTAACCATGCGCCTTGCAGTATTCGATCGCGTCGATCTGCGCGTTGCCGGCGCCGAGTATGAGGATTCTTTTTTCTTCGTTCATTTTCATGGAGTCACCGTTTCCAGTTCTGTTATAGTCCTGAGCGTATCGCTCAGATCGTGATCTACTTCTTCATGCGGCTTGTCGGCATGAGCGGAAGTGTAATCTTCATAGCATTTGTAGAATTTCAGGATCAGTTCCGCGCTGTCTTCCCACTTGGCGCGGTTTTTCTCTGTCTGGGTCCGCGGCTGAATGCCGTATTTCTCTTTGATGGTCTTGCCGAGATATGAGGAAAGCTTGCGCTGGCCGGTCGCGACCATGTGATGCGTATCGAAGAAGTCCTCATAATACTCGAGTCCGATCTTGTCTATCTCCTTAGTGAAGTCAATGACGTCAAAGCCTTCTCCTCTGATGATCTCTGCCGCCTGATTGAATCTCTGATGTCTTGTATATCCCTTCTCGTTTCCGATGATGTGCGGGAACTCGGCGAAAACGATATGCGGTATCTCCGATTCTTTGCACGCTTCGAGGAATTCCCTGAGTTCCGCTTCCCCGTCAGCGTTGAGCGGGGCTGTAGTATCGTCCGCCGGGAGGATGTTGTCCGCGTCGAACTCCGTATGGTAGAGCGGAGTCATCGCGCCGCGGAGTCTCAGATATCCGTTTCTGTACATCAGCATCCTGTCCCTGACAGAGTCATCTCTCAGCTCCGTCCATCTGTAGTGATACTTGATCACCGGGAAGATGCTTTCCAGCGGGTGCTGCGCCATCTCGCGGGCAAAACGGATCCCGTTCCCCGAGATCGGCAGGTTGTCGCCGAGGAGCCTGACACAGTCTTCCGAGTGGATCATGGAGTCCTCTTCATAGAGAGCTCCGTTCAGTTCAATGACAAGTACCTGCGGGTGCTGCGTCCGTTCGATCTCTGCCAGCTCGTACTTCCACAGTGGTACAGAGTTCACGGCAAAGCAGTACGGGTAGCTTGTGTATCCGTGCTCCCGGTACATTTCCGGCGCGCAGTAATCGTTCATGATCTCGCTCGCGCCCATGACAACAATGTCCAGCGAATCCGGCTCTTCAAGATAGAACCCCTGCAGCAGCACCGACTCGCTGCTTCCGTCATTGGCGAACAGCAGCTGCGACACATAGCAGATCCCCGTTATGACCGCGATGAAAAGCGCGATGCCGAGTATTCTTTTGGTATATTTCTTTTTTCCGGTAGTTTTCTCTGTCATCAGAATCCCATATATACGAAATCGACACCTTCAGATCCTGACCCGTACATGCCCAGCATGATGACAGACAGCGCGCCGATCAGAAGGATCACCCACTGAAGCCACGCAGGTCTGCGGTCAAGGAGGTCACCCGGAGTCTCAAGGCCGGACCTCTCCAGTCTGATGCTGAAATACAGAATCACCAGCGCGCCGTACACGACGACCGCCATATCGCTCATCCTGAGATCAAGATCGTGTATCTGGCTTGTTGTTACCATGTGAAAGTCCGCGACCGAGCGCCACATCATATCGAAGGCACCCCTGAGGTCGGGAGCTATGTCGAAATAGTAACCAATCAGAACGACCACGAAAGTCCTGAGCATCTGGAAGAGCTTCCATCCCCATGCCTCTGCCTTGATGTGCAGAGCATTCAGCGCTTTCTCATAGGCCGGAGCCATGAGTGTGGAGAACATGATCACAAGTCCGTTCCACAGACCGAATCCTATGTACCTGCTGTTCGCTCCGTGCCAGATACCGATCAGCAGGAAGACGATCAGTGAAGCGAAAGCGGTCGGAAGCGTTCTGGAGATATGCTTCCCCGCGGCAGTCTTGCCGAAAGCAGTGCCGGCAAGGCGTTTGCTGATATTCAGGAAGAGATTCGAGACAGCAAGCGAATAGAAGACGTATTTCTTCATCCAGGCGCCGAGCGTGATATGCCATCTGCGCCAGTACTCATTGATGGATCTTGAGAAATACGGCTGTCTGAAGTTGTTCTCAAGGTCGATGCCGATCACTCTCGCAACGCCTCTCGCTACATCGATGCCTCCGGAGAAGTCCGCGTACAGCTGCAGAGCGTACATGAGCGCGGCAAAAAGTATCATCCCGCCCTGATAGGAGGCATAGTCGCCCGCGACGGTATTGATCGCCGCGAACAGCCTGTCAGCTATCACGAGCTTCTTGAACAGGCCCCACAGGATGAGCTCTCCGCCTGACTTGAATCTGTGCCACTCCGGCCGGTGCTCTTCATACAGCTGTGATCCAAGCTGGTCGAAAGCGCTGATCGGTCCCTGTATGATCTGCGGGAAGAATGAAACGAACAGAGCGAATCTGAACAGATTCTTCTCTGCCCGGACTGTTCCTCTGAACACATCTATCAGGTATCCTGTTGCCTGGAATGTGTAGAAAGAGATGCCGAGCGGCAGGAGCAGGCTTATGATCTTAGCGTCTCCCGACGAGTGTCCCAGGAGATGCATCAGCCCGCCGGCCAGGAAGTTCAGATACTTGATCACGAACAGGATGCCGAAATTGGTCAGCAGCGCCGCGGCGAGGATCCTCTTCTTACTCTTCTCGGCGCCTTGTTTGTACGCCTTCTTCTCTTCAGAGCTCCACACACCCTTCATCGACTTGACTTTCTGTTTTGTCTCTGCGGACACCTTGTCTATACAGACTGCCGCGTAATATATCGTCAGAGTCGTAAACAGGATGAAGACTGTATATTTATAGCTGTTGTACACATAGAAAAAATAGCTCGCGAAAAGCAGCACCGTCCACTGATACTTCTTCAGCGGAAACAGAAAATATATGATGATTGTGATGCCTGCGAACAGTGCAAATAACAGCGATGTGAAAGTCATGAATAATTATTGGTTCCTGCAGCTATATCGTATAGATCAGAACGCCCGCGATAATCAGCAGGTTGCCGATCAGCTGTCCTCTGTTGAAATGCTCCTTAAGAAGCACGAACGACAGCACCATTACGAAAACGTATGTAAAAGTATCGATCACCGGACCGAATCTCATGTCTACCTTGGTGTAGGCATATGTGTTGACGAAGAGCACGCCGAAAGAGATCGCGTAAGCGGTCAGTACTCTCCAGTTCAGGTATTCATAGATCCAGGACTTGTGCTCCATCCTGGCACTCTGCTTGAGCAGTATCTGGGATCCCGCGGAGAAGAAAGTCGCCGCGAACAGAAGGAAAATGTAGAAATTCATTCCGCCGCCTCCTCTCCGTACGGGGTGTTGAGAGAGACGGTAACGACTCCCGCAAGCACTACCGCAAGTCCGACGAGGTTCTTGGCTGTCAGGTGCTCTCCGAATAAAAGCACAGCCCAAAGCTGTCCCCATATGAGATAGACGCTCCTGTTGGCGTATCCCACATGAAGATCTACTTTCTTGATTACCTTCTGCCAGAAAAACGCGTATACTACGCAGACCATCAGCATCAGCATTGAGAATATATACAGCCATGGACTGTAGAATCCCGCGCTGTTATATGTGTTGGCCGCTGCCTTGGCGAAAACGCTGGTGAAGGAGAACACCATTACGCAGAGGTGGAGACGCAGATAATCACCTAATCTCTCCATAATTCCTCCAGTGTCCTTCCATCAACGAACATAGCACTGTATACACGATCCTTGATCCTGTCAAATTCATCCTCATCATCGACAGCCGCGATGACATGTCCGATTCTCGTCGTACCGTTGTACATCTTCTCGATGCTGTCTCCGACACCGTAGTCGAGCTTGACTGTGATGCCTTCTCCGCGGATGGCATCGAGCTTCTCCTCGTCTATATAAGAGATCGTGCCGTCAACCGGACTCATGAGGAGCTTTGCCATGCATGGCACTCTGACGTCGCCCTCCGGCATCACGACCGGTCTTCCGAGCGCGTTGTTGATCATCTGCTCGTAGAAGTCGAAGCCGTAGTAAATGGATATCAGTTCCGGTATGCAGGTCGCTCCGGCGCGGCCTCCCATCTCGATGATATAGACTTCATCCCCGTCAACGAAGACGTCTGAATTGAATGCCGTGTTATCGATCCCGAGGGAGCGTGTCGCGAGCGTGATCTGCTTCGCGATCTCATCATACACTTTGTCTGAGCACTTATACGGGAACGCGTGTCCCGCAGGCATAGTGGCACCTCTGAACTTGTAGGTGAACTTCTCATGAGGGGCAAGGAGGATCAGTTCACCATTCTCCACCATTCCGTCAACGCCGATCTCATGACCGCCGAGCTTGCTCTCGATGAGAACATAGTCTTTGCGGGAATATCTGACCGCTTCCTCATATGCCGTTTTCATCTCGTCACGGGTGTCGATGACATTGATGCCGCGGCTGCCGGAGCTGTCTACGCATTTTACGACGACAGGATATCCGATCTGTTCTGCGGCGGCATACGCCTCCTCAAGGGATGTGACGCGGACATATCTCGACGCAGCGACGTTGCCTTCAGCGAAAGCTTCTTTCATCTGAAACTTGTCGCACGCCTTATCCGCCGCGATCTCGCTGATACCGGACAGCCCCATCTGGTCGTTGACATAACCGATCGTCGCGACAGCGACATCCGTCCCTGAGGTGCAGATCCCGTTGACGCCTTCCTTGCGGCAGATCTCCAGGATAGCTTCCTTGTCTACTGTATTGATGTAGTATGCCTTATCGGCATAATCAAAACCGGGATATGCTCCCGGCATACTTGATACTATAGTATAGAGACCCATACGCTTGGCCGTTTTGATCAGCGGTACCTGATATACGCTGGCGCCAAGTATCATGATCTTGTCCATAAAACTACCTCTCAGATTCATTGATGCCAACAGTATCTCTGATGACATATTGCGGTGTTTTGTTAAGTATTAGTATTATCTTGCCCAGATACTCCCCTACGATTCCGAGTACCATCAGCACAACTCCGAACAGCAGTGTTATGACGCACATCGTGGATGACCATCCTACAGGGAGGTTCGGATATATGATCTTGTTGATAATGATCAGTATTGTGAATACCAGTCCGGCTATGAATGAGAAGATGCCGACGAAGAAGGATATCCTCAGCGGTATCACGGAGAAGTTCCAGTACGCCATCCACAGCTTGAGAAGCTTCTTGAATGTGTAGCCGGAATGTCCGTATTCTCTCTTGAAGTGCTCGACCGGAACCATTCCGATATTATTGGTCACTCTGTAGAACACGGCATCGACATAAGGATTGAACGTATCGAACTTGATCACCTCATCTCTGACAGACTTCGTAATGATCCAGAAGTTGCTGGACTCTATCTCCTTAGGTCTGCTGAGCATTACTCTGGAGGTCTTTCTGTTGATGATGCTGGTCAGATTTTTGATCGGTCCGTTCTTGACTTCCGGATAGATCCCGTATACAAGGTCATAGCCTTCTTCGATCTTGTGGATGAGCTTGAAGATCTGCGACGGATGCGTCTGCATATCGTCATCCATTCCCAGGATATAGTCGCCCTTCGTATAGTTCAGCGCTGCCATGATCGCGTTATGCTGGCCGAAGTTCCTCATCAGGTTGACTCCGCGGACGTTAGGGTATTTCCTGTTCAGCGCGACGATTTCATTGAAAGTGCCGTCTGTTGAGCCGTCATTGACCAGGACGAATTCGCATTCATATCCTTCGTTGTTATTAAATTCTTCTGTAACCATGTCGACGACCTTGCCAATCGTCTTCTCAGAGTAGTAACATGGTATTATTATTGATATAAGCATTTATGACGAACTCCTTCTTATCATTGCAGACATTTCATATAATTATATCGCAACTGCGCAGCATCTACAAGAAGACATAATCCATGCAGCAGAAAGGACGTATCACGATGAAGGAAATCGGCGGATACATGGAGCTTGAACATATGCGCGGATCCGAGCTTTATCCGGATCTTCACAGGCTCAATCTGGGCCGTACTGCTTTTGTATGGCTCCTCCAGAACATACCACACAACAGAGTATTCATTCCTGAATACATATGCAGATCAGTGCCTGACAGCGCCGCGTCCGCGGGATTCGATGTAGTCAGATACCGTCTTGACGAGCACCTGCAGCCTCTATGGGGCAGCGAGGGGGCTCCCGGCGACGATGACATCCTGTACCTCGTCAATTTCTACGGGCAGCTCAGTCCCGAAGAGATCCGGTCATGGCGGAGCCGCCTACCGAAAGTCTTCGTCGATAACGCGCAGGCCTTCTACGACGCTCCCCTCGAAGGAGTGCATACGATCTATACTGTCAGAAAGTACTTCGGTCTGAGTGACGGCGCGTACGTTGCTTCAGATATCGACGCATCTGCTGATGATCTTCCTGATGACCATTCCGGAAACAGGATCAGGCATCTCACCGGCAGGCTCGAAGAGAACGCCGGCGCGTATTACAGGGAGATGCTTGACGTATCCGACACCTTCTCTGCTGAGATCCCGAGACAGATGTCACCACTGACTCACAACCTGCTGAAGGGTATCGATTATGAATATGTCAGGACACAGAGACGTTCCAATTACAGGACCCTCAGCCGCCTCCTTCCGGGAAGCAACCCGTTCACGCAGCGTATGCCTGAATGTCCTTTTGCTTATCCTTACTATCACGGGGACGGCGTAGCACTCAGGAAATATCTGGCCTCGAAGAAGATATTCGTACCGACCAACTGGACTTATCTCATCCAGACAATGCCGGAGGACAGTCTCGAGTATGACTGGTCTGCCAACGTTCTTCCTCTGCCTGTAGATCAGCGCTACGGTGATGAGGAGATGAAGATCATCGCTGACGCAGTACTCAGCTTCTGAGTCTGCTGAACAAAGCTGCTGCAGCTCTCAACCAAAACGCCGGCATCCTGATCGGATGCCGGCAATTTTATTGCTGTATATTCTGTTCTCAGCGGTAAGTGTCCTGTTTTACTTACCCGCGTTCGGTCCTACGTATCTCATAACGTAGCTTCTGCCGTGGTGATTGGCTGCGTCACGAAGTGAATAACTGCCTTCGTTACGTATTGCGATGGATGCAGGGCTCCAGCACGCGTCGATACCCTCGGCGTCGACGATCATGTTATTGCCTGCGTAAATGGCGACATGTCCGTTATCATAGCCGTCTTCGTTGTACCAGCTGATAACATCGCCCGGCAGCAGATCGTCTACCGACAGGTCGCTGCAGTATCCGATCTTCTTCCAGCAGGAGTACCTGTAGAAATTGTCATCGTTGCAGACGACGCAGTCTCTTCCGCTGCTGCAGTCTCTCATCATCTCAGGATCTTCCGCTCCGTGCGCAAAAGCGGCGGTTACGAATGTCAGGCATACATATGTCTTCTCGTATCCTGACGGCTTATTCCTCTGGTTCGTTCCGCAGAAGTAACATCCCATGCTGCTCGTTGCCGGCTTCGCTCCGTATGTGAAGGAGTCATCGTTGGCGATCATGCAGGCCCAAGCTACAGCAGCTCTTGCTCCGTCTCCGGTCCATACAGCGTAGAGATCGACATTTTCGCCGGTCTCTCCGAGGTCCGTTACCTGCTCAGCATCAGTGAACTCCACCAGGCCGTCATCCGACCTTGCCCATCCGAGGAACTTGTGATCTCCGTTGATGAACGGATTGTCGTCGAGATTAGTGGTAACATCTGTAGCTACGATCTGCTTGATCTCATCATCCCCGTCGTCTGCCGAAGAATGATAAGTGATGGTATATGCGTCGAGCTCCTCAACGGAAACCTTGATCTCCTTCTCGGCTTCGCCGTACTGGCTGTTGCCGATCTGCTGGACCTTGATCGTCGCTTCTCCGCCGCCTGATGTGATGATCTTGCCGTCTTCATCAACGCTCGCCACTTCAGGATTGCTGGATGAATAGATCAGATCGTCTCCGGAGGAAGCTTTTGCGCCGATATCCGCGTCGAGGCCCGGATATGTCAGGTTATATTCTTTCTCTGCGACTTTGATCTCCTGCTCTTCTCTTTCAACATAGCTGATCTCGACTCTGTCCTTGCCGGTAGTACTTCCGTCAGCGTCCTTCTCGAGAACATTGAAGACATTGAGTCTCTTCTCGCTTATGTATTTCTCCGGGATCTTGATCCTGAACGACTCAGAAGAACCTGTTGCCGGCAAGACCTTCTCTGCGATCACGCGAAGACCGAGCTTGACAAGAATCGTCTGTCCGCTCGCCTTATCGACCGTGCCCTCGATGTAAGCGGCATCTCTGTCGCCGGTCACGATCCTCGTATTATCTATAGTAAAATCCTGTCCGTCATCCGCAAACGCGGTCTGAATTCCTGCTGCAAGGATAAAGCACAGTACTATCAGAAGGCCGATATGTCTCTTCTTCATCAGGATCCTTTCCTCTCAATTCTGAATTAAAGGGAACTCTGTAATTTTAGCATATGTAACGCTCAATCACAATAAATTGATTCTGAAGATTATCTGAAAAAGGGACAACTTATTCTATCTGTCAAAGTCGAACGCGCCGTCTTCTCTGAACATGCTTGGGTTATAGGCGATGATAACAGCATCAAAATCATTGTCTTCTATGTATTCCTTGAGCTTCAGATCACTGTAATATCTCATGTCTATCGCGGTGATCTCTCCCGCGGACAGAGCAAGATATGGAAGAAGCGTGCAGGAGAACGAGTCTCTCAGCATCAGGATCTTCCGGTCATTAGGCGCCATCCTGTTAGTGACGGTGCTGAGTCTGTACTCATTGCCCATATATGTGAAATATGTCATGTCACTGAACAAGTCCTTCTCGTCGAGATATCCGAGGGCCATAAGCGAATCTGCAAAAGGTCCGTCCTTTTCCCGCTCGTTCCCGTCAGTCTGTGACTGTGTATACAGGTGGAAGTCCGTGTCGAACCGCGGGATCAGTGTCTCAAAGTCCTCGATCCCTCCGAAGAAACGGCCGGTACGCCTTCCGAGCGATCCGAGGAACCAGTCTTTGTATTCAGTTTTCTCGTAATTCGCAGGATCGTAGATCTCAGGATCGAACATATATCCCTCTACCGTCCCGGCGAGGCGGGCTGCTGTCACTCCCGCCGCCCAGAGTGCTGTGGATGGCTTCCAGTGATGATCCGTATTGAAGAACAGCTCCGGTATACTGAAGCCTGCAGCGTCTATCTCCTCTCTCAGATCCAGGACCGCTACATTGCCGGCATTGAGCGAGGTTATGAGTTCATCCGCGTCCGCGTATCCGTATGTGTGAGTTCCCGGAGGCATGAGTTCATCTGTGTATGCTTTGCACGGAAGCTGTACATACATAAATTCCATTCCTCTGTCTCTCACGAACCTATCCAGCCCGATGATCTCTTCTGCGGCGTATTCCATGTCGTTATCCGGGTACGCGTAAGTGAGCTGTCCGTTAGACATTTTGTACACATCGATATCTCCGGCATCCCGGACGATCGTCACACCGGCGAGCCTCTGGAAAAGGCCGTTGATATTGATCCAGTTGTTGCGGCTCTTGAAATTCTCTGTCATCGCGGTATCGATGGCCGCGGGGATCTCTGACAGCGAATTGTCCCTGACTGCGTCTATGATATCGCCCCTTGCCTTAAGTGCCGTTGTGCTTCCGAAGAGGAATATCGTCATCAGGAAGAAGGCGGCTATTAATATTTTACCTGTCTTTCTCATGATCCCCTCCTAGAAGTTGAAGTAAATGAACGGATTGTAGCTGCCTTTGACGAGGAAAGAGATCGACGCTAAGAAAAGCGCGCCAAGGCAGGCGGCGTACAGAAGATCCGTGACGGCAGTCGGTCTGATCTTTTTAGCTACCCATGGGGCGAACGGAGTAGAGAACAGTATGCCGGCCGCGAGATAGGAGATGTTCTGTCTCGCGTACTCGATAAAACTGCTGTCGAATACCGGTCCGCCTCCCGCTCCGAAGCATGCTCCGATATAGTGTGCGGCCATCGGCAGATCATCTGCCCTGAACAGGATCCAGCCCATTACAACGAAGAACATGGTGTATATATATTTGAGGACATCCGCGCCTCTTCCTTTAAGATCATTGAATCCGGAGAACCTCTCGAACACGAGCAGGACAAAATACATCAGCCCCCACAGGATGAATGTCCAGTTGGCCCCATGCCATACACCCGTGCACAGCCATACGACGAACAGATTGAATATGTGGCGCGCACGTGTCCTGACCCGGCTGCCTCCGAGCGGAATGTATACATAGTCTCTGAACCATGTGCCCAGAGACATGTGCCATCTGCGCCAGAATTCAGTCACCGATCTTGAGATATACGGATAATTGAAGTTCTCCAGGAAATGGAACCCGAACATCCTGCCGAGTCCGATGGCCATATCGGAATACCCGGAGAAGTCATAGAAGATCTGAAGTGTATAAGCAATCGCTCCGAGCCACGCCATCCCCACAGAGAGTCCGCCCTGACCGGCGATCTCGTACGCTTTGTCGGCAACCAGAGCCACATTGTTCGCGATGAGGATCTTCTTGCAGAAGCCGATAATGAACCGCTTGATCCCTTCACAGAAATCATCCATTGTCTCGGTGCGGTTGTGGATCTGATCCGCTATCGTCTCGTATCTGACGATAGGACCCGCGATCAGCTGCGGGAAGAATGAAATATACAGTCCTACATTGAGTATGTGCCGCTGGGCTTCGCCGCTTCCTCTGTATACATCGACGACATAGGATATCGCCTGGAACGTGAAGAAAGAGATCCCGATCGGCAGCGCGATCTCCGGGACCTTGAGCCCAGCCCCGAACGCGGAATTGATATTGCTGACGGTAAAATTCAGATATTTGAAGATGAATATGATCAGAAGATTGAAAAATATATCGATGCCGAGTATGACTCTCGCCTTCCTGTCACTGCCGGCGGACCGCGCCGAAGATACGAGAAGTCCCGCCGCCCAGTTGATCGCGATGGACAGCATCATTACCAGGACGAATTTCGGCTCTCCCCAGGCATAAAAAAACAGGCTCGCCAGACACAGAAAGACATTCTGCAGCAGTCTGGACCATCTGAGGAGCCCATAATAGATCAGTATTACAGCCGGCAAAAATGCAAACAGAAAAGTGTTGCTCGAAAATAACATCCCAGTCTCCCGGTTAAGGCCGATCACGAAAATTGTCCGATAGTTTAATCTGCAACATTATAGCATAGCTATTGTATAATTGCTTGTGCTTTTGATAAAATGTGTAAGTTAGCAGCTGCTCGCGCAGGCAGCGCAAAGCGGCATGAATGATCTGCAGCAGGTGATAATGGACAAGACCTCGTTAGAAAAATTCAATATAATCAGTAAGCTTGACAATGTTCCCAGGCTCAGCCAGCCCAGACTGTTCGGGAAGAGGCTTAAGAGAAAAGGGCTCCTGATCATAATCTGGCATGAGTTCCTTGTGGGAGTGATCCTGTTCATACTTCTCCTGCATTCAATTTCCCTTAATGCCACGGACAAGATCAATTACGCGGACGAGTCATCTGAGGATCAGATCAGCTGTGCCGACGGAGCACTGATCGTCAACGATGTGACGGTCCTGGTCCCGACGGACGGCAACGTGAAATACAACATCGCCTACTCCTGGGGCAAGGACGACAGAAAGTACCCGACGATACCGCGATCCATCACGGCGTCTTACCGGGATGATGACGACAATATCCTGTACGACCTGACTCTCTACAAGGATTCCTTCACCCCGGCAGACAAGCTCAAGCCCGGTCAGAACGTTTCGACCTGGTTCAGGAGCTGGATTACCGGAGATGAGGGAAAAGTCAAACGTGAACAGAAAGATGTCGGCAATATTCACGGATTCCTGATATCCACTACAGGCAGCAGTGATGAAGGAGAAGGTTCGATATATGAAAGTTCCACTTATTACTTCGCTGTACGCACTCCGGATGGCATAACAGTATATATCCTCGAGGGCAATCTCTACGACAGAGAATCACAGAAAGCGATGCAGGCAGCAATGAAGTCTGCAATGGAATCTATCTCAATAAAGGAGCAGGCGGCCTAAGCCGCCTGCTATTTTATTATGATATTTTATATGATATTACGATTCAGTCAGATTTCTTCACCTTCTTACGTTTTCGTATCCGGTATTCATTCTAGTATCTGTATCTCATAACATAGTTTCTGCTGTCATCTCTTCCGCACCAGCGCAGATAACTTTCCGCTCCGCTTCTGACCGCGATGGAGTCATGGCTCCAGCCGAGTCCTTCCGCGTCTACGTAAGTGTCGCCTCCCGCGAACATCCATACATGGCCGTTGCCGTTATCGCTTGACCAGTCGACGATGACATCTCCAGGCTGCAGGTCCTTGGTGTGCAGCTCAGAGCATTTTCCTATCTTCATCCAGCAGGAGAAGACGTTGAAGTTGTCATTATTGGAGTACATCGTCATCTTGCCGCGCTGACACTTGTACAGGATCTCCGGATCTCCCGCGCCGTGAGCGTAAGCCGCGCCGAGGAATGTCAGGCATACGTATGTCTTCTCATATCCCTTTGGCTTGGTGCGCTTGTTGGTACCGCAGAAGTAACATCCTACTTCGCTTGCGGCAGGCTTAGCGCCGTATGAGAAGGAGTTGTCTGCTGCTATCCTCTTAGCCCAGTTGACCGCCAGCTGAGGCTTGTTGCTCGGCCTTACTGTGAATGCCTGGTTGAGCGCGAGGGTAACGCCGCTTGCGGTATGTACATATATCCTGTAACGGTATGTTCCGCCAGGCAGCAGGTTGACCTTGAGTTTAGGCGCCGCCCATTTCAGATAGAAGGACTTCGCGTTGACAGACTTATTGTCATATTTGTATGCGGTCCACTTGTTGGTCGGGCCGAATACGATGCCGACTTCGACACGCTTGATCACTTCCGTTGAATCTATCCTGCCGGAAGCTGTGAAGGTTTTACCGACACTGCAGTTCGCCGGTTTGTTTACTCCGACGAGAGTGATCTTGCTGTTGACCTTCTGAGCTGTCTTAGCAGAAGTATCATTGGTCATCTGCTCTTTTTCTGTCTGGGTACCGGTTCCGACCGGGGTCTTGACTCCGCCGCTCTTCGCTGATGAGCCGCCGGTGTTTTTAGGCGCACTCTTCGCCGCAACAGTGAATGTGTGGTTGAGTACGATGTGTACTTTGCCGTCTGCTGTATGGACATAGACCCTGTAGCAATAGGTACCGGCCTTAAGCGCGCTGAACTTGATCTTGCTGTCTGCCTTGGACAGATCGAAAGTCTTGGAGTTGACACTCTGGTTGTCATACTTGTATGAAGTCCAGCCGCCGCCTTTTACAGCAATACCTGCTTCTACTCTCTTGATCACGGAAGACGAAGTCAGTTTGCCCTTGACAGTGAATTTCTGTCCGGCGATAAGTCCTTTCGGAAGCGCGTGACCGCTTATCGTGACCCCTGTTGTCGTTTTAACAGTGGATGTTGCTTTTGCGACAGTGAACTGCTGATTAAGAACGGTATGGACCTTGCCGTCACTTGTGTGAACATATATCCTGTACTTATAGGAACCGTGGTTCAGTTTCCCGAACGAAAGCTTGCTGTCTGCTTTGCTCAGATCGAAGGTCTTGGCATTGACGTTCGCGTTGTCATACTTGTACGCGGTCCATTTGTTATACGCATTTACAATGCCGACCTCTATCCGGTCGATCTTAACGGTTGAGCTTATCTTGCCTCGTATGATAAAGCTCTGTCCTGCTTTGAGCGCCGTAGGCGCCGTGTAACCCGATATGGTTACTTTGCTGCCTGCCGCGTACGTAAACGCGGTCGATGCCAGCATCGCCGTGATGGTCAGAAGCAAGACAAATAATCGTCTCTTTCCTGATTTAAACATAAAACTGCTCCTTATCTCATGAAAACTAAAACATGTGATGTTAAACAGTTTAGCTTCCACGACAAGAGCAGTTCAACGTTTCTTATCATTCATATATCTTTAATTCTGTTAGTGAAGTACGCTTTACGGTAAAGTCTTCTATACGTTGAAATTTCAAGGCTTTCAGGCTCCGTCCGTTCAACGGGATCTTCACCTTTGGATGATCCTTGCCAGCACTCTTTCGGACGCGTGTCCGTCGTCTTTCGGATTGTATTTCGCGCAGAATTCTTCGTATTTTTCATCCGGCTGCCACTCATCGCACGCTCTGATCTCACGGATCAGTGCATCTTCGTCTCTGACGATCGGACCCGGCAGCTCGTCAAGAGAGATATAGAATCCTCTCAGCTCGCCCGCGTATTCCTCCAGATCGTACATATAGAAGATCTCCGGTTTTCTCAGGTTGGCATAATCGAAGAATACGCTGGAATAGTCTGTGATGAGTATGTCAGCGGCAATGTAGAGATCATTGATGTCGCTGTAAGACGACACGTCTCTGACAAAGCCTTCGTATCTGTCAAAATCAAAACTGTTCGCTACGAGATAGTGAGCGCGGAACAGGATGACGTACTCCTCTCCGAGTTCATCCCTGAGCCTGTCAAAATCGACTTCGGTTTTGTACGTATATCCCTCGCCGCTGGTGTGCTGATTGTCTCTCCAGGTCGGCGCGTAGAGTATGACTTTCTTATCGTCTACCCCGAGGCTTTTTCTTATCTCCGCCCTTTCCTCCGGACCGGCGGTTATCAGGCGGTCATTGCGCGGATATCCTTCTTCAATGATCTTGCCCGTCTGTCCGGTCCTGACAAGATCCCACGCCGTGGAGAACTTCTCAGTCGCGAAAGGTGAAGGTGACAGCAGATAAGAGAACTTAGCCGCGTCAGTCCTGTACTTGCTCCTGATCTCCTCGATCGAATTCATGGAGTTGTCGCTGCTTTCAAGGTCATAACCGAGTCTCTTGAGCGGAGTTCCGTGCCAGCACTGTACGTATACCTGTCCTCTGCGCGGATGCTGGTGATCGAGCATCCTGTAATTGGAGATCCAGTACTTCGCCTTGCGGAGAGCTTTGTTGTCCGCCCTTGTGCGGAACTTCACGATCTCCGTTCTGTCGTTTGTCAGGAAGCTGTATTTTTCAGGCTCCTTAAAACTCCATACGAACCGGAAGTCGCTGTATTCCGGCGCGCTCAGCATATATTCGTACATAGCCTTCGGCGAATCACTGTATCCGCGGCCGGAAAATGTCTGGAAATACACCAGTCTGTCATCGATCCGGGCAAAAGGTTCGTCCATGACCATGCGCGCGTGGTACAGCGCGTCTCTTCCTGTCCTGGCCGCTACGCGGAAAGGTTTGTTCTTCTTGGCCAGGTCGAATATTTTCTTTTTGACTTTCTTTGCGATCTTATTCACGTCTGCCTGCCTGTTATCTGATCTGCGACTGGATGAAATCAGCCAGCTGTTCTGTGCAGTGTCCCGGTTCTACTTCTATATACTTGTCTCTGAAAGCCTTCAGGGCTTCCATATCATACGGCTTCTCCATAGCCGCCGCGAGTTCTCCGGCATCTCTGAACACATAGTCCGCGATCGCTTCTTCCCCGAACTTCATGTTGAGCCCGGTAGTCTCGCTGTACTGGTCGATATCATAAGTGTAGAGGTAAAGCGGCTTGTCCGCGATGGTTGCCTCTACCACAAGAGATGAATAATCACTGATGACCGCGTCCGCGCATGCCATAAGATCATAGGTCGAGATATTATCCTCATATATGACATGGTCTGCCTGCGGCAGTTCTCCCTCTGCCTTGTACAGAGGATGCAGTCTTACGATAAGCTCATATTTCTCAGGATCGAGCGCTTCAACGAGGCTCTTCACATCAGGCGTGCTTCCCCTGCGGAAAGTCGGCGCGTACAGCACAACGGTCTTTTCGCTGGCCGCAAGATGCGGGTAGAGAGCATACACAGCGCCCATCGCTCTGTATCTTCTGTCGCCCTTCGTTACATCCAGGATGTAGTCCGCTCTCGGAAGGCCGAGCTTGACGACTTTGCCCGGATCGGTCCTGAACGCTTCTGCAAAGTGAGCCGCTGTAGCGTCGCTCGGAGCGATCACGTAGTCATAACCCTTGTGCATCCTCATGATGCGGGCCGTTCTCTCCCGCGTGCCGTCTTCACTTCCGACTGTCTGCCAGCCGAACTTCTTGACAGCGCTGAGCGCGTGCCACATCTGGATCACTTTGGTCCTGCCTGTATGCGGGAGCATGCTTACCGGAATGATGTAAGTGTCGACAACTACCACATCTGCCCATACCATGGCTGCTGCCTGGCTGAACATGTGTCCTGCGTAGCTCAGCGACTCCTCTCTTGTCTTGTCCTTGGTAAGCAGTCTGGTCAGCGTGCGGACTTCGACCCCGCGCTTCTGAAGCTCTTCCTCGAGCATCACGATATCCAGACTCTTGCTGTTGCTCTCGCGGCTTATTATCGCGACTTTGCCTTTTCTCTTGTTCTTACTCAATTCTGTTACCCTTCTGTTTACGGCTGATCCTGTGATTCAGATTCCGGATTCGTATCATCTTCCGGCGGAGTATCCGGCTCATCTTCAGGCGGTGTATCCGGAGGTGTGTCCTGCTTCTCAACTATATCCGGCATTCTGATCAGATCTTCGTCATTATCTGTTATTTCCAGTTCTGTTTTGGCGGTTGTAATATCAAGATCATAATTCTTGCTTATGAGCAGCAACTTCAGATACAGGTTCTTTTTCTTATTCTTATCCGAATTATCCTCGGCTATTTTCTTGGAGATCACAATGACCTGGACCCCAGCGTTCTCTTCAGCCAAGGAGTCCGCTTTTCCTTGCTCATATCGTCTTCGAACAAGACAATGTATTTCGGATTCTCATCTTCGCCGACTGGATTTCCGATACAATCTGCAGCAAGGCTTTTGAGGGCATCATCATTTCCTAGAGGGCAATAGAACGGAATTGGTTTTGTGTCTTTTGCGATTAAATCTATTGCGGCGCTGAGAGTATCATTCCAGTACTTGAATCCATCCCAGTGCGCGTACCATGTCTGGTCAGATGTTACAGGCGCATCCGGTTTTATCTTATTTCCGCCTGTCGGTGCTGAAAACCATCCGAGGAATTCATATCCTTCACGGTCCACCTCAGGAAGCGTCCCGTAGCTGTCACCTTCCGGAACATTGACAGTTATGGTATCCAGTTCCTCTGCATTAGGATCAAACGTCACAGTGAAGGATGGCTTGTTTTTCTCTTTCCACTGGGCGAAGAGTGTGTGGTTCTTTGTTACTCTGACGACAGTTTGGGAACCGACTTTCTTGCCCTTGGACGTGTACCATCCGAGGAAGTCGTATCCCTCTCTTGTTGCTTCCGGAAGATCACCGTATGCTTCACCGATCTCTACCGTAAGCGTCTTTACCTCGCATTTTCCGCCGTTCGGATCAAGCGTTACTACGATCTCCTGCGGCTCCGGATCGGATTCACCTTCATCGTCGTTATTCCTGCTGAGTGTGCCGCCACCGCCGCCTGCTCTTTTCTTCTTCGGCTTTTCACTCTGAGGGAGGATCTCCGGTTCTTCTTCCTCTTCTGCCGGATCGTAGTCCTCCAGCCTGCCGACATCGTAATCGTCATAGTCCTCTTCCGGTTCTTCAGGAGAACTGAAACCATTGAAGAAAGGTTTCTTCGCTTTATCCAGACCCAGTTCATCTCTTCTCATCTGATACTCAGCCGACATGAACACATCCTCGTCGTATACAACGGAGAGGACTTCATCATTGTTGCTCAGCCTGGTCCTGCAGCCGCACAAACCCAGCATCAGTATCAGAACTGACGCGATACAGCATATTCTTGATAAATATCTGCTGTTTTTTCTGCTCATCATAATGCGTATTTCAGTTTTGTCCGGACTTTGGCCATAAAGTCGGATCTCTGCTCTATCATTTCTACTGTATCATTCATAAACGTGGACATCTCTGTCCTGTTCTTCTCGGTCATTTTATGATCACTGTATGACGCTTCCTGCCACAGCGCGTACATATCTTCATATCTGTACGCGTACTCTCTCGACATCTCTTCTCTCAGTGATGGTATCAGGGAGGCAAACGGCTTGCCTGAAATATCTATGCCATATGCCTCAAGCCACCTGACGCAGTACGGGAACATAGCTGCTATCGCCGCACCCGGATCGGCTGAATCGATGCCTTGCTTGTTGTCTTCAATTCTCTTCTTAAGCCTTCTCCAGTACAGGAACGCCGCGACTCCTAAAGCGGCAATGATCAGGAAGGTGACTGAAAGAGCTCTGAAAATTCTGCGTATCACAGTGTTTTCTGCAGCTTCCTTTTCTGCTTTCTCCTTCTCCATCTGATCCTGTTTCTGTAACTCGCTGAGGTCGCTTGTGTCCTCTTCCGGGTTCTCGATATATGCCGACCTGAAAGCGAATCTGTCTCTGAGGTTCTCATCCATTCTGGAGATCCCGATGCTCTCACCCGGATTGATCAGCACAACAGCGCCAAAGAGTATCACTACTGCAAGCATCAGCGGAAGTGTTGACAGCAGATTCCCTCTCGTAAAAGCAGTTATGCATGCCAGGATCAGTACCCCGGTCCATATCCAGGAAGGGATCATCCCGTAGTAGGCGAAAGCGATCATCACAGCTGCCGCGGTAAACGCGCACATACCGCGTCTGTAGTCGGCAGTCGGGATCGCGGAGATCAGTCCGGCGAGCCCTCCGAGCCAGAGTGCCCCCAGCCTGGTGCACATGACCGGCGAAGTGTTGGCGATCTCAGGAACCACGAACCTGTCATATATGTATGCCTGTGACTGTTCAGCCATATCGTAGAAGTAACCGGATATGAGTGCTATTCCTCCTCCTATCCGTGTACGCCATATGGCAATGGTTGCGATCAGTATCACCAGAACAACTCCGGCGATGATCCATCTGAGCTTGCCCGGCTTCATGGATTCAGCCATGGTGATCGCAAGATAAACCAGCACGCCGGAAGCGGCGAACGGGATCATCCCGCTCACATAGGCGGCAGCCAGGAAAACGCTTACGGCAGCGAGGACAACGGCCGCGCCCGAAAGGTTGAGCATAAGGTCCTTCTTCCATCCTGCCTCTGTCTCCTCTTCCGGATATTTCAGTATCGGCTCATCGTTTCTGACGTTGACCTCAAAGCTGTCCGCGGAAGGATCATACAGATCGAACGTGATCATACCCTCATCAGGCTCAGCAGCTTTTCTATTCTTTTTTGTCTCAGGCAACTTAAACTGTAATTTCAATTACTCTATACCTCAATACCGGCAAGCTCATTCTTATATGACCCTCTGCTGAAACCGGCTATCGTAAGATTAGTCTCGCTTGCGGTGCCGTCTGCTCCGTACAGGAGTATGGTGACCTGGCATCCGTTGGTGATCGCTTCGATACCCTCAGGTATCCTGGAACTGACTATTATGATATGAGCGTATCTGCTCTCTGCGACATCTCTCTCTATCCTGCCGAAGGCGCTCGGCCCGGAGCTCGGCACAGCAAGATATTCATCTGCGGCGGACGCCGCTTCTGCTTCGTCCTGTATCCTGCGGATCACCGCTTTGCCCGTATCCGGGTTGGTCCAGCCGGCTGACAGAGCGTATCCGTCATTCAGTATCGAGTGTATCAGAGACGCGAAAACTGACGCGGCTGCGTCAAGGGCAAAAGGATCCTGCGCTATATCCGGAGCTGTATCGAGGATCACCAGGAACTGGTCTGTTACAGGGCTTCCGAGTTCTTTGACCAGAAGCTTGTCTGTCTTCTCCGACAGCTTCCAGTGGATATTTCTGACCGGATCACCCGGAACATATTCTCTGATCCCGGTGATGTCTCCGGGGTCATTTCCCCTTGCGTGCTCCTGGTATCTGTCGTTCTCGAGCATTGCTGCACTGCTGGTATATGACAGCATGATGTCGAATATTTCAGGCATAACAGTAAGGTGCTCCTCTCCGGAACACTCTGCTGTTTTGCTCCATATACCGAGAGTATCCGCGATCTGTGCGGATACTATAGACACTTTATATCTGCCTGCGTGTCCGGGAATGACTTCAAGAGCGGTCTCGCTGTGTCCGCGCGGCGGCAGAGCTTTGCTGACAGAATAGCTGTCAGTCTCTCCCGTCCTCAGATTGACGCAGCTTACATCTACATCCGCGGACGCGACCGGGATCATATCCGGATTGGACATAGTCAGGAGGACCGTGTGCTTATCAGGCGACGGGTCCGTACCGCTCAGACCGATACTGATATTCCTGCCGGAGATCCTGAGCAGTCCCAGGGATGCTGCCGGGAGGACGATCAGCACGATCAGGACAGCAAGCGTCACGGTCTCATTGGAGAACAGATACAGTATTAACGCTGCAGCTATCAGGATGCAGCATACTATTCTTCTGATTAGCATCTGTGTATTCTGACTCCTATAAGCTGTTCGGTGTCCTGACGTTATCCATCAGCAGCTTCAGTATATCCTGCGGCGTGGTGCCGGCGGCTCTTGCTTTCTGCGTGAGCAGGATCCTGTGCGCGCATACATCGATGAATATATCGCGGATATCTTCCAGGGTGACATAGTCTCTCTTCTGCATCAGCGCGTTGGCTTTGGCCATGTGACTTACAGCGATAGCACCTCTCGGGCTGATACCGAGTTCGATGTTCGGATTGTCACGGCTCGCCGCGACCAGATCTGCAATATATCTTACAAGAGGCTCCTTGATGGTGACCTGAAGAGTGGCGGCCTGCATCGCTTTCACAGAATCATTATCTATGATCTGCCTTACGGACGCGTACGGATCAGCCGTCTGTCTTCCCTGGATGATCGCTACTTCACTGTCCTTGTCAGGGTAGCCGATCGCGAGCCTGACGAGGAATCTGTCCATCTGCGCGTGAGGAAGCACCTGTGTTCCTGCTGCGCCGACCTGGTTCTGTGTCGCGATAACGATAAAAGGATCCGGAAGCTTGTGAGCCTTACCGTCAACTGTGACCTGCTTTTCTTCCATAGCCTCAAGCAGCGCAGCCTGCGTTCTGCTCGAAGTACGGTTGATCTCATCGGCAAGCACGAGATTGGTGCTGTTGATAACACCCGGCATATAGACAAAAGTATTGTTATCCTTGTTGAATACAGAGAATCCGACTATATCCGAAGGAAGTACATCCGGAGTGAACTGGATCCTGTTGTATTTCATTCCAAGTGTCCTGCCGAGCGCGACCGCGAGCGATGTCTTTCCGACACCCGGTACATCATCGAGAAGGATGTGTCCGTTGGCAAGGATACTCATAAGCACCTTGCGGATGACATCCTGCTTACCGATTATGACTTTGCTTACTTCTTCATTGATCGCCTGTGTTGCCTTGTACACAGCCTCTACTGTCTTCTCGTGCACTTTTTAAGCCTCCTGTTTTATTGTCTGAGCAGCTTTTTGCGCGGCAGCCTGCTGTTCAGCGGCCTTCTCCTCTGCTGCTTTCTTTTCGGCAGCTCTCTTCCTTGCTGCCGCTCTCTCTTCCGCGTTCGCCGGATCATAGAAATCGATCGCGTCATCTATCGGCCCGTCAAATTTCTTCACTCCCTTTTCGAGGACAATACCTCTGTTGCAGAAATCTCTTGAAGTAGAAAGCGAGTGAGTTACGAACAGCAGCGTCACATCATCGTTTTTCATGATCTCCGCGACTTTGTCCTTGCACTTCTTCTGGAAGTTCTTATCCCCGACACTCAGCGCCTCGTCTACGATCAGGATGTCCGGATTGGAGTTGACGCTTATGGCAAAACCAAGTCTTGCTCTCATACCGCTTGAATAAGATCTCAGAGGCTGATCTATGTATTCTCCGATATCAGCGAATTCGATGATATCTTCTTCGACAGCGGCGATCTCATCCTCAGTCATGCCCATAAGGCTGCACTTGAAGCCGATGTTCTCGCGTCCGGTGGACTCATTGTCAAAACCTGCGGTCAGCTCGAGCAAAGCGCTTACCTTGCCTTTTACATATACCTCGCCCTCGGTAGGGAAGGTGACTCCCGTTACCATCTTGAGGGTCGTGGATTTGCCGCATCCGTTCCGCCCGAACAGAGCCACACTCTCGCCTTTTCTGACTTCAAAGGAGAGATGGTTGATGGCCTTATTTTCCTTGTACTTGATCTTCTTGGAAAACAGACCTTTGAATCTGTCCCGGCTGCTTTTATAAAGCCTGTAGATCTTAGTTACATCATTAAAACGTATTACTACTTCATTTTCCATGATCTATATTCCTTTACTTACAGAACATCCGGAATCTCCTTACGGAGTCGGCGGTATGCCCACAGGGCGCCCAGAGTAAATACGAACAGTGTTACACAGTAGCACAGCAATTCGACCTTGTCTTCAAAGAACCACTGCTTGTATATAAAGGTCCTGCGGTATCCGCTTGATATGACTGTGACAGGATTGAACTTGAGCAGCAGCCTTACCCAGCTGTGCTGGATAGTATCTACATTGTAGATAATACCCGACATCCAGAAGATCGCCTGGGATAATGACCCGACCAGGTTCTGGAAGTCTTTGCTGATCGCGGAAAGCAGACCGGCGAAAAGAGCCCACACCGTGAAGAACAGGAACATCATCAGCATGTAGAGCGGTATCTGCAGCAGATAGATATCCGGCATATATCCGAAGCACATATACAGAATAACTGTAACTACACACAGGAATATATGCGTATACAGATGTGAGATGTTGACATACGTCGGTATGATCGAGATCGGGAATTTCATCTTGGTGACCAGATGACTGTATTTTCTGATACAGGCTGCGCCGCCTGTGATCAGTTCAGACATGAAGAACCAAGGGAGAAAACCCGCTTCCAGCCACAGGAAGTAAGGATATCCTTCTACCTTACCGCCTGCCCTCAGACCTATTGTAAACGCGAACCAGAATACAAATAGCGTTATCATAGGCTTGATGAGCGCCCATGCCCATCCGAGAGCAGCACCTCTGTAAGTCTTGATCAGGTCTGACTTGGCGAGATTGAATATCTGCGCTCTGAACGAAATATGTTCGTCAACTATTGTTTTGATCGTTTCCACTTTTACTGTCTCTCCTGATAATTATTTTCTCTTCCTTCTTCTCGTCAGGTGAAGCTTTCTCCTGGCTCTCTCTACGTTCTCAATACCCTTGAGAAGACCGACGTCGACAGCTTTGTCCATTATCGGCTTGATACCCTGATAGTAATTGATCTCCTGGATCAGACCTCTTGAGTTGGAGACTGCGCGGTCCTTGAGCATTGCGTCAGCGAAGATCTTATATACTTCGAACTGGTAAGCCTCGTCCTCGATCAGATCTTCTACTACAACTGAAGCGAAGAGCGTAAACGGACTTTTGCCGCTTACGACCAGCCAGTCGTAATAGTCATAGACTACATTCGCGAGCCTGCCTTCTATATCTTCAGATTCATCCGTTCTCTCTCTGATTATCTGTTCGACCAGTTCACCGTAATAACTCTTGCCGTCTTCAATGTCAAGGTATCTGTCAGCATTTATACTAAGAGTCAGGTCCTCTCTCTTGCGGATATACCCGGTGTAATCAGCGGTGAGAATCGCAAGGTTCTCTTTTGTGCATTCTCCTTCTTCTAACCGCCTGATCACTTCACGGTGCCAGACCTTATTGATAAGTTCTCCGTTGTAGTGATCGCCAAGATATCCCGGGTTAAGAGCAATGTTGACCGGTCTGTTGCTTGCGTTGAGGATCGTCGTCTGCAGCCTGAAGAAAATAATCGGGTGGATACGTGCCCTCAGAGATCCTGCGATCTCATTGGTCAGAGTAAATCCCGGATTGCCTTCTTCAAGAAGCATCAGATAGTCATAGCCCGTTCTTCCGTGGATGACTTCTCTGTATATCGACCAGTCATCGTAGGAAGATACTTCACAGAATTCGATGTAAGGGTCATATCTGTCCAGCCAGGTCTTGATCCAGCCCAGCTCTTTGTGCCACAGCATACCCTCTTTCGAACCCTTGATAGTTCTTTTATACTCCTGAACTCTGTTCTTCAGGTGTTTTTTATCAAAATATTCTTCATATTCTGCTTTCTTCCCTTCAGGAATGAGCAGGTACAGGCTGGTTCTGACATATGCCTTTCTGAAGATGCAGCTGTATACATTGACATATGTCTCAGGTGTCATCTCCTTGACCTTGATGAACATATTGATCGACAGCTTTTCTCCCTCGATCTGTTCTCTGACAGCGTCGGTTACATCCTGCCTGTCAAAATCGGTCTTGGTAAAATAGACTTTGGATTCCTTGGCACAGGTAGCGATCGAAGCGCCGGTCGACCCGAACGTGACAAGTCTGTCGAATTTCTCATCCCGGTAGTTGAACACTTCAACAGGAAAGTCCTTCGGAAGGACTTTTGCCTTTTCGCTTCCGAACATTCTCGGATCATTCCTCTCAGCCGGGTGCGGCTTATAGTATACCTGAAGCCCTTCGTCGTTTTCATTCCTGATGATCTTCCTGCACAGAAGGTAGTTCTCGACGGCGTTACAGTATCTTGACCTGTCGAGAGGCTGTCCGAGATACAGAGAACTGTTGCCGGTGATTCCCATCTTCTCTACATCAAAGATCTGCAGCAGAGCCTTCTTGAACTTGTCCTCATTCTGAGCGACGATATCCTTGTAGTCCCAGACGAACAGCTTGGATCTGTAGTAGTCATCAAGATCCTCAAAGTCTACGCTGCTGATGATTTTTCTGACCTTTTCGTGTCTGTACAGCGGTTCCGGATAATAGCCCTTCTCTATGAAAGGCTCCAGTCTCTCTTTATCTCCTTTGAACCTGTGGATGCCGATCTGCTGCTGCAGAGAAGCATATCCGTCCTCTACTCCGACTATATTGTCAAAATGCTTGCAGATATAGTAATAGTGATACTGGAAATCGTTATATACGAAGATCTCGTCGCTTTTGTCTGCGTTCTCGAAGTCCTCCTCATACTGCGGCTCAAGATACTTCTCGAAAAGCGATGAACCCAGCGCGTCGATCTCGTCCTCTTCCATGTCGTATGTCTTTCGGAGTTCCTTGACTAATTCCGGGAATTCCCCTCGCCAGGTGATTCCTCTGACTTCGTTGAAAACACCCGTATCAGCGATTCTCTCCAGCAGGACCTCGTCCGGGTTGAGAAAATCCATTGAGAAATACAGATTCGGCTTTTCCTCAAACGTCAGAGCTAACGCGATCGAGTGCATCAGCTGATAATAAGTCATTGCTACTAATGATTTCATTGTACCGGCCCCTTTGCTGCAGTGTCTAAATCAGTTCGTCGAATTTCTGTTTCAGATGTTCATTTCCGTTTCTGACAAACTCATCTACTGCATCTGCGTCAATAGATGAATCGAACTGGTGGAAGTTCATCAGTGTCGTCTGTGAATACAGATTGCGTATCCTGACATCGTCACTTCCCATGTATTCAAGGAAAGTGATCGCCCTGTCGCTGATATCTTCCCGTTCTTCTATAAGAGACGGATCCAGCATATAGCTTTCGTATTCTTCAAGTGTCTTCGGGAATACGAACCCTATCGGATAATCATAATGCCCCCACACGTCGGCTACAAGAACTTTTTTGCCCTGAGCGGTAAATTCCAGTGAGCTCGTTCCGTTCCAGACAAGTCCTACATCCATGTATGGCGTGAGTTCCGAATTGGTGAACATATCATTATCAAGATAGATCACACTCTCTCCCATCTCGGTATCGATCAGCGATCTCAGGTCATCGATCTTTTCAGAGGTAAGCGTAAGATCCACTCTGTTCTCATGCGGATGAGGTTTGATGAGCAGCAGGACTCTGTCGCTGTTTCTGTTGGCAAAATCCACAGCGTGCGTGATCCATTCGCGCATATCCGAATGAACACAGCCCTGCGTGTACTTTACCGCCAGATCTATTATGACCTTGCCGTTGAGAAGGATGATCGTCTTCCCTTCTTCCTTTGCCTTCCTGATCCGCTCAAGCGTGTCCTGTTTTGCCTCGTAGAGAACTCTCAGTCTGTCTCTGCCGCGCTGAGCTTCCAGGTGCTTCTGCATCTTCTGGCGTATCTCCGGAAGACGCCACTTATTATTTTCGTAATACCGCTCAAATCCTTCCGCTGTGCCGAGGAATGAATTCCTTGCATTCAGGTTGCGCGTCAGATTGAGCGCGGTAGTCGTTTCCGAGCGCGGATCAGACGCGTTCAGGAAATAGTTATCATATCCCGGGGATGTGCAGATATAATTCAGTCCGTTTTGGAAGCCTTTCTCTTCACAGTATATGCGGAACGCCGCCGCGTAATGGATGTGAGGAGCATTGGATATGAAGAATACTCTCTTATTATTCTTCACAGCCCACTTCTCGACCTCTTCCGCGTATCTGAAGAACGCGTTGTAGACCCTGATCAGCGAATCGGTCTTATATCTCGCCCAGGCATCAGTATCATAATTATAATTATAAGTGAACTGATATCTGGAGACGATCTCGAATATAGGCTGATAGATATTCATACCTCTGCAGATGATCTTCTTGCCGGGTATGTCGATCTCTGTACCGGAAATATCGTTGTCCTGGAAATACATCGTATCCAGACCGTCATTCCACCAGCCGTACAGTTCGTAAAAATCATCCTCCGGACCGCATGACTCAAGATGGATCTTCGGAGAAAACGCGTAGCTCGGTATTCCCCTTCTCTTCGCTTCAAGAAGGAACGGGAATGTAACCGCTCCGTTCACCAGCGAATGCTCATTGACGAAAATGAATACCGCGTCATCGACACGCTCTGTCTCTGACGGAACCACTTTATCATAGTTGACTTTGTAATCTCTCCAGTATTCCACTGACGGTCTCATCAGGAGCAGAGTGTAGACATCCTTGTTGGCTATCAGTCTGTCCTCAAGAGATTCCGCCTTCGCGGCCATAGATCTGTAATACTCTACTGCTTCATCGATCTCCGCGAGCAGAGTGGTCAGATCATACTCTTTGTCAGCAAGGTGCTGTTTGATCATGCTGATCCTGTAACCGACAGCACTCTCGTCAGGTCCTTTTCCGAGGGCTCTCCTGACAACTTTCTCTGCTTTCTGTTCTCTTCCCTCGCACAGGAGTCTTACGGTCTCGATATCATAGGCATGAGGGCCGTTGATTACATTCTCTCCCAGAGAGTCAAGCCATGAGCGTACTCTGTCGATATGCTCATTGGTGTAGCAGAATTCTCTGAAGAGTCTCATTACAAGAGGTTCCGCGCTTCCCTGATATCTCTCGCAGATATCATCCAGAAGTGCGCCGAACGCAGGGTTTTCAATGCCGGTCCTGCTGCTGATCACGTACAGATTGTACAGAAAGTCTGCTTTGTTGTTAGCTGTCGAACATTCTGTTTCATATGCTTTCTCGCATGACGCGAAGAGCGATTCGATCCTGCTGACAGGCAGCTTTCCGCAGCTTGAGATCAGGATCTGCACATACATTCTCGCCTTATAGGTTTCCCTGAAAATGATGTAGTACTTGTTGAGAAGCCTGTGCGCGTGCTGCACGTTATGGATGCTCAGATTGGCAAGAATGAGCATCAGTATCACTTTCTGGAGATCTATATAGTAGAAACGGTTTCTGATCAGCTTAGGATGAGCAATAAAAGCATCCGTGAACAGCTCTATGGACTTGTTTTCCGCGGTCTCATCCAGAGACAGTCTCACCTTCGGATACAGCGTCATGAAATACAGGTGCAGAGGCTGCACTATTACATTATTCTTCTCTTTGTCTTTGGTCAGACTCAGGATGTCATCCATGACCTGCTGTTCGTAAGGAAGACATTCCTTTTCGTCATCAAGAGCAGACAATACCGACAGGTTCTTCATGATCCTGGCAATTGTCTTCTCATTTCTCTTGTTTCTTGCGCTCTGCCTAAGTTTCTGTAATAAACCCATCTGTGCTCCGCTCCCCTGTTTATTGTATTTCTGAATAGATCCTTGAACAGTTGCTCCTGTCGTTATATCTGAGCCGCTCATCAGCCCTTCTACGGTATTCTTCTTTCTGTCTGCAGCCCGAACGCATATATTCTATGATCCTGCCGGCCAGGTCCTCTTCCGTATATTCGACTTCCCCGAATCCATCGGTCTCATAATCATACGTTCCGCATGAAACCATGTGTTTTCCGGAGAAGAATTCTTCTCTGTCAAACTGCGCGTATATCACCGGTTTATGAAGGACCGCGAAGTCACACGCAGCGGATGAGTAGTCAGTCACGAGCAGTGCGCTCCTGCTGACGATCTCTTCATATGGCATGTCACCGCCTTTGATCTCAACAGTATCAGGAAGCCCGAAGGCTGCCGCCGCCTCTTCGCTGAAGGAAGGATGTACCCTGAACCAGATCTTATATCCAAGGCTATCCGCTTCATCGAGAAGCTGCCGGTCACCTGCCAGTTCCCTGAAGAATCCCGCGTACCTGCTTGAAGCAAAATCATCGGTCAGCTTCCATCTGCCGTTTTCCTGATCCTGTCCTGTCACAAGGTATCTCCGCCAGGTAGGCATAATGCAGATGATCTTTTCGCTGCTGTCGCTGAGCTTGTCCCACTTCGGAAGACCGGTCAGAAGGATATCCTCCTCCGGATATCCGTAGGATTCCCCGAGCAGATCATCCCGCTCCTGCTCTGAGGAAACGATGAACGCAGAAATGTTCTGTTCGTCCTTGGACAGCCATTTTGAGCAGTCTGAGAGCAGTACACCGCTCTGCAGGAAGACGAATTCTGTAGTGAAGATCAGACTTCTGAGAATCTCAGTCGCGCGCTCGTCCTGATACCACGGGTTCCTGAAGATCATATCTGTCTGTGACGCTATGATCTTACGCGCTTTCAGAAGAAGCATCCTGTGCCTGAATGATCCCGGCTGCACCAGCGCGAACCCTTTTCCTCTGAGCCTCTTTGCGTCGCTGCAGTTTCCGTCGATCACGAAGTAACACTTCTGTCCGGCATGCTCTTTCTGCAGATATTCATAGAACGCTTCGCCGTTGTCTCCCGCCTCTGCAAGACGGTCTGACACGAGCCAGATCTCACGGGTCGGATCTGTCTTCCAGAACAGACTGAGCAGTCTGTACAGAATACCCTTCAGGCGATATGGTTTCTTAGAGAAAACGATCTCTCCTATATTCCTGATCTCCAGCTTCCACCGCTTCGCGTAGGAGCAGCGGACGATCCTGAAGTGATCTTTGAATACTCTCAGCGCAAAACCTCTGCGGCAGATATAGTCGTGCCTCTGCTTTCTGTTCAGCCCGGAGAGCCTGCCGTATGTGATCTTTCTGACCGGTATCGCTCTGTCGCCTATCGTGCTGACCAGTCTGATCTTCCTGCCGGTGAGACCGTCTGTGACATCAAGAGATCCATGGAACCGGATCTCGGTATAGGCGTAGTCGCCTTCTTCCTTCATGACATCGCAGGTCTCTCTCTCAAGTTCGAATGTCCTGTTTCCTGCCTGGATACAGATGTCCGGAGTCTCGCCGTCCGGAGTCCAGTAATATCTGGCGGTCCCTTCGATGCGCAGCTTCCCGCCGGAAAGACCGATATCGCGGATCCTGCAGTAATCCTGCCCGAGCTCTCCAAGTGGGATATCCCCCCAGACTCTCGAATATGTGACGCTTCCGTTTTCGTCTGTCTCTTCCTTCACTCGGATAGCTTCCGGAGCAAGCGCTCTTGCGGCCATGACTCTTATGTCGGTCTTCACGATCTTCCGGAAAAGCTCAGGGAAAAATTCCGTCGTCTCCGCGGTCCTCCAGAAGTCAGCGCCATATGGATGTATCATCCTGTGCCACGGTTTGCGGCTTCCTGCATAGTGTACGATGGCCACCTCGTCCGGGCTGATCATAAGGTCTTTTCTGAGATAGTCCGGAAGGTACATATTGTCGCCGTAATCCGTGACCATGCCCCATTCAGGGCCGATATAATGAATATGTCCCGCGCACAGGATGTTGACTACGTCCTGATCGTGCTGTCTCCAGTTAGTATCTGTCGCCAGCTTAAGGATACCTTCGAGGCTGAAGAGCTTTCTGAACTGCTCGAGGTTGAACAGAATCGTCCCCGCGATGATATAGTCGTCAAGGGCTGTCAGTCCTATTGACTTTCTGTACTCGGCGAAATCGCTTCCCGGCTTGTAGACGCTGCATATACCCCAGTAGTCACGGAGCGCGGCGATGTAGCTGTCTCCGATATCCAGATAGAGCAGTTCTCCTACATCCCGTCTGACGAGCATATCCGCGTCCAGATACAGAGCGAATCTGTATTCTTTGCTCAGGACCCACGGCGCATACAGTCTGTAATAAGTTTCCTCTGTCAGGGTCTCGCGGTTGGCGGTATAGAAGTTGATCCCGGCCGTATATTCCGTCAGATCCAGAAATCTTATGGCAAGATTGTCTGTACCCTCCGCCATTTCGGTCACCATAGCCTGATGCTCTCCGGTGATATCGCGGTGCATGATCACGATATCATAGCACCTGTCTTCTGACATATGATCGGCTATGGATTTTATCATAACAGCGAGAGGCGCGATAAAACCGTCATTGGCAGAGAACAGAATGCATCTGTCTGTCCCCGCGAACGCAGGCTCGAAGAAGTATTCTCTTTTGGCGGTCTTGTTTGTGTCTTGCATTTCAGTAACCGGGCAGCGTCAGCGTGTGATGATCTCAACGCCTGCACACTGCATCACCTCAGTAATGCTGCTGTTATCCCCTGACAGATATATGAATTTGCTGAAGTCGGTATTCAGGAAAGATCTTCTGAATTCACGGCGCAGATACTGTTCTTTCTTCCTGTTTGCTGACTTTCCGCTTCCGGATGATCTTTTTGCCAGGTATTCCGGCAGGGTCAGGAACAGCTTTCCGTTGATCCCGTATACCGGCAGTCCTACAGGCAGATTGCCCAGATTCCCGGCATTGCTTTTCCTGCGCAGGGCAACTCTTGAAAAGCAGATATAGTAATCCGTCCCGTCTTCAGGCTCGTTCTGTATGCTGCTGAGGAACCCTTTCAGAGGTTCGCCGGCAAGATCTCCCGAATATACCAGGACTCTCTCCTTTTCTGTATAGATCCTGTGCTCTCTGCAGGTACCTGCCTTTTCAAAAATATGTCTGACGATTTTCTCTGTGGCTGCCGCATTGTCGTAAGTACAATAGCACGCAAGAAAATCTCTGTCATCGTAGTCAATGCCGCTCCTGAGTTCTCCTATCAGGTCGCTGACTGAAGAGACTGCCGGGTAAGGTATCGCGACAGGCTGATCATACAGACCCCTGCTGGAAGAGTAATCATCTTCATCATAGATGAATCTGACGATCTTGCGGCCTGAATTGGCAAAATCATAGAACACACTTGAGTAGTCTGTGACAAGACAGGTGCACGCGGTCAGGAACTCATACGGTTCGATATCTTCCGGGAATTGTCTGATGTGACTGTAGGAACTCAGATCGATCTGTGTTGCTGCCAGAGGGTGGAGCTTGACGAACAGGATCTCATCTTCATTCAGCTGATCATCTGTTTCTCTCATGATCTCTGACAGATCTGTGCCCGGCCTGCCGTCCTGCTGCGGGGAACTCTGCTCTCTGAAGGTAGGCATATAGACATAAACACGCTTGCCTTCCAGATGATAAGCCTCTTTCACTCTCGCAGCGGCTTCCGGATCAAAGAAAACAGTGTTCCTCGGATATCCTTCCTCCAGAACGGTGCCCGGATACATATCCTGTATGCAGTGGGCTTCTGTCATCCTCACTTCGCAGTATCTGCTCGGGAACAGCAGGTAGTCCGCCTGCATCAGGTTGCGCTGTATATTGTCGATCAGGTGCCTGCCCTCGTGTTTGTCATTCCCCATCTTCTTGTAAGGAGTGCCGTGCCATGTGTTCAGGTAGATCTGGCCGTCTCTCTTGACATACCGGAAAGGGAACGTTGTATCGTTGATCAGATACGCGGCTGTTTCAAGCATCTGTATGTGCTGCTTGCTGTCGTATTCACAGATCTGAACATTGCCGAGCCCGCAGCAGCTGAGTATCTGGCGGATGTGATCCATGCAGCCGGGAACTGCCGCGGTACAGATCTTATATCTGCCGCCGTAGCGCTCATTGATCTCGACGGCCAGCCTCAGGATATTGCCGGCAAAGTCTTTGCCGTTTCTCGACTCAACGAAAACCAGATCCTCTCTGATCGGGAGCTTGTAATAGGCATGATAGATCTCTGAATTGATCAGATGTTCCTTTATATTCGATAATAAGCGTCCGCCCGGCTTTTTCTTCATCTGTACCCTTACTCGATAATATCCCACGACAGCGGTGTGCCCGCCTCTGTGTCTGTGCTGAACTTTCTGCCGAGGACTTTGTCCATTTCCTTCGGCGCAAGTCCGTTGGAAGGTCTGACGCTTCTGACGTTATCCTCGGTGATGACGTCTCCTGCTTTTACATCCTGCGCGACGAACAGAGATCTTGCGTACTTGCGGCTGTTCTGTTTCTTCGGAGTGATCTCGTATGTCACCTCTCCGCAGATCTTCTCTACAAGTCTGACTCTGTCGATCATCGTTCTGAACTGATCCGGAGTCATTGAGAACGAGGCGTCAGGACCGCCGATCTCACGGTCGAGGATAAAATGCTTCTCTATTACCGCGGCGCCCATTGCGGTCGCGGCAACGGCGACATCGTCTCCCATCGTGTGGTCTGACAGTCCGACCTTGGTCCCGAATCTCGACTTCATGTCAAGCATGGTGTTAAGGTTGGCGTCCTCGAGCTTCGCGGGATATTCGGATGTGCATTTCAGCAGGCAGACATCGTCATTGCCGGCGTCATGGCATGCCTGAACGGCATCCCTGATCTCATCTTCCGTCGCGATGCCTGTCGAAATGATCATCGGCTTGCCGCACGCGGCAGCGTATCTGATCAGCGGAATATCGGTGATCTCGAAGGATGCGATCTTGTATACCGGGTTGCCGCATTTCTCAAGAAGATCGACGGCAGTTTTGTCAAAAGGAGTGGAGAAGAGCATGAAATCTATGCTTCTCGCGTATTCGTACAGCTCTTCGTGCCATTCCCACGGCATAAAAGCTTCACTGTACAGTTTGTACAGTGTCGTCCCGTCCCACAGGGTGCCGGTGTTGATCTGGAAATACTCATTGTCGCAGTCAAGGGTGATGGTATCCGGAGTATAAGACTGGATCTTCGCGGCATCACAGCCCATCTCTTTTGCCTTAAGGATAGACTTCTTGACGATCTCTATATCATGGCCGTGATTAGCCGAGATCTCTGCGACTATCATTGCTCTGTTACTCATTGCTACCTCCGAATGCGATCTCGCACAGCAGGTCCTTGCCTGACCTGTCTGAGCGGAATGTTCTCAGCTTGTCCATCATCGCTGCTCTCTTCTCATACGAGAACATCTCTCTGATGACACTCATGTCCTCTCCGTATATAGATTCAACGAACCCGTTCTCCGACAGGAATCTCGTATTGAGCAGCTGGTTATCAGCTACGACGACCAGAATTGCAGGGCACTGCATTTTGATGAGCTCGTTGGTCGTGCCGCCGGCAGAAGCGATCGCGAAATCGCACTTCTTCATGAGGCCGCACATGTCCTCAGCCGCGATATTGATATACAGCTTGTCATGTTCTGAGAGCATTGACCGGATCCTGTCAAGATCCGGATATGCGTTGGTACACACGACATGGAGTTTCGCGTCAGCTGAAACTTCTCTGACAGCCTCAATAAGGCCGGGAGTCAGGCCCTTCGGGTCCGTCCCGCCCATCGTTATCAGGATGTCCGACACTTCGCGCGCGGCAGTCCTGTCTTCTTTCATAACAAACTCGTCTCTCAGAAGAGTGCAGTCTTTTCCTACAAAGACCGTGTTTCCCCTGTCCGCCGGATAGTCAAGCCAGACAGCGAAGAAATTCGGGTTGAGGATCTTCATACCGTGATAGTCAAGCCTGATGTTGTCATCGATGACTACCATATCCCTGCAGAGTGCTCTGAAGTTCTCAAGCTCGCCGATATCCACATGATACGAATCGATCACGAGTGTGACGTCAGGCCCGAGGATCTTCTTATACTCATCAGGGTCCTTCCAGTCGGCAAATATCACATAATCGCGCTTCAGATTGGACTTCGCCGCTTCATCCGCACGCAAAATCATCTCTGCTGTGTTGCCTGTTCTGATAGCCCGCTCGCAGATCCCTGACATTCTGTAGAAATGACCGAAGCCGTATTCAAATCCGGCTTCAGTAAAAATTACCATTTTCAATTGTTCTTCTCCAGTATCGCAGCAGCGCGGTCCATCTCCTGAAGTCTGAGCATTTTGACCGCGGCAGCGATCTCTTCTTCAGGAGTATCGTATTTCTTCTTCTGCATAATATCGGCATTGATATTGCTGATATATGGATGCTCACGGAAACAGTCAAGCACTGTCCTGAACGAATATCTGTCCTGCTTGTCTCTGATAAAATCAGTGATGACACATGCCAGCGTGTAGTCATTGATCGTGTCGACCGTTATCCTGACCTTGCTGTAGTCCTCATCATCGAGGGCGAGACTGCCTATTCTGAATTCATCCTGATGGTGAGTCACATAACTCGTTACGTGCTCGCGGTAGAACTTATCTGTAGTGTTCTCATGCATCCATTTGAGGACGTCATATGTGAGGATCTCACAGTCGAGTCCGTGCGGATAGGTTCTCCTTATGCAGTTGCTTGCGTACTGATAATCGCCTTCGAGGAAAAGCGTGACCAGATCGTCGATCACTGACGGATCGAGAAAAGGACAGTCGCTTGTGATGCGCACGACATTGTCGTATCCGTACTTAGTCGCCGCATTGTAAAAACGGTCGAGTACGTCATTCTCGCTTCCTCTGTAATATGCGAGACCTTCTCTTTCAGCATATTCAACGAGCGGATCGTCATCTGCGTTGATTGTGCAGGCAATGACCACATGATCGAGCATTTTTGCCGATCTGAGTCTCTCGACAACGCTGCCGAGAACACTGATATTATTGGTGTAATCCAGTGTTCTCAGAACCTTGCCCGGAAGTCTGCTCGAGGTCATCCTGGCCTGAACGATACATCCTGTTTTCATTTCTATAGCCTCTCTAGATCAGCTTGTACTCTATGAGAAGATTGTGGATATCCTCAACGGAAAGCCATTCTGTGTTGTTGCCGGAGTTATATTCAAATCCGTCCTCGAGCGGTTTGCCGCCTTCCTTGAAGGACTTCTTGAAGTCGAACCATTCGAAGTTAGGATAGATGATGTAGTAATCACCGTAATCGTATGTCGATCTGGAGTCATCCTTGGTGATCATTACTTCATGGATCTTCTCTCCCTCTCTGATACCGACGATCTTCATCTTGGCATCAGGAGCCATAGCCTTGCAGATGTCTGTTACCTTGTATGAAGGGTTCTTGAATACGAAGGTCTCGCCGCCTGTCATGTCCTGTACTGCCATCAGAACGAGTTTGACAGCCTTGTCGAGTGTCATCCAGAATCTGGTCATTCTCTCATCGGTTACAGGCAGTTCATCGAATCCCTTATCGATGAGATCTTTGAAGAACGGGATTACTGATCCACGGCTTCCGGATACGTTTCCGTATCTTACAAGGCCGAACTTTGTGCCTTTTCCGCCGGAATATGCGTTAGCGGAAACGAAGAGCTTATCGGAAACCAGCTTTGTGCCGCCGTAGAGGTTGATCGGGTTTACCGCCTTGTCAGTTGACAGAGCGACTACTTTCTCAACTCCTGTCTCAAGAGCAGCGTCGATGATGTTCATAGCACCGTTGATGTTGGTCTTGATCGCTTCTGTAGGGTTGTACTCGCATGCAGGTACCTGCTTCATAGCAGCTGCGTGGATAACGATATCTACTCCCTTGAACGCCAGCTTAAGTCTGTCCTTGTCCCTGATATCTCCGATGAAGAATCTGAACTTCTTCATTGCTTCTGCGCCGTACTTGGCTGTGAAGTCTTTCTTCATCAGGTCCTGCTTGAACTCGTCTCTTGAGAAGATGATGATCTTGCCGAAGTTATACTTCTCGATCAGTTCTCCCGAGAAAGCCTTACCGAATGAACCTGTTCCCCCAGTGATAAGAATGGTTTTGTCTGCGAACATACTGTGTTTCCTCCATGTATTAGTAATTAGTGATTATGAGTAACTTATTTATTGAACTTTCTGATAGTCTCTATTACGAAATTCTGCTCTTCCTCTGTCATGCTGTGATACATCGGCAGGCTGATCTCTCCTGAGTAGAAAGCCTCTGCCTCAGGGAAGTCTCCTTCTTTGAACCCGAAGTTGTCCATATAATACGGATGCATATGTACAGGTACATAGTGGATCTGGGCGAAGATCTTATTCTCGCGCAGGTATGCGTGAAGTGCCTTGCGTACTTCAGATGAGCAGCATCTGACTGTGAACAGGTGATAAGCGTGAACGGTCCCGCCCTCTGCGTCGAATCCGAGCTGCGGCGGAAGTTCCAGGAAATCACAGTCCTTGAGTCCTTCGTGATATCTGGCTGCGATAGCGTTTCTGTTCGCGAGGTTTTCTTTGATCCTCGAGAACTGGCTGAGTCCGAGAGCTGCCTGGAAATCTGTCATTCTGTAGTTGTATCCGAGGCTCTGCATCTCGTAGTACCACGGGCCGTCGTTTTTTCTGAGGCTGCCCGGATCTCTGGTGATCCCGTGCGTTCTGAACAGTCTGAGCTTAGCGTCCAGTTCGTCACTGTTGGTGAGGACCATGCCGCCTTCTCCCGTTGTGACATGCTTGACAGGATGGAATGACAGGATCGCCATATCCACATATTCCATTCCGAAAGTGCCGTCTCTTCTGCTGCCGATCGCGTGGCACGCGTCATGGATCACATGGCAGCCTTTTTCTGCAGCGACTTCATGGATCGCTTTCAGATCTACCGGGTATCCCGCGTATGAGATCGGTGTGATCACTTTAGTCTTGTCTGTCACCGCGTCTCTGAGCTTGTTCACATCCATGCAGTTAGTCGCAGGATCCATATCGACAAAACGAGGTGTCGCTCCGCAGTAGAGTCCGCCGTTGACGGAAGCCGCGAATGTCATAGGCGACGAGAGGATCTCATCTCCCGGCTTTGTGCCGAGGACTGCATAGGCTGCGTGGAGAGCCGCTGTTCCGTTTGAAAAAGCCACACCGTGCTTAGCGCCGTGATACTCAGCGATCGTCTTCTCAAATTCAGGAAGAACTTCACCCTGTGTAATGAGTTCTGATCTCAGCACCTCAACGACTTTCGCGATGTCTTCTTCAGTAATGCACTGTTTTCCGTAAGGTATTTTGTTCATCTGTCCCTCCTTATTCAAACGCAGGCTTCCAGTATCTCTGTGACGGCTTTCTCGTCAAGAGGCAGATAGCCATTGATTTTGCCCTTCTTGCATATGGACGCTGCCATATCTGCCGCGTCTGTATTCTCTATTCCGGCATCCTTCAGAGTAGATGCCAGACCCAGATCTTCATACAGGAATTTCTCAAGAGCCGCTACCGCTTCGTCTTCATCTGATGTCCCGAAGACCGCAGCGCCGAATTCCCTGAATTTCTGCTTCGTATCAGGATCGGTCTTCATGCAGTATCTCATCCATCTAGGTGTGATGATCGCCAGACCGAGTCCGTGTGTCATATCGTATCGTGCCGAAAGCTCATGCTCTATCGGATGACAGCTCCACACCTGGCGCGAGCCGCCGCCGAACAGGCCGTTGATCGCCCATGACGCCGCCCACATCAGATTGCCTCTGGCTTCATAGTTCTCCGGCTCTTCAAGCACGATCTTCGCGTTGGCGACGACCGTCTTCATCACCGCTTCCATCATCCTGTCGAGCATGAAGAAGTCTACATCCTTCTTGAAATAGCTCTCCATCACGTGCGACAGTATGTCTGCCGCTCCGGCAGCTGTCTGGAAACGAGGGACCGAGAACGTGAGCTGCGGATCGAGGAATGACGCTCTCGGGAAAACCGGAAACCCTCCTCTGCCGAGCTTCTCGCAGGTCTCGTCATTGCTTATGACAGCTCCGCAGGTCATCTCCGATCCTGTCGATGCCATCGTAACTACAGTATACAGAGGAAGCGCTTTCTCGATAGGTCTGCGCGGACCACCGTAGAATTCCCACGGGTCAAAATCGACGCAGGCTCCTGCCGCGATCGCCTTGGAAGCATCGATCACAGATCCGCCTCCGACAGCGAGGACGATATCGATGTTCTCCGCCTTACACAGATCCGCTCCTCTGCGGATCGATCCGATCTTAGGGTTAGGTTCGATGCCTGCCAGTTCGAAGACCGTGAAATCGTCTTTCAGATAGTCTTTGATCCTGTCAAGCAGTCCCGTTCTCCTGACGGATCCGCCGCCGTATACGATCAGCACGCGGCTGCCGCTGCCCTTCATCTCATTGCTGAGCTTGCCGAGGCAGTCCCTGCCGAAATACATTTTGGTAGGTATATGATAGACAAAATCGTTCATTTTCTATTCTCCCTGGAGTTCATTGAGCACTCTGTCGAGCGTATCGCAGGCAAAATCTATATCCTTCTCATCCAGCAGATAGTCAGGCAGGAACCTGAGCGTGTGTCCGCCGTTGGTTCCCTGGATGATGACGCCGTTCTTCATCATGCGGTCATACAGTTTGCCATACAGTGGTCTGTAGTCTTCTACGCCGTCATAATACAGTTCGCATCCGAGCATCAGGCCGTGGCCTCTGGCGTCTCTGATGTGCTCATTCTTCTGCTCAAGCTCCTGAAGCTTCTTCAGGAAGTAATCTCCCTTGACTCTGATGCCTGCAAGCACATCATTCTTCTCGATGTAGTCAATTGCAGTGTTGATGATGGATGCCGCGAAAGAATCGTTCTGATGTGAGCTGTAGTGTGACATGCGGTAAGTTTCATCAGGAACGAGCTCTTTTCTGAACATAGCGACAGACACCGGGAAGCCGAGGCCTACGCTCTTCGCGAGCACGACCATATCAGGAACGGTATGGAATTCCTGATAGGCGAACCATTCTCCGGTCCTTCCGAAGCCCGTCTGGCTCTCGTCGAATATGAGCAGGGTGTCGTTATCGTCGCACACTTTGCGAAGCAGATCGAACCATTTCTGCGGAGGATAGAGCATTCCGCCTACGGATACGATCGGTTCTACTACTACCGACGCGTACTCGCCTGTTTCGAGCAGTTTTCTGAGTGCCTCTGCAGACTCTTCTGCTTCTTCCTCTGTTACAGGTACGTTCACCGTCGCGATCTTGTCGATATGCGGCTTGGCAAACTTGCCTCCGAAAGTGATCGTCTGTGATCCGAGTGTAAGGCCGTGATATCCTCTGTCAAAACAGACGACGCCCTCTCTGCCCTTGAGGAACTTTGAGAACCTCATGCAGAACTCTACAGCCTCGGAGCCTGTGCTCAGGAGAATACTGTAGGCGTCCATGTCTCCGCTGAGCTCATTGAGCTTGTTGGAGCACTCCGCGACTTCATCTGTATATATATTGGATGCGGTGTGGACGATCTTTCTCGCCTTATCGAAGATCTTCTCCATGATCTCTTCGTTGGAATGACCGAGGGCTACACAGAACTGTCCGGAATTGAGGTCCAGATACTTCTTGCCCTCTGTGTCGTAGACGTAGCTTCCCTCACCGCGGGACATTACTTCTTCAGTGAAATGAATAATTGGTAGCAGATGATTTTCCATTTTAATTGTTAACACTCCTTTATAATGATTTTGCTCTCGATCTCTCTGCTGATCTTCATCGCTTCAGCGATTGACGGAGCTTTTATTACATAGAAACCTCTGCCCATGACAGAACCGCCATCGATGACTTTTCCAAGTCTGTCTCCTTCTTTCATGTAGCAGTTGTAGCAGAGCACATTATCCATGCTCTCTATCTCTGTCTTATCAGGAAGACTCTCGACGACTCCTTCGAGCAGATCGAAATACCTTATCATCATGTTTTCAGCATTATATGTATAGCTGACATCATAGCTTGCGCCGGATGAAACGGCTGTCGCATAAGCTATGTACTCTGAAAGCATATCAAACCCGGTAGCGTATCTCGTGAAATAATTGTGAAGATAATGACCGGATGGTCTCGGTGACAGCTCAATGATGAATGCTTCATTGCCGTCATCCATGATATCCGCGTGCAGCAGACAGTTATCCAGACCGAGCAGCTTAACCGCTGCTGACAGAAGATCGTTGACCCTGCTGAACAGGGCTTCTGTTGAAGCATTCTTCTCCAGCGCAAAATACCCCACACACTGTCTGTATGGTTCCGGCGTGATGATCTTCTCTCTGAGCAGGATCATCCTGAATGTTCCGTCCGTGATGAACGCGTCGACGCCGTATTCAGTGCCCGGCTTGCAGGACTCTGCGATATAGTCCTCGTCGAGCTCTGCGGCATCCGCCATATCCGCTTCCAGATCCGCAAAAGATCTGTATACCTTGACTGCGCGGCTTCCGGATCCGAATCTCGGCTTCACGACGACCGGGAAGTCCATTCCGCTGATATTACCTATCTCTTCCTTCTTATTGAAGAGGAATGCCTGAGCGTTACGGAGACCTTCCGCGGCAAGAGTCGTGTGGAACTCCCACTTGTCTGTAGCGAGTGAAGCGGCTCTCTGGCTTACTCCCGGAAGTCCGTATCTGTCGTTGACCGCTCCTGCTGTTGTAAGGATCCTGCCGACCGGTACAGGCAGCAGGAAGTCGACCGGATTGCGGTCAAAGAAATCAAACACTGCGTCTGTATCGCGGAGGTCTACAGTATAGCCTTCATCAGCATGAGAAAGTCCCGGCGCTGCGGGATTGCCGTCTATAGCGATAGTCTTTATTCCTTTTTTGCCGGCTTCGGCGATCGCGTACAGTGACTCACTGCTTGCGCCGATGATGCCCGCGCGTATTTCGTTAGTCTTCTTCATATTTATATTCTCTTGTTTTTCTCTGTTTATAATCTCTGTCTTCCCGTCAGATATACCACATTTAAGTATATCATAAGGCGGTGTTCCTCTAAAAGGCACAAGTTAAACGCAGGAGCATCTCTCTCCTGTCAGTTTCCGGGATCCGCATCCATTTTAGCCTCTGCTATCTGTATGTCCTCCTGCCACAGGCAGCCGCCCTGCCTGTTTTATTTGTATATATAATATCATAGTTACACTGTAATGTCTGAAAAACAATTTTACATCCGGTGCCTGCTATAGTGACAGTGTCAGAACAAAGCCGAGGATCCTGCAGTATCTGTTTGCTCCGGAAAACATGTCAAAATATATGCTTGCATCTTCCCCGGTATGTTATATTATTAATTGCTGATCAGATATCGCGACGGAGGATCTCCAGGCAAGTAATGAAACAGACAACCATGCACGAAAACGCCACGCAGCTGCGGTCCGCATGCTGCAGCGACCGCGGCAGAGTCCGCGGCAACAACGAAGACAATATTTACTTCGACGGGCAGTACCTCGATGCCGAAAGTGACGGCACGGAAGGTGTACTCCGCGCTGATTTTGTAATACCTGAAAACACCTCTGACAAGGGCATCCTTTTTGCGGTGTTTGACGGGGTCGGCGGATCTCAGTGCGGTGAGTACGCATCCTATATCGCTGCGCATACCGCTGACGCTTTCCGCGATATGATACTGGATACTATCAGCGGAGATGATCCTGAGATGATCATTACTTCGCTGGATATGTTATATGCGGACATGAACATTGCTGTATTCCACGGCAGCATAGAGTACGACGCCTATGATATGGGCACGACAGCCGTATCGCTGTTCTTCTATGCCGGCCGGGCATGGTGCAGCAACGTAGGTGACAGCAGATGCTACCTTCTCAGGAATGACACTCTTTCACGGATCTCCGAGGATCATACTACTGAAGCGGCTCTTGCGGCTCTCGGGTTCGTCGGGGTCAAGCCTCAGCTGACGCAGTTCGTCGGCATGGATCCGGAAGAGGTGCAGATGGTCCCATCGCACAATAGTATCCCGTTTGCTGAAGGAGATGTCTTCCTGCTGTGCAGCGACGGGCCCACGGATATGGTGAAAGAAGACCGGATCCGGGAGATCCTCTCCGAATCGGATGATCCGGCAGAGAACACGGCAAAACTTGTCGAAACAGCCATAGAAAACGGCGGCCGGGATAATGTAACGGTAATCGTAATACGTATATAAAAAAAGCTGTGCGCGCTGCACAGCTTTTTCAATAATACGTGCATATTCCCCCTGAACCGCCTATTCCGACGTATGGCAGTTCAACCGGGTCACAAAGCATTTCTGTTGCTGACCGAAATCTGTCTGCTCTGTCAGTCCTGTTTATGCTGTCTGTTCCAGATCGACTCTGCTATCTGTATGTCATCGGGATATGTGATCTTGATATTGCTGCTGTCGCCCATAACGATAGCGACAGGCTCGCCTTTCATGACGTATATCCTGGCCGCGTCTGTAAGAACAGATTTCTCCTCCTCCGTCAGACTTCTGTACAGCTCTCTCAGCTTTTTCGCCCGGAACGACTGCGGGGTCTGGACCATCCACAGCCGCGACCGGTCAGGCACGCTTTTGACCAGCCTGCCGTCATCCGTCTCGAGGATCGTGTCCGTTGAAGGAAAGGCCGTCTCGCACGCTCCGGTCTCCTGTGCCGCCAGAATGTTCCCGCTGATCATTTCCTCAGTGACAAAAGGCCTGACCGCGTCGTGAGTTACGATGACCGTGTCATCGTCAAGACCGCCTTCTGCCTCGATCGCGGCAATCGCGTTCATGAGAGTCTCGTTTCTCGTTTCTCCTCCGGCAACTACGATGATCCCGCTGTCTCCGAAGTATTCCTCCATCAACTGTTCTGTATATCCGCACCATATCTCAGGCGTGACCACGATGACTCTGTCGATCTGTTCATGCCTGAGAAAGTGTTCTGTTGTATGTATAATGACCGGCCGTCCGGCGAACTCCAGAAACTGTTTTGGCTTATCCGCTCCCATGCGGGTCCCTGTGCCGCCTGCCAGAACTGCTGCGTATATCATATTCCGGTCCTGCCTATTCCTGTACGATGACCGTTGTTCCTATACTGACCCTGTAGTACAGCTTGGAAGCTTCCGACAGACTCATGTTGACGCATCCGTGGGATCCGTCATACTTATATACATCGCGGTCATCGAATTCCCAGCCGGATCTCCAGGTCGCGTCGTGTATGCCGTACGATGAGCCTATGAATGCCATCCAGTAATTGACATATGATCTCCAGGTCGGTCCGGTGAGGTATATGTTCCTGAGCTTGTTCCTAAGGTAATAGGTGCCTCTCGGAGTGTCATACACGCCTTTGAGTCCTGTAACGACGCCGGCCGCCATATTGAACTGCATATCTTCGTAGTAATACAGGGTCTGATCTGACTTATCGATCAGAATGAACGTCTTGTATTTGTGGATGTAGTACGGCATCCCCCATATCGTACCGTCACTGTTTGCCTTATATGTCTTGCCGTCCTTGGCTTTGAAGGTTCCGGTCATCGCGGCATCCCAGTTGTCCATGTAATACACTCTGCCATTGATGACCTGCCAGCCTGCGCCGATCGGTCTCATGGCGTAGTAGAAATAGAACCTGTATCCGTCTGCCTCGACCCATTTATTCTTGGTCGTATTGACGATGCCCTTGACGAAAGCACCGGTGTTCCTGTTGAAATAGCACCACTGTTCTCTGGTGGACTTGATCGGGACCATCTTGTGCCACCCTCTGTACACCTTGCCATTGCCGTCAAAATAGTAGAGCTTGCCGCCGTAGCCGATCCATCTGTTTTTGGCAACGAGTTTCGGCATCGTCTCAGTCTGCGTCTGACCGCAGCTGCACTTACGTGTCCTGCTGCCCGTCTTGAAGTAATTCGGCTGTACGGTTACCGTCCACGCGCCGTACTTGTGCACATGAGTGTCCCACTTAGCGTTAACAGTCAGATTGGATGTGACATTGCTGAAGATCTTGTCCCAGCCTTTGAAGTCATATCCCTTACGCGTAGGCGCTGCCGGCGCTGTAGCTGCCTTGCCGCTTTCTACCCTCTGTGTTTTAAGTGTCTTCCCAAGCCCGTCGGTGAAAGTGACCGTGAAGTATGTGGCTGCCGGAGCTCTCAGAGGTACGCTTTCTTCAGCCGGTGCTGCCGGAGCGCTTTCCTGACCGGCTTCCTCAGGCTGTTCTTCTGCAGTGTTTTCACCGCCGTTTTCTCCATCCGGTTCTTCTGCGCCCTCCGGTTCACTCTCATCGGGTGTTTCGACCGGTACCGCTCTGAAAACAGCATAGTAAACGGCATCCTCCGTTACCGCAGGAAGTTCCTCTGCTGTGACTCCGGTATCCTGGCCAGGCTCATCTGCCCATCCGATGAATTCATATGTAAAATCATCGTCCGCTTCTCTTACCGGCTCCTCACCGTCGTAGGACGGAGCCGTCCCGGACTCCACTCCCTCATCAGTCTCTACCGGTTCTTCATCATCATCCTGAAGCATCCACTTAACGGTGAAGGTCTCCGCAGCAGGCTCTTCCGCAACGGCTCTGTCGCCGGCAGTTTCCAGTTCTGCCGCCTCTTCCGCAGCAACGCCGGATACTGCCGTCAGTTCTTTCACTGCCGGACCGCTTTCTTCTCCCTCTGTGTCCCCGTCAGCGTAGACTGCCAGAGCAGGTGTAAGGATCATCACAAGCGTCAGGATGACCACCAGGTATTTTGAAATATATCGCTTCATATCACTCACCTCTGATCATGGTTACAGGCGGTCTGAGTCGAGAACTATCGTGAACGGTCCGTCGTTGACGAGCGACACTTCCATGTGCGCTCCGAAGGAGCCTTTCTCAACTACAGGTACGCTCTTCCTGCAGCGGTCTATTATATATTCGTAGAGAGCATTGGCCTTATCAGGCGAGCCCGCCTCCACGAAGGAAGGTCTGTTGCCTTTCTTGCAGTTGGCATACAGAGTGAACTGCGAGATCAGAAGCAGTCCGCCTCCGACGTCTGCCAGAGACAGGTTGGTCTTCCCCTGCTCGTCTTCGTTGATACGCAGCTTGATCATCTTGTCGACCATCTTGTCCGCGACGGCCTCATCGTCAGCATCGCATACTCCGATCAGCACCATATATCCTCTGCCGATCTTGCCGATCACTTCATTTTCAACTGTTACAGATGCCTTCTGCACCCTCTGTATCACAAATCTCATGTTCTGAACTCTCCTGTATCTGCCGCCATTCCGTCCGGAAACGCGGCCATTCTCGTCTACTCACCGTATCCCTGCGGGTTGCCGCTCTGCCATTTCCACGCGTCACGGCAGATCTCGTCTATACCGCGCTTTGCTTCCCAGCCGAGGACCTCCTTCGCTTTGTCAGCATTGGCCCAGCTGTCCTGCACGTCACCTGCGCGCCTTGGTCCGATCTCGTATTTTACCGGATGACCGCACGCTTTCCCGAAAGCATTGACCATATCCAGGACGCTGTATGGATTGCCTGTGCCGAGATTGAATACCTCGGTGCCTCTGTTGCCGAGAGAGTACTCTGCTGCCCTGACGTGGCCTTCCGCCAGATCCATCACATGAATGTAATCGCGTCTGCAGGTTCCGTCCGGCGTATCATAGTCATCGCCGAAAACAGTCAGATGATCTCTCCTGCCGACTGCGACCTGGGAGATGTACGGCATCAGATTGTTAGGGATCCCCTGCGGGTCTTCGCCGATCAGCCCGCTCTCATGAGCGCCGACCGGATTGAAATACCTGAGCAGTACAACAGACAGCTCTTTCTCTGAGCCTGCGCCGGCAAACCACGCGTCTCTGAGGATCTGCTCCTGCATCCATTTTGTCCATCCGTACGGATTGGTGCAGACGCCTTTTGGCATGTTCTCTGTGAACGGAGGTATGTTGTCCTCGCCGTAGACAGTCGCGGAGCTCGAGAAAACGATATTGGTCAGTCCCAGTTCTTTCATGCACTCGAGCAGGGTCAGGGTGGTATCGATATTGTTTCTGTAATACTCGACCGGCATAGCGACTGACTCGCCGACTGCCTTGAGTCCGGCAAAATGGATTATGCAGTCCGGCATCTCCGCGCGGAGTATCTCCATCATCCTGCTTCGGTCAGCAACATCCGCCTCATAGAGACTCACCTTGCGGCCTGTGATCTCCTCTACTCTCCTGATCGCTTCAGGCGAACTGTTGTAATAGTTATCTGCAACTGCTACGTCGTGTCCTGCGTCAAGCATCGCGACAGCAGTGTGTGAACCTATATATCCGGCACCTCCGGTAAGAAGTGTTTTCATATCTTCAATCCTCCATTCATCATAAATATATTATACTTTAAACCTGCTTCCTCATGCTATAATACTTTTGATCGTGATCACAGGAGGTACATTATGAATCCTTTTACTTCGATTCCCAAGCTGATTGATGTAATCGTCGGTCTGCGCAAATTCAACAGACATATTCCGCAGCTGAAGCGTCTCCGCGAAGCAGGAGACTTAGAAGCCGAACGGGAAGAGATCCGCAAAGGCCAGAAAGAAGCGATCGAGCACATAGCTCCGCGCCTCAAAGTCAGGTTTGAAGTGACGGGTGAGGAAAACATTCCGGAAGAAGGCGCTTTCATGGTGTATGCCAATCATCAGAGCTATGCAGATATCCTGGCTATGATTCACCTGTTCAAAGATCGCTGCCAGATGGGATATGTAGCCAAGGACGAATGGCGCAAGATCGGAATGCTCGCCAGAACTATCGAATATACCCGGTCCGTATTCCTTGTCCGCGGTGACGGACGGGAAGCTGTCAAGCTGCTCAAAGAAGTGTCAGAGCTTCTCAAAAACGGATTCTCCCTGGTGATCTTCCCTGAAGGCACGCGTTCTCAGTGTCATGAGATGGCTCCGTTCAAGCCGGGCGCTTTTAAGTTCGCGGAAAAGGGCAAAGTCCCTATCCTTCCGGTCACTCTCGACGGAGGATACAAGCTCTTTGAAGAGAAGGGAACCTATCAGCCTGCTACTGTCAGAGTCACCGTTCATCCTCTTGTACACATTGAGCAGATGAGCAGAGCGGAGCAGAAAGAAGCCGCGGCGGAGATCGAGAAAACCATCAGATCCGCACTTGATTGACAGACAGCTCTCAGCCCGCTAGGAGGCTCCGGAGCCTTGCAATTCAGCGCCTCAGACTCTCAAACCCGCAGAAAATGCGGGTTTTTTAATATTCTTTAAGAAAGCCCTTTCTTAAAGTATCTTCAGATTTTTTGTGCTTTTTGCGTGATAGAATGACTCATGTAAAGACTTGTTGACCATGCTGCCGGCAGCACTGCCGGCAGTTCACTATCAGAAAAGGAAAGAGTCATGTTTAGTAATCACAGAACAGAAAGCTGCGGGAGAATCCGAGTCATGAGAGCAGCCGCAAGGTTGCTTGTCTGCCTTATGCTGGCAGCCGCGCTCGTCCTCCCTATGGCAGTTCCGTCTGAAGTATATGCCGCAGCAGCAACGAAATATACCACTGCGACGAAACAGTATATGGCAGGTCTGGATGTGCGTTTCAACGAGCCTGTCATCAGCAACAAGAGACTGTCAAGCAGCCCGACCAAGCTCAACGCAACAGGTCAGTGGAGGAGTGTCAGACTCAGATGGACTCCGGTATCCGATACTTCCAAGATAGACGGTTACTTTATTCTGAGACGCGACCGCGACTATGATATCTGGAGACATGTTGCTACGGTAACAAGAAGAGCCACAGCATATACTGATGAAACTTCAAGAACAGCCAACAGGATCTACAAATACTCTATTATCGCTTACAAGAAAGTCGACGGTAAGATCATGGTTTCCGGCCCTGCCGGATGGGCCGGCGCAAATACAACCCTGAGCAGAGACAAGAACGTGTACGAGGTAGGTCTGACCAATCCTGCCAATGTCGTTTCGATCGCGAAGGGATCCTGCGCGCAGACTTATCTGAATTTCTCTGACAAAGCGGCATCCAGATACATCAGATGGTGGAGTGGCAATGATAATGTTGCCAAGGTAGACAACAAAGGTCTTATCACCGGTGTAGCTCCCGGCTCGACCACGATCTACTACAAGACTCACACCGGAACGATCAACTCGTTCACGACATATATCACCAGACCTGGTACCGCTCAGGCGATGGTCACAACTTTCAAGGCGTGGGAAGGATACAGCCGTATCAACGGTAAGCAGAACAGCATCATCAACATCTATAACTCTGTAACTCCATGGCCGGCCGGCTATAAGATGAAGTACGGGGACGCATGGTGCGACGCGACGGTTACAGCAGCTGCTATCAAGACCGGAAACGCTACAAGAGTAGGAAGAGAGTGCAGCGTGCCAAGGCACATCAAGATCTTCCAGAAGCTCGGTATCTGGATCGAGGACGGAACGATCAGACCGAGACCGGGTGACATCATCGTCTTCAGCTGGAACAAATGGAGCCAGCCGAACAACGCGTCCGCGTCTCATATCGGTATCGTTGAAAAGGTCGTCGGCAACACGATCTACACGATCGAAGGCAACAGAGGCATCGGTGTCGTAGGCACAAGAGAGATCCCTGTAGGCTGGGGATGCATAAGAGGATACGCAAGACCTAAGTACGCCAAGTAATATCCGGTATATCCGCGGTTAACCCCGGGATATGCTCCGGCGCAAAAGAATACGGTCAGCGGCGATAAGCTGCTGACCGTTATTATTTTGTAAAGCGATCGTCTGCCGGTTGCTGACCGCGCCTTCAGATTAGGATGCCGGCATGTTCGTTATTTACAGCTGAAGGCGTAAGTAGTGCGTGAGCGGAATTCTCTTCCGGCACTCAGCACCCCTCCTGGAAAGTCTTCTCTGTTGACTGCGTCAGGCCAGAACTGAGTCTCGAAGCATACACCGCACCCCGGTCTGTATTCAGCTCCTCCTTTGCCGGAGTCATCACCGAGGTGATTGCCGGTATAGAGCTGCATGCCGGGCAGATCAGTCAGTACCGTCATCAGTATCCCGCTGGATCCTGAATACAGTGTCGCCGCTTTGCGATATGTACACATTCCGTCAGTTTTCTCATCATCTGCCGGCTGCCGTCTGAGCACGAAGTTGTGATCATATCCGCATCCGATCTCTATCTGCTCGTCATCTGCTTTGATCTCCTGTCCTATTCTCTTAGGCATGCGGAAGTCCATCGGCGTTCCTTCCACTGCTCTCAGTTCGCCTGTCGGAAGAGACCACTTGTCATTCGGTGTGAAGAAGTCCGCGTCGATCATCACGGTCTGGCTGTACACATCGCCGCTGCCTTGTCCGTTCAGATTGAAATAGCTGTGGTTGGTGAGGCTGAGAGCTGTAGACAGGCTGCCGCCTGCAAGGGCCGCGTAATAATCTATATGAAGTTCATTGTTCTCCGTAAGAGTATACGTGACCTCAACATGCAGGTCCCCCGGAAAGCCCTGGTCTCCGTCCGGGCTGTCAAGGCAGAAGATCACGGAATCTCCATTCATGCTGACAAGACCGCTTGCGATATCGCTGTCGAGTCCGCCTGTGTGGGAGTCTCTCCACCAGTCGCCGAGGCTTTCCGTTTTGCCGGCACTTGCCGTGATATCACCTGACTTCAGCTTGATAAAAGGCATTTTGACATCCCACAGCCGCTTGGAGTAGAAATCCCTGCCGCTATGCAGGGTATTCGGTCCGTCGTTTGCCGTGAGCTCATAGGTCTTCCCGTTGAGTGTAAAACAGGCTCCTCCTATCCTGTTCGCGAACCTGCCGACGGTCGCGCCAAGATAACCCTCTCCGCTCTCATATCCGTTAACGTCATCGTGGCCAAGCACGACATCGGTCATTCTCCCGTTCCTGTCCGGTACGATAAGACGGACCAGTGTCGCGCCGTAATTCGTAACATGGGCTTCGGCGCCCGCGCTGTTTCTGAGAACGCACAGGCTGGCACTCCTGCCGTCCGCTGTTTTTCCAAAACCTCTGATCTTCATAGCAGCCCCCTGTATCTTACCGCCAATAACTTACTGTCTGTTCCTCTGTCAGTCAAAGAGACTGAGCTGCACGTTGGCATGCGCCTTTCCCGCGGCCGGGATGTTGGCAGATCTGTAGTCTTCTTTCTTGCGGAGCCTGAATTCCTTCACCCTTCCGAAGCTGACCGCGGTCTGTCCTTTTGCCAGTCTGATCACCTGTACACCCTGTGTCGTCTTGGTTGTCTTAAGAGGAACTTTCTCACTGCTGAATACGAGCAATTTGCCGGTGGAACTCTGGATCGCGAAGTCCTCGTCTTCTCTGATGATACATATGCGCAGAGGCTTCGACGCGTCGCTGATCGCGTTGACCAGCTTTTTCCTGTTCTGCTTCGTCTCATACGCGGAGAGCGGGAATTTGGCGACCTTGCCGTTCTCGAATCCGATGATAACATTCTCGCCCGCGTCTGAAGTGCAAGCCTTGATTATGCTCTCACCGCTCTCGATCTCGCAGATGTTATTGATATAGTCAGCGATATCCGAAGGCTTGGAATCCTTGAGGTCGCTGAGCTGCACCTTGTACACGGCCTGACGGTCTGTGAACACAAGCAGCTCCTTCGAATTGAAGCTGTCATACACCGCCACGACGGCATCGCCCTCTTTGAATTTGATCTCCGGATCGTTTTTGATGGATGTGAGCGCAAGCTTCTTGACATAACCTTCCTTAGTAACGTAGACCTTGACCGGATAATCAGCCTTTTCCTCGACTACCGGAGTCCTGACATCCTCATAGTCTGTCACGATCTCTGTCTTGCGCGGAATGCCGTATTTCTTCTGGATCTCACGGAGGGTCTTGACGATGATCTTGTCGATCTCCTTCTCGGAGCGAAGCTGTCTGTCTATCGTTTTGAGATCTTCTGTGAGCTGCTCGATACTCTTCGTCTTGTTGAGAATGTAGTCTTTGTTGAGATTGCGCAGCTTGATCTCAGCGATGAAGTTCGCCTGTTCCTCTGTGATACTGAACCCTTTCATCAGGTTAGGAACAACATCTTCATCCTTCTCTGTCCTGCGGATTATCCTGATCGCTTTATCGATGTCGAGAAGCACCTTGGCCAGACCTTCAAGGAGATGAAGTTCCTTAGCCGTCTTCTTATAGTCATAGTACAGCTCTCTGACAACGCAGACTCTTCTCCACTTGATCCACTCGTCAAGTATCTCCAGAACGCCGAGCTGACGGGGATGTCCGTTGATCAGGACCGTCATGTTGCAGGAGTAAGTATCCTGGAGCTTGCTGAGTCTGAAAAGCTTCTTCATCAGGACTTCCGGATCGACTCCTCTCTTGTAGTCGATCGCCAGGCGGAATCCGTGAAGTCCGATCTCGTTACGTATGTCGGATATCTCCGAGACTTTGCCCGCCTTGATCAGTGAGATCACGCCGTCTATGATCGCCTCAGCGGTCGTCGAATACGGTATCTCGTTGACCTCAATGATACGGGCCTTGGTGTCTACTGTGTATTTTGAACGCAGAGTGATCGTGCCCTTGCCCGTTCTGTAGATCTCGGCCATAGCGTCCGTATCGAGAAGAAGCATTCCGCCTGTCGTGAAGTCCGGTCCCGGCATGACCTGCGCGATGTCCTGCTTCGGATGCTGTATCCTCATGATCGTCGCTTCGCAGAGCTCATTCAGGTTAAAGCTCGGTATCGATGAGGCCATTCCTACGGCAATACCCTCGGTAGGATTCGCCAGGATATTCGGAAAAGTCACAGGCAGGAGGGTCGGCTCTTTTCTCGTCGAGTCGTAGTTGTCTACGAAATCAACGGTATTCTTCCTGATGGATCTGAAAAACTCCGCGGCGACAGGCATGAGTTTCATCTCTGTATATCTGCTGGCGGCGTAAGCCATATCCCTGCTGTAATGCTTTCCGAAGTTACCCTTGCCGTCGATCAGCGGCGTCAGCAGAGTATCGTTATGCTGCGTCAGTCTGACAGCGGCTTCGTACGCGGAAGCGTCTCCGTGCGGGTTGAGAAGCATCGTTCTGGCCGCAACGTTGGCGGACTTGGTCCTGTTTCCGGTCAGGAGACCCATCTCATACATCGTATAGAGGATCTTCCTGTGTGAAGGCTTGAGTCCGTCGATCTCAGGGATCGCGCGCGAAACGATAACGCTCATCGCGTAAGGCATGAAGTTATTCTTCAGCACCTCAGGCGCGGAGACATTCTGGATATTCTCAATGATCGGTTTTGGTTCTTCCTGTTTCTTCTTTCTTGCCATACTGCTTTATTACTACTGTAAGTTTCCGGACCCGGCCTGATCTCCGGTCTGTTATTTCAAGTCCTCGATCCGGTGCACTGCATATCAGACACAAGGAGGGACCCGCCTGCGGGAGGAACCCTTATGTCTCCGTCTCTGCGGAATATGAAATACCAGACCGGAGACCAGGCCGATCCGGGAAAATCAATTAACTGATATCCAGCTCATCCATGAATTCATGTCCGTGAGCTTCGATGTACTGTTTTCTCGGCGCGACATCGTTGCCCATGAAGAGATCGAACCACTTTTCCATCTCTTCGGCTTCAGCAGATGTGATGCGGATGAATCTGCGTGTGCCCGGAGTGATGAACTTCGCCATCATTTCTGCGTCATTCTCGCCGAGTCCCTTGGATCTCTGGATCGTGATCTTCTTAGGATCCTTGCCGGAGATCAGCTTGTCTCTCTCTGCGTCACTGAACGCGTAGAGAGTTTCCGGCGTTTTGCCTGTACGGTCTGTGATCTCGAAGAGCGGGGTCATCGCGTAGTACAGATACCCTCTCTCGATCAGCTGCGGGCAGAGCTTGTATATCATCGTCGTGACCAGACAGACGATGTGCGATCCGTCGACATCCATATCCGCTGTGATGATGACTTTGTTGAACTTGAGTCTGCTCTCGTCGAACTGCGGTATGTCCTTAGGCAGTTTCTTGCCTCTGACCTCGATGCCGCATCCCATGACACGGATAAGGTCCATGATGATATCCGAACCGAAGACGCTCTGAAGCGAAGCCTTCTGAATATTCAGTATCTTGCCGCGGATCGGCATCAGCGCCTGGTACTCCGGATCTCTCGCGGTAAGCAAACTGCCGAGAGCGGAATCGCCCTCGCAGATGAAGAGCTCTCTCTTCTCCGGATCCTTGCTCCTGCAGTCGACGAACTTCTTGACCTTGTTGGTGACATCCGTCTTCTCCATGAGCTTTTTCTTGACTGTGATCCTCTGGCTCTCCGATTGCTCACGGCTGTGCTTATTGATCAGCACCTGATTGATTATTTTGTCGGCGTCAGGCTTGTGCTCGATGAACCAGATCTGCATGTTGGTCTTGATCAGATCTGTCAGGAATTCCTGGATGTATTTATTGTTGATCGCCTTCTTCGTCTGGTTCTCATACGATGTCTGTGTCGAGAACGAATTGGTGACGAGAATAAGGCTGTCCTGGATATCGCCGAAAGTCAGCTTTGCTTCCTTGGCGGTATACTTGCCGCGGTTTTTGATCTCCTTGTCAAAAGCAGCGACCATTGCGTTCCTTACCGCTTTATCCGGCGACCCGCCGTGCTCAAGATGCGATGAGTTGTGGAAATACTTGATCTCCTGGGTCATATTACTGAAGCAGAAAGCAATATCCGCCTTGACCGAATACTCTTCCTTGTCAGCGCGGTCTCTGCCTCTGCCCTCGCCGGAGAACTGGAACGGAGTGGTCATCGCCTCATCCTGCGCCAGCTCACTGACATAGCCGAGGATCCCTTCAGGGTACAGATATTCAAAATCTTCCTTCGTCTCCTCGTCATGGAGCGAATATGTGATGCCGGCGTTGACGATGGCCTGCTGTTTGAGGATCTCCTGGAACCGCGCAAGCGGAATATCGATCTCGGTAAAAACCTCTGTGTCCGGTTTCCATCTCTGGACAGTTCCCGTCGGTCTGCCCCTGACTTTTCTCTTCTGAAGCTCCCCTACCGCATTACCTTTCTCGTAATGCATCTTGTATTCGCAGCCGTCTCTTACAGAAACAACATCGAACCATTCAGACGCATACTGAGTCGCCGCGGCGCCAAGGCCGTTCAGACCAAGGGAATACTCATAGTTGGTATCGTTATATTTGCCTCCGGCGTAAAGCTCTTCAAAGACAAGCTCGTGATTATATCTGTTTTCCGTCTCGTTCCAGTCCATCGGAACACCGCGGCCGTGGTCGGTGACCTGAATAGATCCATCCATATATCTGATGACCTCTATCCTGTCCCCGTGCCCGGTCTTAGCCTCATCCGTTGAATTGGACAGTATCTCAAAGAAGCCGTGGATGCAGCCTTCAATATCGTCCGAGCCGAATATTACACCCGGACGTTTCCTGACTCTCTCCGCTCCCTTGAGCATCGATATGCTGTTGTTGTCGTATACTTTTCCCGCCATTATGGTTTCCTTTATGAGTTACGGGTGCAATATGCTCTGCTGCAAATTGCACCCGCCTGTTTTATGCATGGATCAGTTTTCCTGATCTTCGTCTGACGCTGCCTCTGTCTGCTCTGCGTCCTGCTCCCCGGGATCGGAGTCATCGCCTGCTTTCGGCCGTACATTGTCTTCGTCGACGACCTTCGCGAATGATACGATGCGTCCCTCTTCATCCACTCTCATGATCTTGACACCCTGAGTCGATCTTCCGGATGTGCTGACCTCGCTTGCGCGGATACGGATGATGATACCGTCTGAATTGATGAGCAGGATCTCGTCCTCATCGTCTACAAGAGTCGCGCCGACAAGTTTTCCTGTTCTGTCGAACTTGGTCTTGTCGTACGTTGCGACACCCTTGCCGCCTCTCGACTGGAGCCTGTACTCACTCAGCGGTGTCCTCTTGCCATATCCGTTCTCGGAGATAACGAGCATCTTCCTCGTCTGGTCTATGTCGAGTTCCATCGAAACGACTTCGTCACCCGGATCAAGGAGTATCGCTCTGACTCCTCCGGCATTTCTGCCCATAGGTCTTACATCGTCTTCTGAGAAAGCAATCGCTTTTCCTTCTCTTGTGACTACGAGAATGTTCTCATTGCCCGCTGCAGGAGCGACTGCGATAAGCTTGTCGTCCTCTCTGAGGCTGATCGCGATGAGACCGGTCTTGCGGTTGGTATCGAACTCAGTCAGCGGAGTCTTCTTGATCGTTCCCTGTCTGGTCACCATCACGAGGCATTCGTTCTCAGCGAATTCCCTGATCGGTATGACCGCTGTTACCCTCTCCTCGCTGCTCAGATTGAGGAAGTTGATGACAGGCGTTCCCTTCGCCGTCCTTGACGCCTCAGGTATCTCGTACGCCTTGATCTTGTACACACGTCCCAGATCAGTGAAGAACATCAGATAATCATGGGTGCTCGTGATTATGAGGTCGCGTACAAAATCAGAATCGCGTGTCGTCAGTCCGACGATGCCTTTGCCTCCTCGCCTCTGCGCCTTATATGTGTCAGCAGGCACTCTCTTGACATATCCGAGATGTGTCAGAGTTACCGCTACATCCTGCTCTTCGATCAGAGACTCATCGTCGAGGTCTGCTTCGCCCGCGACGATCTTCGTCCTGCGCGGATCCCCCCATTTGGCCTTGATCTCGAGAAGCTCGTCTTTGATGACTCCCATCAGGAGGTGCTCGTCCGCGAGCAGGCTCTTGTAGTAAGCGATCTTCTTCTGCAGATCATCATACTCCGCCTGGATCTTCTCGCGCTCGAGACCCTGCAGTCTTGCAAGCCTCATATCGAGAATTGCCTGTGCCTGGATCTCAGTCAGACCGAATCTGATCATGAGCTTTTCCTTGGCATCATTGTATGCGGATCTGATCGTCGCGATCACCTCGTCGATATTGTCGAGCGCTATGATGAGACCTTCGAGGATGTGTGCCCTGGCCTCTGCCTTCGCGAGGTCAAACTTTGTCCTTCTGGTGACTACTATCTTCTGATGCTTGAGATACTCCTCGAGTATCTGCCTGAGGTTGAGTATCTTCGGCTCTCCGTCGACCAGCGCAAGCATGATCATGCTGAACGAAGTCTGCAAAGCCGTATGCTTGAACAGTCTGTTGAGGATGACGTTAGGATTGACATCCTTCTTGAGCTCGATGACGATGCGAGTACCTTCTCTGTTGGATTCGTCTCTTATTGCAGAGATCCCGTCGATCCTCTTGTCCCTTACAAGATCAGCCATCGACTCGATCAGTCTCGCTTTGTTGACCTGGAAAGGGATCTCGCTGACAACGATCCTCATCCTGCCGTGGGCGTTCTCCTCGATCTCGCATACGGATCTTACCGTGACCTTGCCCTGACCTGTAAGATAAGCCTCCCAGGCAGCGTGTTTTCCGATGATCTGCGCGCCTGTCGGGAAGTCCGGGCCTTTGATGATCCTGATCAGATCGTGGATATCGCATTCAGGCTCTTCGATCAGTCTTACGCACGCGTCGATCGTCTCTCCGAGATTGTGCGGCGGGATCGAAGTCGCCATTCCGACAGCGATACCATTCGAACCGTTGATCAGGAGATTGGGAACTCTTGACGGAAGCACTACAGGCTCCTGCTCCTCACCGTCATAGTTGTCCATAAAATCGACGGTGTCTTTCTCGATATCTCTGACCATCTGCAGAGAGAACGGCGACATCCTCGCCTCGGTGTATCTCGAAGCCGCGGCCCCGTCTCCATCGACCGAACCAAAGTTGCCGTGTCCGTCTACAAGAGGATACCTCGTTGAGAAATCCTGCGCCATTTTGACCATAGCGTCATAAATGGATGAGTCTCCGTGAGGGTGGTACTTACCCATTACCTCACCGACGATACGCGCCGACTTCTTATGAGGCTTGTCCGGTGTGATGCCGAGAGAGTGCATGCCGTACAGGATCCTTCTGTGTACCGGCTTGAGTCCGTCCCGGACATCCGGAAGAGCACGTCCGACTATGACACTCATCGCATAGTCGATATACGAATTCTTCATCTCATCGTATATCTCGTGCTCGATTATTCTGCTGTTATCAGCTGTGTTATCAATCTGATCTGACATTTACTTTTTCCTTTTTACAGATTATAAATTTCTAAATTATTACTGGCGATTTCCTGCCTGGCATTACGTCTGCGATGCGAGGGGCTTGCCGGCAGCCGGCACTTAGCGATTGACGAGCCGCAGGCGAAGTCAGAGCTTAGTACCGCTGCGCCAGCCGGCACGAGGCGAGAGCCGTACCCGGGGCAGCGCAGATGAAATGCTTAAATATCGAGGTTCTGCACGTATCTCGCGTTGTCTTCGATGAAGGCTTTGCGCGGCGGCACCTTGTCACCCATAAGCGTAGTGAAGATCTCGTCTGCTTTCTCGGCATCCTCGACTGTTATTCTTACCAGCGTACGGTTGTCGTAATCCATCGTGGTCTCCCAGAGCTGGTTGAAGTCCATCTCTCCGAGACCTTTGTATCTCTGTATCTCGATCTTGTTGTTGCTGCCCGACGCCTTGATCTCAGCAAGGAGCTTGTCCTTTTCAGCATCTGAATATGTATACCATATCTGTTTGCCCTGCTTGACTCTGAACAGAGGCGGCTGAGCGGCGTAAACATATCCTCCCTCGACGAGAGGTGTCATATATCTGAAGAAGAACGTCAGAAGCAGTGTCCTGATGTGAGCTCCGTCGACATCGGCATCCGTCATGATGATGATCTTATGGTATCTCAGCTTGTTGATATCGAACTCATTGCCTATATTGCATCCGAAAGCCGTGATCATGTTCTTGATCTCCTCGGAGCTGAGCACCCTGTCGAGCCTTGCCTTCTCTACATTAAGGATCTTGCCTCTCAGAGGAAGTACCGCCTGTCTGTTGCGGTCGCGTCCCTGCTTGGCTGAGCCGCCCGCGGAATCTCCCTCGACGAGGAAGATCTCTGACAGAGCCGGATCTTTCTCAGAGCAATCGGCGAGCTTGCCCGGAAGGGATGTTGTCTCGAGGACTGACGCCTTGCGGGTGATCTCTCTTGCTTTGCGGGCAGCCTCACGCGCGCGCTGCGCCTTGAGGCACTTGTCAATAATGACCTTGGCCTGCTTAGGATTCTCATCAAGGAAATATGAGAGGTGCTCGGCGGTATTGGTCTCGACAAAGCCCTTGACCTCCGCGTTGCCGAGCTTGGCCTTGGTCTGTCCTTCGAACTGAGGGTTGGTAAGCTTGACCGATACGATCGCAGTGATACCTTCTCTGACGTCATCGCCCTGAAGCGCGTCTTCGTTCTGCTTGATCAGATTGTTCCTGCGCGCGTAGTCGTTGATCGTCCTGGTGAGCGCCGACTTGAATCCGACCTCGTGGAAACCGCCCTCTCCCGTATGGATGTTGTTAGCGTATGAGAGAATCGTCTCGTTGTATCTGTCAGTATATTGCAGCGCCACTTCGACTTCGTATCCCGGCTTGGATGCTTCGTAGTAGAAAACAGTCGGGTTGACAGCATCCCTGTTGTGGTTGAGATACTCGATAAATTCTTTGATACCGCCTTCATAGTAAAAGTGATCTTCTCTGTGAGGCGTTACTCTCTTATCCTCGATCGAGATGCGCAGGCCCTTGTTGAGGAAAGCCATCTCGCGCAGCCTCTTGTGGAGCGTCTCATAATCATAGACCGTCTCATCGAAAATCTCTGCATCCGGCCAGAACTGAGTCCTGGATCCGGTCTTTCCGTCTGAGTAAGTTCCTATTACCTAGAGCTCGGTCGCGTCTTCTCCTCTGAAGTATTCCTGCTCGTAGATCTTCCCGTCTCTTCTGACCTGTACGATCATATGCGTTGAGAGCGCGTTAACAACGGAAGCGCCGACTCCGTGGAGTCCGCCGGATACTTTATATCCTCCTCCGCCGAACTTTCCGCCGGCGTGGAGCTGTGTGTGAATGACCTGTACTGCCGGGATCCCCATCTTAGGATGGATATCGACCGGCATTCCTCTTCCGTCATCCCGGACAATGATGGAATTGTCTTCCTCTATCGTTACCTCTATATGCTTGCAAAATCCTGCCAGCGCTTCGTCGACAGAGTTGTCCACGATCTCATATACGAGATGATGGAGTCCCGCCGGGCCTGTACTTCCTATGTACATTCCCGGTCTGAGACGTACCGGTTTCAGACCCTCCAGTACCTCTATCTGGCTTGCGCCGTATTCCTGCTTCTGAGCCATTATGTTCCTTACTACCTTTCTGCGGGTCAGCCTAAGCTTTTCTCTCCTGCTTCCGATCCGCCGCCCCGGAATTTCTCCCCGGTCACAGCGGTCAGCCTCCGGAAAAACCCTTTACATTAAAAAACGGGCATAGCATCCCTTACATCTACGCCCATATTTTACCATATAAGCCATTTTATTGCAAGTTTTACCACAATATCTTGTATTTTCGAAAAAACCTCTTAAATCGAAAATTTGCGCCGCGAAATCACCGGCCGCATCCTGAACCCCAGTATTTTCATGTTGTTCAGCTCTTTTTTAAATGTTAGAATTCTGATATGCAATCTGAGCGCCAGAATTTGAACCGAAAATTGCTGAGGATCGCCTCACCTATTGCCATTCAGGGCATTGTTACAGCGACACTCACCATGGTGGACAATCTGATGGTGGGTCTCCTCGGGGAAACTGAGCTCGCGGCCGTCGGCGTCGGGTCTCAGCTTTTTATGGTACATTATATGCTGGTGTTCGGAATACTCAGCGGGTCTGCGACCTTTCTGGCGCAGTTCTACGGAACCAGAGACATGGCCAACATCCGCAAAGTGATCGGTTTTGCGTTCGTCACCCTCTCCTGCCTGGGTATCCTTTTCTTCCTGGTTACTAACTGCCTGACCGATGCCGTTCTGTCGATCTATACTGACGATCCTGCAGTCCGGGCTCTGGCTGCAGTCTATGTCAGGATCAACAGCTGGTCATTCCTGCTGCTGGCTTTCTCGTCGCCGATGGAAATGGCTTTCAAAGCGACCCAGCAGGTCAGGCTGCCTATGATCGTCAGTGCCGCTGTCTTCATCAGCAATGTTTCTATCAATTATATACTGATCTTCGGAAAGCTGGGCTTCCCGAAACTGGGCGTAGCCGGAGCCGCGATCGGTACTCTTTCGGCAAGGCTCATCGAAGTATTCCTCAATATGTATTTCGCATTCAGAAAGAACAATGAGTTCCGGGGCAGTATTCCGAGTTTCTTCGGCTGGGATCCTGAGCTGATCCGGCGCGTCATCAGGAACGCGACTCCTACAACGTTAAATGAATTCTTCTGGGGGTTTGGCCAGACGATGTATGTCGCCGCCTTCACCAGGATCGGCACGACAGCCTACGCGGCTTATCAGGCGGCCAACTCCCTGTTCAATATATTCAATTTTGCGTCGTTCAGTGTGGGCGACGCGGCGCTGATCCTGGTCGGTGAAAGGCTGGGCGAAGGCAATACAAAAAATGCCTGGACTCTGTCCGGGCATATCCTTAAAGTCGCTGTCTGGGTCGGCCTTTTACTCGGCGCGGTCGTCATCGCGGTCTCCGGGCCTCTTTCTATGGTATTCAACCTCTCCGATCAGGGCAGAACATATACGCATTATGTTCTGATCGTTTTCGGCGCGACCATGGCGGTCGATCTTCTGAACGGGGTCCTGATAGCAGGTGTGCTCAGGGCTGGCGGCGATACAAGATTCACGATGTTCGTTGAATGCGGAAGCATCTGGCTGGTCGCCGTTCCTCTGGCGTTTATATCCGCTCTGGTCTGGCATCTGCCGATCCATCTCGCCCTGCTCATGACCAGAACAGAGTCCCTGATCAAAGTCGTGATACTCTCCGCGCGCTACAAGTCTGAGAAATGGATGAACACTGTGATCGAAGACCTGTGATCCTCAGTACTTGTCTACTCTCGTAACGGTCCCTTCTTCGATCCTGAAGAGCGTGCCTCCGCGGAGGTCTCTGATGACCTCTTCATTCAGTTCGGCCGATGTAATGAAGAGCTGTACATCGTCGATCTCGCTGACCAGGAATCTCTGCCTGTCAAGATCGAGCTCTGACAGGACATCATCCAGCAGGAGCACCGGCGATTCATCAAGGAGCTGTCTTGCGATCCTGATCTCCGCCAGCTTGAGAGACAGCGCTATCGTCCTCTGCTGTCCCTGCGAGCCGTACTTCCTGGCGTCTTTACCGTTGATATAGAATTCCAGATCATCCCTGTGCGGTCCGAGACCCGCGCTGCCGTTGTATATATCGCGGTCTCTGTGGTGATAGAACTGTTTGTACAGCACTTCTCTGCCTTCCGGCGCTGTGATGAAATCACAGGATGTTTTGTACTCTATCCTGAGGTCCTCGCGTCCCCCCGATATCTTCTTCATGATCTCTCCGGCTTCATCAGAGAGCATCTCAGTAAACTCTTTTCTGTATCTGATCAGCTCATAGCCCGCGTCTGCCAGCTGATGATCGAAGACATCCAGCATCTCCTCGTTATATCTGCGGCTGTTGTCAAAACGGCTCCTGCCGCCCTCACCCGGAGCCATTCCTTCAAGATCTCCGAGTGCCGCTCCGTTACTGCCAATATCGTTCAGGCTGATATTGTCCGCCCTTGTAAATGTCTTCTTCTTGATGTTGAAGTAGCCTTTGAGCAAAGCGTTCTTCTGTTTGAGCGCGTCATTGTACCTTCTGAGCAGCTCATAGTATCTCGGCCTCATCTGAGACAGCTCCCTGTTGATAAAAGATCTTCGCCTGTCCGGGCTGTCCTTGATTATCCTGAGATCGTCAGGTGAGAAAATGATAACAACAACATTATTCAGCAGCTCGGTCGTCTTGCTGATCGCTTTGCCGTCTTTTTTTATCATCTTTTTTCCGTCGGATCTTATAATAATATTAATATTTTTATCAATATCTTCACTTGTAATGTCAGTACTGACTCTGGCGCTGCTTTCTCCGAAGCGGATAAGGTCCGCAGAATTGTTTGTACGGAAAGAACGCGCGAAAGCGGTAAGATAGATCGCTTCCACGAGATTGGTCTTGCCCTGGGCATTCTCTCCGACGATGATGTTCCTGCTCTCGTCGAAGTCCAGTTCAAGGTTTCTGTAATTACGGAAATTCTCAAGGATAATGCTGTTGATCTTCATTTTTCACTCCTTCGCAATAATTATAGCATTATTTCGCTTCGGTTATGTTATAATTTGTGTTGTATCGCTTTATCGTTTGAGACAGGAGATTGCAAAATGAACAATAAAAGAGGCGGCGCAGGAGCTAAGATCATCCTCGTTCTAATCCTTATGATAGCATCCGCAGTCGGTGGTGCTTATGGCTACAGAGTGGTCGACGGAAAGTTTGCCGTCAGGGAGGCCAACAAGATCGTCGATTCAGTCAAGGTCTCTGACTACGATGCTCCTGAAAACACAGAGATCCAGGGATACATAGATAATGCCAAGAGTGATCTTGAGACTGCGTCCACACGTAAGGAAGTATACGAAATCCTTGTAGACTTCAGAGAGAATGTATCCGGCGTTCTGACCAGGACACAGAAAGAGCTCGCAGAAGCAAGAAAAGCTGCTGAAGAGGCCAAAAATAACCGTTACAACGACAGTGATAACAGCAATAACGGGTATAATAATGATTCCGGCAATTACGGAAACGGCTATAATAATGACAACAGTCAGTCCGGTAATAACAATTATAATTACGACGACAATAACGGTTATAACGACAACAACAGTAATAACAACAATAATAATAATAACAATAGCAACAACAACAGCGACAACAGCAGCAACGACAGCAATAACAACAGCGGGAGCAGCGCGATAACCAATGATGACGGAACATCCGGCAAGCAGTCCGGCCGCGGATTGCTCAACAGCCTGCTCGGCGGAGATGACAACTAGTCATCGCTTGTTATCAACAGATAATCAATATCAATCTATTTAAGGAGGAACAACATGAAAAGAAAAGGTCTTATAGCACTGTTACTCAGCTTCGTAATGATGATGTCCGTAATGGCATCAGCATGCAGCAGTACCCCTAAGACAATCGAAGAGTATATCAACAATGATAAGGATGCCATGGCAGAGGTCCAGAAGGCGGCTGACGCATCCGGTCTTACTGTTGATTTCAAGGGCAACGACGTAATCTACACTTACGATCTCTCCGGCATTGATGGTGTTACAGAAGAAAACATCAAGAGCGATGTCATGGTAGAGAACCTCTCAAACGCTCTCGCAGGCCAGGGTGAGACTTTCGCAAGCCTCTGCAAGCAGCTCGAAGAGGAGTCCAAGATCGAAGGCGTACAGATCGTAGTCAACTACACCTACGGAGACGAGGTCATAGTAACCAAGACCTTCAATTCATCCGGAGCAGTCGAATAATCATTCGCCGGATGATCCGGAACTTAATCTGAAGCCAGAAACAGCCAGACCTGAGACTGTGAGAAAAAGTCTGTAAATGTTAACTGAGACAGCCTCCTATGGTAGCATATGAATGTACCATAGGAGGTTTTGTTATGGCACGCAAGAAAAAAGATGTATACCATGTAGGTCCACTGACCGAAGGAAAGAAAAA
>JAFRLN010000035.1 GCA_017431175.1 Mogibacterium sp.
CCCTGCGCCATATTATTTCATGCTCGCATAGAATGAGTCAGTGACTCTCTCAGAGTCCGAGTTCTTCGGCTATGATGCTGTTTGCCACATTCATCGTTTCAATGAACCGGTCAAACTCTTCCGAGCCAATTCTGCCTCTGATACTTTCGGTCCTCTTTTCATATGCTTCTGAAACGATCTGTACTATCTCTTTACCCTTCTCAGTCACATGCAGGTCCATGACTCTCGCGTCGGATGCAGACTTCTTTCTGAATATCAGGCCCTTTTTCTCAAGGGACATGACTATTCTGGATATCGCCGGCTTGCTTATCATGAAGAAAGCAGCTGCCGCTACAGATGTATGCACTGTCTCTTCACTGTCGATATAAAACAGCAAGCCGATCTCTCCCCCCGTCAGTGGCTGCGTTATCCTGGCTCTGGTATTGAGTCTGCAGAAAAGCGCGATGGTATTGGCTGCGCTTTTGGCATCGATCATTTTACCCCCTTCTTTACCCCGTATTATGATCTGCTATAGAGAGATTATATCATATCATCGCAGGAAACCGGGACGAAACTGCCGCGCTTCAGTTAACGCGGATGTTCTCGGATATCCTGACCATTTCTTCAGGGGTCTCATTGAATCCCCTCAGTATCCACTCGTCCAGTAGTCCGAAGAGCGCGTAAGCATAGAACTTGCTTCTGTAGCATTCAGCAGTATCGGCATCCTGCTGCGGATACATGACGGTCTGGAAGGCGTCATACACTGCGGACTGCATTTCTCTCAGGTAGATCAGATCCAGCAGATCTCTGATGCTGTAATTGAATTGAAAAAAGGTCAGTGAGTTAGACAGGGAGAAATCACTTCGGACTTCCAGATCATGAAGGTCTGCCCAGCGTTCCCAGAGTTTTATCAGCTTGAATGAAATCAGTTCGTTCTTAGCCCTGAAGTACCGGAAGTATGATGTTCTGCCCACACTGGCAGTCTCAGCGATCTCTGAGACAGTTATCTGATCCACACTTTTGCTTTTCAATAGTTTGATCAGTGCATCTGACAGACATTCTTTCAGGAATTCCGTTGTCCGAGCATTGCCGCCCATATTATTCTCCCCTTATTGGTATTTTTTCTTCTGTTCGTACCGTTTCCCCGCGGCCGGCTTGAAACCCCCGCAGAGTAAAATATAATATTAATAATTGTACTAAAGTGCCATTTCAATATATTAGTTCCTTTGTTCGATGTCAAGTCGGCAGGATCATTACACACGAAAGGAAGAATAATATGGCATCTAATCTTAATAAGGTCGTCGTAGCCGGCGGCGGTGTGCTGGGCACACAGATCGGTCTCATGTGCGCATATGCAGGCAAAGACGTGACTTTCTGGCTCCGTTCCGAGGGTTCGATCGGACGCACCCAGCCTAAGATCACCCGGTACTCCTCGCTGATGCTCGAGGATCTCCTGGGAGCAAAGGCTCTTATCGGAAATCCAATGGGAGCATTCCTCTATCCTAAGGGGCTCATCCGCAGCTGGAATGGTATCACAGCAGAAGATATCGACGCTCTGGCAGAGCAGGCTAAGAAAAACTTCGCTGAAAACGTGCACATCGAGCTTGACATGGCTGCTGCCGTAGCAGACGCAGATGTTGTGATCGAGTCCATGTCAGAAGATCCAAAGGCTAAAATCGGTGTTTACAACGCTATGAAGGATCTGCTTCCGGAGAAGACCATTCTTCTCACGAACTCGTCCACAATGCTTCCGAGCACATTCGCTGAATATACCGGAAGACCGGAGAAATACCTCGCGCTCCACTTCGCCAATACGATCTGGAAGAACAATACAGCAGAGGTCATGGGACATCCGGGCACTGATCCTGAGATCTATAAGCTTGTCGTCGAGTTTGCTGACGAGATCAACATGATCCCGCTGCAGCTTCACAAAGAGCAGCCTGGCTACATTCTCAACTCTATGCTCGTTCCGTTCCTCAGCGCCGCGCAGGCACTGCTCGCTACCGGAGTCGCGGATTTCGAGACCATAGACAAGACATGGGAGCTGGCAACAGGCGCTCCTGCAGGCCCGTTCAAGATCCTCGACATCGTTGGTCTGGAAACTGCATACAACATAAACCAGATGAAGCCGGATGCTCAGACAGAAGGCTCCGTCACCAACCTCATCGGGAAGCTTCTCAAGGAAAAGATCGACCGCGGCGAGACGGGTGTCAATGCCGGCATCGGTTTCTACGATTACAGAAAATAACACTGGGTCACATAAAAAAGATGTCTTCCGCCACGGAAGGCATCTTTTTGTTGAGCATTGATTATCAGGCTGTCTTCTGATGACAGTCTTAAAGCACTGCCGACAGGATCAGCAGCATCAGAAGTACAACTCCTGAGGCTGTATCGCTGATTCCCGGGATCAGATATGAGAAAAGCAGGGTGAACACAAACAGCGCCGCCGGAGTAAGCAGGACAAGAGCAAATATATGTCCCGTAGTCTTCATTCTGTCGATCTTCCAGAGCATTCGCCAGATCATAATGGCCAGAATAATGATCACTGCTATGAGAACTATTCTCTTAAACTGTGTAGCCGGTCCATCAGGATAAGCGAAAGCCATGACCCCTATCATGAGAAATACGCATTCCGCAAAATGCAGGATGATCCCTATCACTTTAGGAACGCTTACCCGCGGTTCCCTATTGACGTTTGAACTCCCGCCTGAAAAACCGGATTGATCTGTTGTCACAGCCGGTTCTGACCAGTCAGCAAACGGATCCGGTGCCGCTTCATTATTCAGGGATCCATAGTCTGCATCACTCAGTCTGACACCGGCCAGATCATCCATCTCCCTGCTGAAATCCTTGTCCAGCTTCTCCATCGTCAGATACGCTGGATCGGCAGTCTGTTTATCTAAACTGCTCTTGTCAACTTCACTGCTGAGTCTGTCTATAAGCTTTCCGAGTGTCGATGTGGTCACATCTATCGTATATAGATCGGCAAGCCTCTCGTTTCTCATGCTCTCCAGACTGTCCCGGGCTTTCTCCAATATGAATAAATACTGTCCGGGATCCGGTGTGTATCCGGCCTTCCTGCAGTTATCCATTATATTATCGACCGCGGCGACCGCGGCGTTCTGCAGCTGCTGCATCCCGAAGTTGATATCAAGCTCTTTGGCTCTGAGCTTTCTGCGGTTTGTAAGGATCAGCTGAGTAAGGCAGGATGCCTGAGCCGCTCCCCTTATCATTCTGCCGGACTGCAGATCGCTCATAGGCATATAATTTTCGATCAGATTGAACATGTTTTCTATCCATCCCACGTTCCTGCTCTTCATGTCCTGAGTGACCTTGAGACCTCTTTCCTCAGTTGTATTCCGGCTGCGGACTTTAAGAGGCTTCTCGCAATACTCTTCATATTCTTCAAAACTTACTGCTAAACTGCGAAACTGCTCACAGAAATCAGAATACATCCTCTTGACCGTCTTTTCACTCATGTGCTCTGTGCCCTCGAGCAGCTCAGGATTATCCTCGAGAAGCTTCAGCCCCCTGAGATTGGCCTGCCTGCAGGCCTCGCCGTCACCCGTAAAGAAGAAATGGCACTCAGCCAGATTCTTAAGGGCTAAGCATTTGAATTCTGTATACGGCGCTTCCTCTGCGACTTTCTCGCAGAAAGTCACGGCATCGGCGATCCTTCCCTCTTTAGTCAGCTTAATGAATGTGTCATTGATGTAATCTCTCATTTCAGTCCTCCGTAAAACTGCTGCGCAGCTTTAAAGCAGCTCCGGTATTTCCGGTTTCCGCAAAAGCTCCTTCTGGGGTGCTGTATATGTTCCTGACCGGCTGCGGCAGGACCGTTCCGCACAGATAAGCGGCCGTTGCCGCGTCGTATGCCAGAACAAGCCTGTCCGTGCACAGATAGAGGATCCCCCCGCTGATGCAGCCCTTCACTCCCATGCCGTAATGTATATTCAGTTCTGACGTCAGCTCTCGTCCGCTGCTGATCTCCTCTGCCGTTCCGCAGACAGCCGAAGCTCTGATCCCGTCAGTTTCCGATCTCATCACCAGTATGTATCTCTGATTATCCGGATCTATGCAGGCGCAGGTGATCAGTTCCCTCGATCTCGGGAATGTCCGGCTGCCTGTGATCACGAATCTGCCGTTTTCTCTCTTCATGAATACGACACCGGCGCACTGTTCTCCCCTCACTGACTGCATCGTACCGGAAACGCCTGTTACGGCAGCGCAGCCTCCTGATACACTGAGCACCTCTCCTGACAATTCGTATTTGCTGAGGTCCGGCCACAGTACATCTTCTATAGCAGCTTCAGCGCGGACTGCGCCGGAAGCTGTCTCCTCAGATCGCCGGGCCGCCTCCCGCGCCTTTCCGGCTTTGCCAAGCCTGAAGCCTGCCGCGGCGACAGCGCTGATCATAACGAAGCAGCCGTCTCCTTTGTTTACGAGCTTTATCTGATCCTGATACAGGAGCTCCGCTTTGATCCTGCTGATCGCTTCACCCTGCGGCCGGATCGTACCGGATCCGTCCAGCAGCCATATCTCCTGCATGGTCTGCCTGGCAGGTATCAGCAGATAATCATTTCCCGTACTTGCCGCGCCCGCTATCGGTGAATCTAATATCTCAGTTCGAAGCAGCTGCATCTCTTCACTGATCTGTTTGAGAGGATAGCTCTGCCCACCCGCTGACGGGCAGCTCACCAGGCAGCTGTGATCATCCGCCAGAACGATCCGGCTGTCACCGTCTCCGAGATCCGTCATGCTGAACGAACCGTCCGGCTGCCTGCAGAACAAAGCGGTTCCTCTTCCCACGCATACCGTTCCGTACAGTCTGAGACCGGATCCGAAGAGAGTCGACATCTCTCCGGCGCACGGCATTTCATATTTTATCCGGTCACCTGTCAGGGGATCTGCGGACGCGAGAATGTTCTCGTCCTCCTGATACCAGAATCTGCCGCTCTCATCAAAGGTCATCGCAGCACTTCCGTATACCGGGGTAAAGTACTGCAAAGCGCAGAGCTGTTTTGAATAAATCGACGATCCGTCTCTCTCATACGTGTACAGCTCTATCCTGTCGTCATCGAAAGCAGCTGCAAGCTTGCCCCCGGACGCGCACAGCCCGAGAGGCATGGCCCCGGACGTATGGACCGCGCCGCTGAGTGGCAGCATGCTGTCTGTCTCATATGCGGAAATCACACCTCTGCCGGTAAACGCAAAAGCGAGCTCGGCGTTCTCCGTTATACAGAAGGCCGCCGCGTTATGCCGCAGCTCTGAGATCACAGAGGCGCTCATATCTGATTGTGCATCTGATACTGCAGCGGTTTCTGCGGTCACTTCACCGCAGCTGACAGTATCTTCAGAAATATCTGTAAGTATCCACGGGCTCCTCAGGCAGTCATAGCCGGATGCGATCCGCTGTTCTTCAGATCCGAAAGCCCACAGCAGGGCCGGGAAAGTATCCGCATACTCCTCGATGGTGTTGCGGTATCTTACAAGGATATCCCTGTATTGCCGCGCTGACTCGATCCCGGACATTTCATTGATCAGTTCTCTTACGTACTGATCTGAACATCTGGCATTGAGGTATGGCACGGCGGAGAACAGACTTGTATACTTTTCTCTGTCTATTTGCGACAGATGGTATGCGTATTCCCTGAGCGCCCTCTGGTCACGTACCCTGTAGCTGCCGTCACCATCGGGATCGCACTTATCTCTGAACATGCAGAGCAGGATCCGGTGGAAAATGCCTTCCTCTGCCTTGTAGCGTTCCGAAGCGGCCTCGCGGAAGGCAAAATGCCTGAAATCTGTCCTGCCGTCTCTTCTGGCCATAAATGCTCTCACCTGACGCAGGCAAATGTGGATACTGCCCATGCATTCCCCGGAGTCTGCTCCCGGGAAAATCTCAAGCAGGCATCTCATCAGTTCATCGTATGAGAGTCCGTCACGCGCGCAGGACAGCAGCCCGAACACCGCCGGAACGCACTTTGCCGGAGAAAGCATATCGAACATCATATCCGCTTCCATCCGGGACAGAGTAGCGTCAAATGCCGACTGCGGACTTCTGCCGTGCCTGTAGATCTCGCCAAGCAGCTGCTCATAGGAACCGAATGTCCTTATATCATTGAGCAGAACCGACAGATACAGTGGATTTCCGGATTCATCGAGCCTGCAGACGATATCCATATATGTCTCATCCTGATGATCATCCGGGACAGCGTCTATCTCCTTCAGGCTGTCACTGAGGAATGTCCGTATGAGCTCTTCCTTCTGCGCTCGCCCGAGTGGCCTGAGTCTGACGCATTCAATCTCCCTGTGAAATGCTGTATAGTCGCTGATATCTGACCCGCCTCTGCCCGTACGAGCGCTTATGATCATTCTGACTCCCGCAGGCAGCTGCGCCGGGATCATATCCAGCAATGCTTTGCCCTCAGCGATCTGTTCGAGTCCGTCGAGCATCACAACGCACGGAGCCATCTCAGCAAGCAGCTCATACAGCTCGCGTTTCAGACTTTCCATATCATCCGGAGTGTTCAGACCGGATTCATGCAGAATGCTGTCCCACAGGGAATAGATATTTCCGGACATATCTGAAACACCCAGGAACCTGACGATCAGCCTTGACTCAGGTGTTGTTCCGGTATCTGACGCGTAGTTCTTCGCAAAACGCGCCATCGCTGTTGTTTTGCCCATGCCGGCTTCCGCCAATACAAGCATCGGTCCTTTACACGCGCCGGGATCTGAGAGGCAGTATTCAGCCATTTCTCTCTCCGCGTCAGCCTGCATAATCGAGTTTTTCAGACAGGTGCTGAGAAATATCTTCTGCTGCTCTGCGTCGCGGCCATAACGGTCATTTACATCATCCGGCCGGCAGCGTCCGGTTTTGTCACAGTATGGTTCAAGGTACATGGCAAACATTGCCAGCAGATATGCCTTAAGAGGCCAGACGGTGGCTTCTGCATCCGGCAGCTCTTCCGGGAACTCCGACGCGAGAACTGCCCTGAGTCTGCCGTATAGCTCCCCGGGAATATCATCCGTCCTGACACTGAAGTCCGTTAGTCTGCCGTGGACCAGCCGCTCTTCTGCTTCAGTCCGGTCCGCTGCCTTATCAAGAGCGGCAAGCTCCGGAGTCAGCATGCAGTCATCCCAGCGGCAGTCATAGTCTATGACTGTCCCGCATTTACTTACGCGTTCATATGTCAGTTCCATTGCCCGGCGGCAGCGTTCCAGATATGCGGCATATCCTTCTTCCGTCCCGCACTGCTCAGGGTCATAGTCCATGAATATCCTGCGTTGGGCCGCGTTGATGTGCTCCATATAGTCAGGTCTTCTCCTGATGAAAATCACATCCGCATCAGGAGCACCGCGTCTCAGTTCTTCATTCTCGATATACGCCAAAGGGGCAAGAAGCGCGTGCTCGATCTCATATTCCGTAGCTGACCTGCTCTTCTCCCTTACCATATCCAGAAGTTCAGGATACTTCTTCTGCGTATACTCATTGATTTCTTCGATCGACGGGATCCACCCACGCCTCTGTCCCAAAATGCATAAGAAAAACGGCCTGCAGCTGTCAACAGCATTCAGGCACTTGTAGATCGTGTTACCCGTCCTCTTATCATCGGCGGTAACGCCCCAGCGGAGATCGATATCTGAGAGCATGATATGCTGTCTCTCGCACCACTCCCCAAGCTGAGGGAATACATTCTTGACAAGATAATCACGCTCGGCATGCATATCATTGAATGTCGAGCTGATAAAGATCCTCCTGTCGGTCATTTCAATGTTTTTCATCGTTCTTCCCGTAAGATTTTCAACCAGGAGCAAAGCTCCAACAAGCACGCTTGATCGGAGCGAGCGACGGCGTCTGTTATTTCAGAGTAAATGCGTGCCGCCTCTCTGTTCCTGTCTGAGAGATACAACTCTTAATCCTTATGTATCTGATCGTTATCTCTGACAGGAGCACTGCATATTATGATATAGTAGTTATCCAGCATAACACATTTCGGGTGAATGACACCGTCCTGTCCTAAATCAAGCAAGCTCACACCATGAGCCTGTTTGAGCTTGCTCACTATTTCGGAACGGAGCGCTTCCCGGTCCGCGTCAAAGGCATCGTCAAAGCCGTTGTTGAACACCTTTCTGATTACCGGCTCAGGATAAAACGCTGTGGTCCAGTCATCAAAGTACCACACCCTGTAAGGAGCCCCGAGCCGCTTCAGATACTTCCCCGAATCGTTGAGCACAGCGATGCCTATATTAGCGTCACTCATAATACGCTTCCTTCCTTCTGAAGTGTAAGCGCCCGCAAAACCGATATTTGCATATATTTTACTTTCCCTCTTGCTGAACAATCCCATTTGAGCCGCTCCTTTCCCTTGCCGGATCCGGTAGATTAATTTACTAATTATATCATATAGGCAATGATTCTATTAACCGCTGTCTTATTTTACTGCAGATGTACCGCAGCGCTGCTCTGTCAGTCCCGCGTTTTCACGGACTCGCTTTGCCGCACTCAAAATGGGGTGCTGAGCGTCTGTCAGGCATGCACCCCATGTTCGTTCCTGTCCCGGGAAAACCCGGAAAAACGTGGGAACTATTGATTGTAAACATATCACTGCCGAAAGATCTTCCTCCAGGTGTCTGCCAGGTCCTCGTTTACCACATCTCTTGGCTCAAATCTGCAGACCTTGCATGCAAACTGGAAGAAACTAGCCTGTAACGCGATGACCAGAACCGTCCCGATCCCGAACACTGCACCCATCAATACCCCTGCCAGCAAAGCTGCGATCTCAAGCACGAATTTGACTGCGCCGATCGGCACATTGGGAACAATTTTGCCTGTAATAACCATGAGGGTATCCCGCGGTCCTGCTCCCAGTCCCGGCTTCATGTAGATCACCGTAGCAAAGGCAATGATCATCTGCCCGAGCAGCGTATAGAATGTTCCTACGAGAATATTCGGCGGGTCAGGTACAAAAGACAGTGTCTCAAGAAAAACATCAGACATCCAGGGGATATACAGTGCATTGAGGAATGTGCCTGCGCCCAGTTTACCTTTGCCTATAAAGTCTATGATCAGTATCGCAGCACTGACAGTAAACACGCCTCTGCCAAAACTCATTCCTGTACAGTTCGAAAGTCCGAGTGCCAGTGTATTCCATCCATTGGTTCCCGCTGCGCCGGCAATCACACCAAAATATGTGCCCAGTGCATACAGCGTCAAGCCTGTCATGCATATTATGAATCTTGAGATATACTGCCTGAATAGCATCGTGCTGATCGGTCCTTTTTACTGTAAGCTGCGTCTGAGGAGTTTTCCCCAGCCTCTTTCCCCGACGAATTCTTCGTTATCGTATACCAGTCTGCCGCGCGAATAGGTCTGAACGGGATAGCCGTGTACCGTCACACCTTCCCAGATCGTGTAATCACAGTCGGAATGCATCTTTTCATTAGTTATCGTGAACTCCTTTGCAGGATCGTAGATCACGATATCAGCATCTTTACCTACAGCGATCCCGCCCTTCGACTTGCAGCCAAACAGTTTTGCGGGATTTGCCGAGCACAGATAAACTGCTTTCTCAAATGTGATCCTGCCCTCATTCGCCGCAGAGAGCATATAAGGATACATATTCTCAATTCCTGCGCATCCGTTTGGGATCTTTGAAAAATCGTCCCTGCCCCAGTCTTTTTCAAAGGACTGGAACGGACAGTGATCTGCCGCAACCGTATCGATATCTCCGCGCTTTATTGCGTCCCACAGCGCTTCCTGACTGTCAGCACCTTTCATCGGCGGAGCACATACAAATCTTCTTCCATCCTCGCGTTTATATACTTCTTTTGTAAACTCCAGATAATGCGGACAGGTTTCCGCATAGATCTCGTACCCTTCATCTCTGGCTTTCGTTACTGCTTCAACACCTTGCCTGCAGGCAATATGCGCTATGTAAAGCGGAGCACCGGTTGCTTTCGCCCATTGGATCGCACGCGTCTCTGCCTCGCTTTCGACAAATTCGGGGCGTGACATATAATGATACCAGGCGCTTGTTTTTCCCTCCGAAAGGTATTTCTCCGTAAGCATCTTCACAAGCTCATTGTTTTCGGCATGTACTTCTATCAGCGCTCCGACTTCTTTTGCCTTCTGCAGGACACGGAAGAAAACACCATCTGTTACTCCGAAATCATATACCATGAATACCTTGAACGAGGGGATTCCCATCTCCACACATTCGCCGATACCGTCGATCAATCCGTTTGATACGTCTTTGACCGCAACATGAAATGAATAATCCACAACGGCATTCGGTGCGCACATTATATCACGCCTTTTTACGGTATCAGTCATTTTCTCATTAAAGTCCTGTAATGCGAAATCGAACACAGTCGTCGTTCCGCCGCAGGCCGCTGCCCGTGTCCCGGCAAAATAGTCATCAGATGTTACCGTCCCGGCGAGCGGCATAGATAGATGTGTGTGCACATCGACTGCGCCGGGGAGAACAAGTTTACCGCTTGCATCCACAATATTATCACACTCACGATCATCGATAGTGTCTGCGATACAGACGATCCTGCCGTCCTGAACACCGATATCAGCCTTGAAGCGTCCGGAAGCATTTACTA
>JAFRLN010000036.1 GCA_017431175.1 Mogibacterium sp.
AGCACTGCCAATGACTGTTGTAATCGTCGTCGCGATAGTAGGTATTTATATCATCGTTATATTCTTCCCTGGTCAGTTCTGTTTCCCTGTCATAATACATCAGAGTCATGTAACCTCTTTTATATGTCCCGGTCTCCGGAACATACTGATAGATGATGCTTTCCTGGCTGTTCTCTCTTCCGCACTTCTCATCAAATCTGTCATCGAGGAACATGACTATCGTTGCCTCGTAGTCTCCGTTCTGCACATCCTGGAAGATGATGACCGCATCATCATAGAATGATGCTTCCGATAATCGTTCCATTACCGCTTCAAGACCCAGAGAAGCTCCGGTTGACTCGTTTTTGTGAAGAGGTCCCGGCATCTCGACGTGAGTTGCCTCTGTGACAGAGTTCCCGTCGTATTCATACATATAGACGGTAGGACTCCAGACCGGTATGTCGTAATAATAATCCCCGTTTTCATCGAACTCACAGACTGCCTTCAGTTCGATCATCTCAAGCTTTCCATCCCCGTCAAAGTCATCGACAGCATAATTCAGATGGATCTCCTTGACGGTCATCTCTTCGTACACGGCTATCTGATATACAGGATGTCCGTGATCGTATTCTTCTGCTTTATCGATAACCTCACTGATGAAGTTTTCATACGCTGCCTCAGCCTTTTCCGCCTCTTTTTGCTGTTCCGCAATACCGGCAGCCGCTGCCTCATCATTCTGCTGTTCCGTAGCAGCGTCAGACTCTGCGGCATCGGAACTATGACTGACAGAAGCTGAACTTTCCGCCTTGCCGCATCCGGTGGATAATGTCATGCCGACGGCAAGGCATAGTATCATGAAAACGCCTATTACTTTCCTGCTGTAGCTGTACATTGCTGCTGTATCTCCTCCTCATGTCTCCGGGCAAGTAAAAAGCCGCAGTTACGGTCTTTGTCCCCTAAGCTGCGGCCTGATGATCCATTACAGGTTAGCTGAATTGTATTTGTTGAGCAGCTCATGCTTGAGATTCCAGAGAGGTCTGGACAGGTCGATGTAGTAGACCTGAGGATTCTCAAATCGCAGGCAGGAACCCCAGAGGGTGTCTATCTGCTGCCTGCATGTCTCTCTGATCTCCTCGATTTCAGGCTCCTTGTATACCAGTTCGCCCTTGTCGAAAATCTTGACGAGGAGTTCTTTTGCTTCGTAGTTCTCGAGAATTTTGCGCTTCCATACTGCGTTCGGATCGAAGATCTCGTATGGCTTGCCGTCAGGGATCGGCTCATCGTGGAGCATGATGACGTCCGCAATGGCTTTGCCTGTATCCTTTTCGAAGAATCTGACGACCTTCTTGAATCCAGGGTTGGTGATCTTCTCGACATTCTCGGATATCTTCATCTTAGGAACAAGGTCGTCGCCCCTGCCGATTCCTGAGAGCTTGTATACTCCGCCGAATACCGGTTCGGATCTTGCGGTGATCAGTCTCTCGCCTACTCCGAATGAGTCGATCTGAGCGCCTTCGAGGATGACGTCTCTGATGATGTACTCATCGAGCGAGTTGCTGATGACGATCTTGCAGTCCTGCAGACCCTCTGCGTCGAGAACCTTACGGCACTCTCTTGTCAGATACGTGATATCTCCCGAATCAATACGGATGCCCATTCTCTCAGGCTTGAGTTCCTTGAAAACCTTGATCGCGTTCGGAAGTCCGCTCTTGAGAACGTTGTAGGTATCGATCAGAAGTGTGGCATTCTGCGGATACATCTCTGTGTAAGTCCTGAATGCTTCATACTCACTGTCAAAACTCTGGATCCAGCTGTGAGCCATTGTGCCGAGCGCCGGTACGAAGTGGTTCCTGTCAGCGATGGTGCATGCCGTACCCGCGCATCCGGCGATGTATGCGGCTCTTGCACCGTATACGGCAGCGTCAGCGCCCTGCGCTCTTCTGGTACCGAATTCCATGACAGGTCTGCCCTGCGCCGCCCTGACTATCCTGTTGGACTTTGTCGCGATCAGGCTCTGGTGGTTGAACTGCATCAGAATAAATGTCTCGACGAACTGGGCCTGGATCAGAGGTCCCTTGACGATCATAACAGGTTCATGCGGAAAGATAGGATAACCTTCCGGTACCGACCATACATCGCAGGTGAACTTGAAATTCTTCAGATACTCGAGAAACTCTTCCGTAAAAGAGTTCTTGCTTCTCAGATACTCGATGTCAGCTTCGGTAAAGCTGAGCCTCTTCATATAAGCGATGATCTGCTCGAGTCCTGCCATGATGGCAAAGCCTCCGCCGTCAGGTACTCTTCTGAAGAACACATCGAAGCATGCTTCCGCATCGCGGTTACCCGAATTGAAATAACCATTAGCCATCGTGATCTCATAGAAATCAGTCAGCATAGTGAGATTGTAGTCGTTTAGTCTTGCGTAGTCTTTCTTTTCGCTCATTTTTTCATCCACCTGGGGTCAACGCCCTGTTAAAAAATAAAAAGTTACCTGTACGTTACCGTCGTCTCTCCGCCACCCTGTTGTCAGGCAAAGTGACCTGTACGTTACTGCTGTGTCCCTTCGCCCTCAGCCTGCTGATCCGCCTGCGCCTCCTCAGAGTTATCTGCAGATTCCTCTGCCTGCGATTCGGACTCTTCTGCATCTTCGGCCGTCTCTTCAGCAGGAGCGGTATCCTCAGCCGGAGCAGTTTCTTCAGCAGCCTGTTCTTCCTGTTCCTGCGCCTCAGCAGCTCTCTCATTCGCAAGCTCCTTCGGATAATCCATAATGACCTGCATGCGCCAGTAAATGATACCCGCTGCAAGTGCCACTATTATTATCGCAAGAACAATATCGTTGATATTGTGAAAAAAGTTCCGTATATGCCTCATATTCTACCCTTCATCAGTGAAATAATGAACTCCGGAGCGCCATGCCGCAGGTATGCGAAAAAATGACCGCTCCTTCTTTCAACACATTGATTATAGCTTTAATCCTCAGTATTTGCAATCTATCTGTCTTGAGGTGCACTATCTGTTGTGATAGAATGATTGACGTTAATCAACGTAGTTTTCGGGAGAAGTTATGCGAGAGATATACATCACAGCTAATGACGCCGGGAGGCGGCTCGACCGCTTTCTGAGAAAATATCTCAGTAACGCTTCTCTGAGCGAGATATACAAACTGATACGCAAAGACGTCAAGGTCAGCGGCAAACGCCGGGACCAGTCTTACATCCTGCAGGAAGGTGATCTGCTTTCTCTGTATGTTTCAGATGATGTTCTGGGCAAGCTGACCGGGCAAGCCGGCAAGGCAGCCGCGGCAGATCCGCGAAGACGCGCTGGCAAGACCAGAAAACAGTTCCGCATAATCTATGAGGACAGTAATATCCTGGTCGCCGATAAGCCTTATGGCCTTCTCACCCATGGCGACAGCCGCGAGAAGAAGAACCACCTTGCGAATCAGGTCAAAGACTATCTGATCTCACGCGGCGAGTTCGATCCGGGCGCAGAGAAAGTTTTCTCTCCGGCGCCTGTCAACAGGCTCGACAGGAACACCACAGGTCTGGTGCTGTTCGGAAAGACGTCATCCGCTCTCAAGGGCCTCAACAGGATGATCCGCGAAGACCTGACAGACAAGTTTTATATGACTGTTGTGCACGGTATTCTGAAGGAAGAGCTGGTACTCACAGGCGATCTCGTCAAGGATGAGGAGAACAACAGAGTCAGGATCAGCAGGATATCCGCGGCTGAGACCGGTGCGGATGTAGCAGGCAGTTCAAACGGCATTGCTTCAGCACACCACCGGAACGAGGATTCCTCGCTGCCGGTACTGACAGAGGTAACGCCTCTCGAAGTGGTCGACTTCGGTCACGGGATGAAGGCTACTCTGGTCAGGATCAGACTTGTAACAGGCAGATCGCATCAGATCCGCGCCCACATGGCCGGCATCGGCCACCCTGTTGTCGGAGACAGCAAGTATGCGGGGACACGCGCAGGTGATGCGTTCCGGGATCAGGCATGCAGACCGGAGAACATCAGAAAGCTCAATGAACACCTTGAGCGCACATACGGTCTGTCGACACAGCTTCTCCATGCATACAGAATTCATTTTGCGCAGGAGAGGCTTCCGGAGGACCTTGCGTATCTGGGAGGCAGGTCGTTCACAGCGCCGCTGCCTCAGACATTCACAAAGATACTCGGGAGACAAAGTTTTGAGTAATTACGAAGTTATTAAGAATCCGGATAATGAACCGGATATCGCACCGGAAAAAGGAGAGACGGCAGTGAGTTTTATCAAGAGTCTGCTGATCGATATCGTTATTGCAGTAATTCTTGCGGGGATAGTTTTGTTTTTCATCAGACCTACTATAGTAAAACAGTCTTCCATGGAGGACACCCTTCACGAGAACGACTACATGATCATGTACAGACAGGCTTACAGGAGTCACGGTCCTGAGCGCGGGGATATCATTATTTTCCAGAGCACCATGCCGGATGAGAATACAGGTACCAACAAGCTTCTGATCAAGCGCGCCATCGGGCTTCCGGGCGATGAGATCATGATCCTTGACGACCAGCTGTATATCAACGGAGAAGCTTATGTTGAGGACTATCTCAAGGATGGCTATACTCCGGCATACGAGATACCGTTCGAAGGTGAGACGCTGGTCATCCCGGAGGGACAGTATTATGTGCTGGGCGACAACCGCGCAGGAAGTATCGATTCGCGCCGGAGCGAAGTCGGCCTGATAGATGAAAGTCAGATCAAGGGCAAAGTCGTAGTCAGGCTCTTCCCGTTCAATCAGATCCAGAGGTTCTGACGGCAGGGGAAACAGACGCAGTCATCGAAGCATTCGTCACATATTCAGAGATAACAGAGAGATATTTTGGCTAAGAAGAGTAAGAAAGTAATCGCGAATAACAAGAAAGCCTTCCACGACTATTTCGTCGAAGAACGCTACGAGGCAGGCATCGTGCTCACCGGTACCGAGATCAAGTCGATCCGCAGGGGCGGCGTCAGCATCAAGGAAAGCTATGCCAAGATCACCAGCAAGGGCGAACTCGTAGTAACCGGCATGCACATCGCGCCTTACGAGCAGGGCAACAGATATAATGTAGACCCGCTCAGAGTGCGTACTCTTCTGATGCACCGGAAAGAGATCAACAAGCTCTACGGCACTGTCAAAACCCAGCAAGGCCTGACCCTGATCCCTCTTTCTGTCTATCTGGACGAAAACGGCCGCTGCAAGATCGAGCTCGGTCTCTGCCGCGGAAAGAAGAACTATGACAAGCGCGAGGCCGAAGCCAAAAGAGACGCAAGCCGTAAGATCGACAAAGCGATCAAAGCCTCACGCAACAGATAGTGACAGTTGGGACGTTTCGTTTTGTCACACTTTGTGACACCTGGTACGTTTCGTCTTGTCACATTTCTGAATACACAAGCACAAAGAGCAGTTCAGACAATGGAACTGCTCTTTTATTATTGCTGTATTCGTCATGCCAAAATTGATAACCAGTGCTCTGTACCTGTTGCGGCAGGGTCAGTAAAGGACCCCGATCATAGCATTTTCTTGAGGTACTGCCCGGTGTATGACTGCGGCACCTGCGCGACCTCTTCCGGTGTTCCTTCAGTGACTATGTATCCGCCGGAATCTCCTCCTGTCGGTCCGAGATCGATGATATAGTCTGCCTGCTTGATAACATCGAGATTGTGCTCGATCACCACTACGGTGTTGCCCTCGTCGACAAGGCGGTTGAGGACGTAGAGGAGTTTCTCGACATCCGCGAAGTGAAGTCCTGTCGTCGGCTCGTCGAGAATGTACAGTGTGCGGCCGGTACTGCGTTTTGACAGCTCAGTCGCGAGCTTGATCCTCTGCGCTTCTCCTCCCGACAGCTGAGTCGACGGCTGTCCGAGACTGATATATCCGAGTCCGACATCATCGAGAGTCTTCAGATATCTCAGGATGCTCTGCTGATTCTCGAAGAAAGGGATCGCTTCCGCGACGGTCATATTGAGGACTTCAGAGATGTTCTTGCCTTTGTATTTGACTTCGAGTGTCTCGTGATTGTACCGGGCTCCTCCGCAGACTTCACACGGTACGAAGACATCAGGAAGGAAGTTCATCTCCACCTTGATGATGCCGTCTCCGCTGCAGTGCTCGCATCGTCCGCCTTTGACGTTGAAACTGAATCTTCCCTGATTGTAGCCGCGGACTTTCGCTTCAGGCATTTCCGCGAACAGTGTCCTAATATGCGTGAACATTCCGGTATATGTTGCCGGATTGGATCTTGGCGTCTTGCCTATCGGGGACTGGTCTATATTGATGACCTTGTCAAAATTCTCTATACCGCGGATCTCACGGAACTTGCCGGGGCGCTCCTGGGTGCGGTTGGTGACACGCGAAACGCCTTTATACAGGATCTCGTTGACGAGACTGGACTTGCCCGAGCCGCTGACACCAGTGACGAGGACCAGCTTGCCCGCAGGGATCCTGACGTCTATGTTTTTGAGATTGTTTTCCTGCGCGCCGAGGATATCGAGGAAGAGCCCGTTGCCTGCGCGGCGTGTCTTGGGTACTTCGATGTGGCGCTTTCCGGACAGGAACTGACCCGTGATCGATTCCGGACAGGCCATGATATCTTCGACCGTACCCTGCGCGACAAGCGTGCCGCCGTTCACGCCGGCACCCGGTCCGATATCCACAATATGATCTGCGGCGTACATCGTCTCCTCATCGTGCTCTACGATTATGAGTGTATTGCCCAGATCCGTCAGCTCTCTGAGTGACGCCAGAAGCTTGCTGTTGTCGCTCTGATGAAGTCCGATCGAAGGCTCATCGAGAATGTACAGCACTCCGACAAGACCAGAACCGATCTGTGTCGCAAGTCTGATCCTCTGGGACTCTCCGCCGGAGAGAGTACCGGCTGCCCTGCTGAGTGTAAGGTATCCCAGTCCGACGTTAAGGAGGAACTCAAGCCTTGCCCTGATCTCCTTGGTGATCATATTGCTGATCTTCTTCTCTCTGTCTGTGAGTACAGATTCCAGATCATTGAAAAATCTGATCGCCTGTACTACTGACATGTCGGTGATCTCTATGATATTCTTCCCTCCGACTGTGACAGCGAGCACCGAGTCCCTGAGCTTGCGTCCGCGGCATACAGGGCACTCCTCTTCTGTCATCATATCGGAGATCTTGTCCTTGATAAAATCCGAATTCGTCTCTCCCCATCTGCGTTCCAGACTCGGGATAACGCCTTCGAAAGTGTGATTCATATGAGAGACTCTGCCGGATTTGCTCTGATAAGTGTACTTGAGCTTGCGTGAGCCTGTGCCGTGAAGCAGCTCATCCCTGAATCTCGGCGGCAACGCTTTGAACGGTACCGACAGGTCAGTACCATGGTCTCTCGCAAGCTGGTTGAGCATCTGGCGGTAAAATCCCATTGCGTCCAGCGTCGAGAAGACATTGCCCATCGCACCGTTTATTATGCTCTTATTCTCATCTGTCACTACCGCTTCATCCGTGATGCGAAGTGTAAAACCAAGCCCGCTGCACGTCTCGCATGATCCGTACGGCGCGTTGAAGGAGAACATCCTCGGCTCCATCTCTTCGATACCGACACCGTGTTCAGGGCACGCAAACTTCGTCGAGTATGTAACCTCGGTCTCTTTCTGCTCCGGGATCACTGTGCCGTCAGCAGCCTGACCATTATTATCTGCACCCGGTCCGCTGTTGTACGCAGACTGACCTCCGTCACCGGTCCTGTTCATCGGAGGCATGTATACGACATTGCAGACGCCTTCCCCTTCTTTGATAGCAATCTCCAGAGCCTCTGCGATACGGCTCCTGTTGTCCTCCCTGATCACGATCCGGTCGACGACGATCTCGATGGTGTGCTTGTTGTTCTTGGCGAGGACGATCTCATCTTCATCGAGTCTTCTGAGCTCTCCGTCGACCCTGACTCTTGTAAAACCGTCACGTCTGATACGGTCGATGATTGCTTTGTGTTCACCCTTGCGCCCTCTGATCACGGGTGCCAGGACAACGATCCTTGTCCCGATGCCATGCGACTGGATGTTCTCAATGATGCTGTCTATAGACTGGCTCGCAATAGGGCGTCCGCACACCGGGCAGTGAGGGATACCGATCCTCGCGTACAGCAGTCTCAGATAGTCATAGATCTCGGTAACGGTTCCGACTGTTGATCTCGGATTGCGGCTCGTCGTCTTCTGATCTATGCTTATTGCAGGCGAAAGTCCTTCTATCGACTCGACATCCGGCTTCTTCATCAGTCCGAGGAACTGGCGGGCATAGGATGACAGCGACTCGACGTATTTCTTCTGTCCCTCTGCGTAGATCGTATCGAAAGCAAGCGAAGACTTGCCCGAGCCGGACAGACCGGTCAGAACGACCATCTTGTCGCGCGGAATGGTGACGTCTATTCCCCTGAGGTTGTGCTCTTTCGCACCCTTTATTACAATATTCTTCTCCATACTGTTATCTGATTATTCAATTCTTCTCAGTACCCTTCTCTACTGTTGTTCCGAATGGTCTGCCGGATCAGCGCCCGGCAGATATGCGGCACCGCAGCTAGGCTCTCAGGCTTGCCCGGAGCTCGAAGAGAATGTCTCTGAGCTCGGCTGCCCGCTCGAAATCGAGCTGTCCCGCGGCTTCTTTCATGTTCTTCTCGACCTCTCTGATCGTCTCGCGGAGCTCAGATGTCGTCATCGCCTTAGGATCACGGATATTCCGTTCTCCCTGATACTCTTCGATCGCTCTTGCGATCTCGCGGACCGGCTTGACTATGGTCTTAGGCACTATGCCGTGAGCCTTATTGTACTCATCCTGTGCTCTGCGGCGTCTTGAAGTCTCGTCAATGCAGACCTTCATCGCCGGGCTGATCCTGTCAGCGTACATTATGACACGGCCGTGATCGTTTCGCGCGGCCCTGCCGACTGTCTGTATCAGCGATGTCTCGCTGCGGAGAAAGCCCTGCTGGTCGGCGTCAAGTATCGCTATGAGAGAGACTTCCGGAAGATCGAGTCCTTCGCGGAGCAGATTGATGCCGACGAGGACATCAAACTTCGCAAGTCTCAGATCACGTATGATCTCAAGCCTCTCGAAATTGTTGATCTCTGAATGGAGATATCTGACACGGATGCCCTGTTCCTGCAGGTACTTAGTCAGGTCCTCAGCCATTCTCTTGGTAAGAGTGGTGACCAGTACACGGTCTCCGTTGTCTGCGGCCGCGTTGATCTCACCGATCAGATCGTCGATCTGCCCTTCTGTCGGGCGGACCTCGATCAGCGGATCGAGGAGGCCGGTAGGCCTGATCAGCTGCTCCGCAGTGATCCCGCCCGACCGCTCCAGCTCATATTCCGCCGGTGTCGCCGAAACATATACGATCTGCCCCGTCAGCTCGCTGAACTCCTCAAATCTCAGCGGCCTGTTGTCATAAGCAGACGGCAGTCTGAATCCATATTCTACAAGCGACTCTTTCCTTGAGTGATCGCCGTTATACATAGCACGCAGCTGAGGCAGCATAGCGTGCGACTCGTCTATAATAGTCAGGAAGTCCCCGTCAGGGAAATAGTCGAGCAGCGTATACGGGCGCTCACCCGGCTTGAGGAAATTGATGTGCCTGGAATAATTCTCTATCCCCTTGCACGTTCCGACTTCCAGCATCATCTCTATATCGTAGTTGGTCCTCTGCTCAAGCCTCTCCGCTTCAAGCAGCTTGCCGTTGGCACGGAACCAGTCCAGTCTCTCCTTGAGTTCCTCTCTGATCGAAGCCACCGCCATCTGCATGTCCTCCCTGCTGGTGACATAATGGCTCGCGGGGAAGATGGAAATATGCTGTCTGACGCCCGTGACTTCACCTGTAACAGGGTTGATCTCCCTGATGCTCTCGATCTCGTCTCCGAACATCTCGAGTCTGACAGCTGCTTCGCCTCCTGCAGGATAGATATCTATGACTTCGCCCCTCGCGCGGAAGGACCCGCGCTGGAAGTCGATATCGTTCCTCGTATACTGGATCTCTGTAAGCTTCCTGAGGAGTTCCATCCGCTCGATCTCCATACCCGGCCTGAGGCTGATCAGCTGGTTGCGGTAAGACTCAGGACTTCCCAGTCCGTAGATGCAGGATACCGACGCGACGATGATCACGTCCTTTCTCTCCAGCTGAGCCGCGGTGGCGGAATGTCTCAGCTTGTCGATCTCCTCGTTGATATCCGCGTCCTTCTCTATATACAGATCCCGTGAAGGCACATATGCTTCCGGCTGGTAGTAGTCGTAGTAGCTGACAAAATACTCAACGGCATTGTCCGGGAAGAATTCTTTGAATTCCCCGTGCAGCTGGGCCGCAAGCGTCTTGTTGTGGGAGATGACGAGTGTAGGCTTCTGCACAGCCTCGATGATCTTGGCCATGGTAAACGTCTTGCCGGAACCTGTGACGCCCATGAGTGTCTGGGCTTCTCTTCCGGCAAGTATCCCGTCCGCTATCTCTCTGATCGCCTGAGGCTGGTCGCCCGTCGGCGCAAAGTCACTTACTACTCTGAACTTTCCCATCAGGATCTGTCCTTTCCAAAACCGATGTCTTATGTTCATGTCCCCCGCGCTGTGAGGACAGATTCCATGCACGTAATAGTACCACAAACCCGCCCGGAAACATTGTGTATCCGGTGAAAAAACTGCCGGGAATAATATGCTCCCGGCAGTTCAGATTGTACCATATTCCCCGTCTGCGAACAAGCGTTCGCGAGGGTTTATTTCACGAATTCCCTGATGACCTCCGCGTCACGATAACCTTTATAATAGAGTGCCTCTATCATTTCAGGATCCTTGGTCAGGGTGCTCATCTTCCCTATGTCGTCAGGCGCGACGATCAGCAGCTTCCCTTTCTTCTCATACTGCTTCGCAAGCCAGAGTTCAACGTTGTAGCGGACAGCGCGTCTGCTCATCGCGTCAGCAGCGGCAGGATATTTTCTCCTGATCAGCGCGGAAGTGAGCTTGTCTTTGTCAGGATTACGTACGAAGTCCCGGGGCCTTGTCAGAAGGAGTACGACTTTGTCGCAACCGTCCTCAAAACACTTCTCCACAGGGATCGGGTCTGAGATCCCGCCGTCGTAGTACATCCGGCCGTTGACCATGTACGGCTTGTTCGCAGCCGGAACGCAGCTCGAGGCTTTGATCGGCGCAAAATCATCCCTCTTGATGTCTGCTTTGGTAAAATAATGCGGTTTTCCGGTCTCCGCGTCTGTCGCTACTATGGTAAACTCTGCAGGATTGTTATTCACCGCGTCGTAATCGAGCGGATACTCGCCGTATGAATTGGACAGATCACCATACACATACTCGAGATCCACAAAATTGCGAGTTTTAAGATAATTCTTCATACCCATGCATTCAGGTCTGAGGTCATAGTCAGTATAGAATTTAAGATTCCGCCCCCTCTGCCACGCGAGATACGAAGAAAGGTTCGCGCTTCCCGCCGATATTCCCATGCAGTAATCAAAGCGGATATCATTATCATGACACCAGTCATATACTCCCGCTGTATATGATCCGCGAAGTCCTCCGCCAACATCTATGACTCCGATTTTCATCAGTCTCTCCTCCTGCGTTCTCTGATCGTATTCGCGAGTGACGAGGCTTCTCCGAATCCTGCGTCTCTCATCTCCTCTTCCGCCTGCGCCAGCGCAGGCTCGAATCTGTTCTCCAGCTCATCAAACCTCTCCATGAAGATCTTCCTGTTCAGTCCGATCTCTGAAGCCGCCGCCTCGAAGCAGCTTCGGTCCACCTTGTTCCAGTCGATCTCACCTCCGATGGAGAACGCCATCTCCGAGGAATGTGAATCATAGACTATCGTACTGACGATGTCGTAAGCAGGGGCAAGTCTGACAGAATTCAGATGTTTATCGTATAAAATGGAGAAATTCTTGATGTGTCCGTCAGTATTGCCGATCAGCCAGTGGAAAACGATAATATCCCACAGTTTCATCTGGTCTTCGATCGGTGAAGCAGAATACCTGCGGAGCAGATCGAACATCCTCTTCATGTGCTGCTCTCCGGGTCTCTCGTATTTGTTCGACGGAGCGATCCCGAGCGCCTGGCCGAAATCCTCCTGGTGGAGTCTCAGCGGGCAAGGCAGCCCTGAGAGCGTCCTGACACTTCCTTCCAGTGTACGGTCGTACCTCTCAGTAGCAAACAGAACGATCTCCGTAGAGACTTCTCCTTCTCCGCGGTCGAGTCTTCCGCCTTTCTTGAGGCTGCTGTGTCTGAGATGCTTCCAGTGTTCCGTCTCGATGATACTGCTCACAGGGACTTCGATCCCGGCAAGTCTTGCCGTCTGCAGAGCGAGCTGCTCATTCTGCACGATATGATCATAACGGATGTGGCTCTGCTTGATGATATGTGTGCTCGGAGCGCTTCCCACAGGCAGATACCAGTGTCCGTCCTCATCGAGATACGCGCCTATCTTGCCGGAAGCTCCGGTCAGCGACAGATGAGCCTCAACGACAAGATCGACCGAAGTCGTCGCGCCTTCCGAGGCGAGTCTGAACATGAGATCCGGCGGAAGCGGTCTGTATTCAGGTTCGATCTGATTGTATTCCGCCCCTTTTATCTGAATCGCTCCCAGGCATTCAGAGCCGAGCATCTCGAGAAGCGACAGGTAGTCACTGTGATCGGTCCTGTTATTCTCAGCGACCGTTCTTCTGAGGAACCCTTCCGGAAGCAATCCTTCGAAAAACCTTCTTGTCTGCTCCGGATCATACGGCTCCGGTCTCGGCGGCAGGCTGAGCGATATCGGGCGTGCCTCACGCGAATCAAGATAGTCAGGAGAATACCGGAACTCCGCGTTGAATTCCGAATCTCCCATGATGCAGCCTACCTCACGCAGCCTTCCTTCTATTTCAACTGAAACATATAGTCTCCGCATTCTCTACTCACCTCTTCTGCTGAGACAGATATCCATTCCGAGAAGACTCAGCACTTCTATCATCTTGCCTACCTGTATTGTATCTTTGCCATTCTCGAGCTCCGACAGAAAACTGGTACTGACGCCCGCGTAGCTCGCCAGAAACGCCTGAGTATACCCCAGCTCCCTGCGTCTCTTCCTGATCGCCATCCCCAGTTCTCTGGTATCCAGTACACGATCCATAACAATCCTTTCTGTATGATTTTGCCGTACGCCTATATTCAACAAAACGTAGCACCAAAATAGCCGTTCGGCTATATTATTGCTGACACAATTATAATATTGCCGAACGGCTATGTCAAACACTCTCGGGTGTCATTACGGTTCGCAGCTTCCGCACGGAGTATATCCCTGATCGGTCAGTTCTTTGCGTGTAGCCGTGACTTCTTTCCGGTTTTTCTTATATATGCTTTGCGCGCCGTCGCACGAAGGATAATGGAACACTCCTGATCTTGTGTTGATCACGTAGGTTCTCGGCTCCTGAGCGGCCTGCTCTTCAGTGGTCACAATGCCGCTGTAGTAATTGATCTCTGCTCCCGGTGTCACGTTGAAGAGATACACATTATACGATATGCCTTTTCCCTTGTCTTCTACAGATCGCGCTGCCATATGCACTCCGCGCGCGATCAGCTCATCTCCCGAATACACTGGTTCCGACAGATACAATACGTGGTTGCCGGTGTTCCAGATATAATGCTCCACCTCTTCTTCGATCGGCCGCATTCCGTCATAATTGAGATAATGGGTCCCTGTGATGAGGTTGCCTGCATTTGCGTTCTCATCACTCAGCGCCCACGCGATCAGATGGCAGCGTTCCCAGTTCTGTGCTTTGGCCCAGCCGCTTGGATGTATAGCGGAAATATCGCCTCTTGAAGTTCCCTGGGCGGGCATTGTCTCCTCACCGAGGCATCCGTAGGCCACAGTACACCTCCCGAGCGCGTCAAGCTCACCGTAAAACTCATACGGATCCGTTCCCTTCGCTGTCATCTCGTCCGGGAAAACAGGGATGCCGCCGTTCACGGTAACATAGTGTTCTCCATTGTATTCCGGCAGATTGTCCGCGTCGAGACCGGCGATGTTACCGGACTGGCCGGAAGCTGCGCTCTGACCCGGCTCTGTGCCGCTGCTGTCTGTACCGTCAGCGCCATCGTCAGGGTTCTCATCCCCGCCGATTCCTATACTGCTGAGCATCCTGTCTCTCAGCTGAGACACCCCGGGATGATCAGTCTCCGCGAACCAGAACAGACCGAGAACGACCAGGATCAGCAGAATGGCGGCCAGTCTGCCGCCCGGACCCCGTCTCGTTTTATTCTGTTTTGTTCCTTCACTTCCCGCTTTCATCATTAATGTCTGTAGCAGATCGCGTTTTTGATCTGATCGACCTTATCCTGTCCCACAAGTATCCGTACCAGCTCGAAAGCGAAATCGAATGTCGCTCCGAGCCCCTGTCCGGTAATAATGCGGCCGTCCTTCACTACACTCTCACGGGTCAGTACAGCCCCTTTCATAGCACCCTCAAAGTCCGGGTGGCAAGTCGCGTCCTTCCCTTCAAGGAGTCCGAGTCCGGCAAGGATGCTTGGCGCCGCGCATATCGCAGCCACGTATTTATCACGGGAGAAGACGCGGCACTGCTCAGTCACTGTTTCCGAAGCTGCCATATTTTCTGTTCCGAGTCTTCCGCCGGGCAGTATGACCATATCCACAGAGCTGAAGTCAATAACGGATACAGGAGCATCAGCTCTTACCCATATGCTTCTCGATGATTCGACCTCGGCTCTTCCTGAGACAGATGCCATGACCGTCTCTACGCCTGCTCTGCGGAGGATGTCCACAGTGATCAGCGCTTCACATTCCTCAAAACCGTCTGCCAGAAATACTACTGCTTTCATATCTGTTCCCCCTGTGAATCCTGACATTTAGCGAAAACGGCCGCTGTAATAAGCGGCCGTCCTGATCCGATACTATTGATACATCAAGCCGGAACTAGTTCCTGCGTGCCTGCTGCTCTGCGAGCTGGTCTGCTGACATCTGTACATTTGCTGCAAGACCAAGCATCTTGTCCTTGAGTTCCTGCTCGATCCTCGCGAGTTCCTTCTCTGCATTGGCTCTTGCGATCTTGCCGTCTGCCTGGATCTGCTGGATCTCATCAAGAGCGCTGATGAGCTGCTGATTGGTGTGCTGGAGAGTCTCGATGTCGACGATACCTCTCTCGCTCGCTCTTGCTGTCTCAACAGTGCTCTGGTGAAGTGCCTCTGCATTCTTTCTGAGCATCTCATTGGTAGCTTCAGTAACAGCGTTCTGAGCTTCGATAGCCTTCTGAGTATGGTAATTGTTGAGAGCAAGTACCATCTGCGTCTTCCACATCGGGATGACGTTGATGATGGTGGAGTGGATCTTCTCTGACATGATCTGATCAGAGTTCTGTACCATCCTGATCTCAGGAGCTGCCTGGAGGCATACAGTTCTCGAGAGCTCAAGGTCATAGAGCTTCTTCTCGAATCTGGTGATCATATCCGCAAAGTCCTGCGCAGCCTGAACATCTTCAGGAGCATTCGTTTCCTTAGCCTTAGCCTGGAGTGCAGGGAGCTCTTCATTTCTGGCTTTCTCAAGTCTGAGCTTGCCTGCCTCTATATACATCGATACTTCCTTGAAGTAGAGCTTGTTCTTGTCATAAAGCTTGTCGAGCTGGACGATATCCTTCAGAAGCTGCTCTTCATGTCCTTCGAGGATCTTGACGAGTCTGTCGATATTCGCTTCTGTTGTGCTGTACTGGACTTTGAGCTTCTCGAAGTTCTTCTCCGCGCTTCCGAACAGCTTGTTGAAGAATCCCGGCTTCTCTTCACCGTTGTTCTTGAGCTCTACGATGAGAGATGTGAGGACCTGACCTGTCTCTCCCATGTCCTTGCCTCTGACACTCTGGAGGGCACCGTCTGCAAAGTCTGATACCTTGCGCTGAGCGCTTGCTCCATAGCTGAGCACTGCGTTGCTGTCAGTGATATCGATCTTGTCAGCAACAGCCTGGATCTGTCTTCTTTCATCAGGAGTGAATCTCTCCAGCGAACTGGTTTTCACTTCCGGTTTCTGTTCTGCTTCCAGATCGATGATCGGCATCTCAGCGATAGCTGCAGCTGCTTCCTGCACATCTGCTACCTGAGCCTGCACTTCATCAGCAAAGTCTTTTGTTTCCTCCCTTACCATTTCAGGAGTCAGATCGAATTCTGCCATTTTACCCTCCTATTTATTAAAATAAATTGAAAACTGATTGATTCTGAACACGATGTGTCAAAAGTGTCATCCGGCTTATCCGCTACAGATCAAAATCCGAATCGAGCAGTCCCTTGCTCGCGAGCGTTGTCTGCAGCATCTTGATATCCGTGGAGATATCCATAATATCGTCTTCATGAAGCTTCTCGAGAAGGTTCTCGGATGCTTCCGCAACGGAGTCGATGAGGCTGATGAGCTGCGTCTTGATCTCCGCAGCCTGCTCTTGGAGATAGTTCGGATTCGCGTTGATCTCAAGCGGATCTTCAGCTCTGTCTTTCTCGTACTTGCCGATGCCTTCTATCTTCTCGTTGTACTCATCTGTCAGGCGTACAACCTCAGGATAGTACTTCTCGCGGAAATCTTTGACCTGGGATTCGAGCTCCGGTCTCTCCTCGACCCTCTGGTCGATCTTCCTGGTAATGGTACGCAGAGTTCTGAGCTTTGCCTTGATCTCTGCATCGTCCGTCATCGTGATGAGATCATCGATGGATTCAGGAACGAGACCTTTATCTCTTGCGGCCTTTCGCTTAGCGACCTTGTTCGCGGCAGCTGTCTTCTCCGGTGACTCAAGCGGCTCGCCGTTCTTGGTCATGACCAGCAGCCTGTTGTTGATATCTATATACGCCTCAGGGAAAAATCCCAGTACGATCATCTTCTGCAGGTCGTCAGCGACTTTGTCGACCGGTCTTCCCGCGAATGCAGCAAGATCATCAAGAGAAGTGTTGCCCTTGTAGTTGATCTTAGCTTCATACGCGCGTACGCGTTTTCCTACAGCAGACTTGTAGATCTTGAGTCCGACAGCAACGAGTCCCAGCGCCGCCGCGACCAGACTGTACTGTATTATGGATGCAGGATCGCCGGCAGAACCGGCAGCAGCCATTGCGAAGACCGCTGCTCCGACCGCGGCAGCGATCGATCCCGGTGACTTGCCCAGCCTGATCTTATTGAGCTTCTTCTGAAGGCGGCGCGCAGTGTATGACTTGCTGACAGTACCGCCTGACCGGCTCTGCGGGGAAGGTCGGCTCTGAGTCTGCCTTCTCTGCTGTCCGCTGGTCTGTCTTGTCGTTGTTGTCTCCTTATGTACCCTTCCGTCGGCGCGGGTCGTTGTTGTTGTCTTAGTGGTGGTGGTCCCGCTCGGTGTCCTGGTGGTCGTCGTTTTGGTCACCGTGGTCTCAGGCATCCCGCCTGTACCGAACAGTTCGCCGAGTACGCCGCCGCTTCCGTCAGCGCCTGTTACCATCTCTCCGAGATCCCTGAGATCATTCAGTACATCTGAAACTCCTCCGTTGTCACCGGAAGGCCTCTGTCTGTACACACTCACGCCTGCAGGCTGTCCTTCAAACTCCACGGACTCTGAGAACATCATGAAGGAGATGCTCCTGACATCTGCAGGGATGTCTATCTTGGATCTGAAATTCTTGGTCTCTCCGGCGGCCCACTCTCCGGTGCGTATCGTAGCGTTGCCGATCTCTTTGCCGTCGGCCTTATTCAGTATCCTGACTCTGAAAGAGAATCTGTCAAAATCTATACCGGAATTATTGGTAACAGAAAACCTGTAGCTGACCTTCCCGTCTTCGAGACGCTGAGTCTTGGTAGTTCTCTTCGCAGACTCTTTGAAGTCCGTCTCAAACCACTGAAGTACTTGTCCTCTGTATTCTGAACCGTTTTCAGCCATAGCATTCATAGCATTTTTCCTTTCTGTAAATGCCTGATGATAGTCTGTATACACCTCACTTATCTGAAGCCATATACATTAGGTATTATATCACAATATAAAGCGGTCCGCCACCGGCATCGATGCCAGGCAGGGACCGCATTTCCTGTGTTATTCCGATCTGTGTCAGTTCTCTTCTTCAGGATCATCGAAGTTCAGGCTGTAGTCGAGGACAACGGACTCTCCGTCTTCAGTATAAGCAATTATCGTCGTAGCGGACTCATCCGTCATGGTTTCGACAGATACAAAATTGTCTCTGCCCGCGACAGTATCCATAACTGCGAATATATGGTCCTCTACAAGAGCTCTGCCGTTGACCGCGGATATTGTACCGTCACTCATAAGAGCGATGATCGTTCTGTATCCGGCGTTACCGTAATCGACGACATAGATATCGCTGACCTCTCCGCTGTCGGCGAATGGATATACTGCAGTGGCATCATCTTTGATCTCATTCTTCTTGAGTTCGTCAAGAGGAACAATGGCGACAGTCCCGTCATCATACAGAGTGATCGACTCGATCTGGAGCGGCTCTCGCATGCCGATATCCTCATCTATGTCTTCGATCGTCTTGACTACCGTGATCTCCTCCTCAGGTGTGTCCTCTGCGGTTTCCGTCGTTTCTGTCTCTTCCGTGTCAGCAGGTTCCTCATTACTGCTGCCTCCGCAGGCAGTCACACATACCATCATGGCCAGTACCATAATAAGGGCCAATAAAACCTTAATAAATCTCTTCATATATCTACCTCGTAATACAGCAGGCCGCGTGACCTGCTGTCAATTTTCTGCACGTGCTGAATTATAACACATCATTGGACAGAGTAAATGGTTGATTGGGGAGATAATTGTGAACTTTTTTTCACACAGCGGATTCCGCGTCGTTTCCGGTCCTCATCACAAAAGGCACCCTGCGTTCTGTGAACACAAGGTGCCGGAATATTTGCTTCAGCAGTATCATACCTGCGGATCTGCCTGTATAAGAATCCTAGCCTCCGAGGTACGCCTTTCTGACTTCATCTGACTTAGCCAGCTCTTCTCCTGTACCGGAGAGAGTGATGCGGCCTGTCTCGATGACATACGCTCTGTCAGCGACCGAAAGTGCCATCTGAGCATTCTGCTCAACGAGGAGGATGGTGGTTCCTGCCTTATTGAGGTTCTGAATGATCTCGAAAATCTGGTCTACCAGGATAGGCGCAAGACCCATCGAAGGCTCATCGAGCATCAGAAGTCTCGGATCTGACATCAGGGCTCTTCCCATAGCGAGCATCTGCTGCTCACCTCCTGAAAGAGTACCCGCGATCTGCCTGGTTCTCTCTTTCAGCCTCGGGAACTGCTCATACACGTATTCGAGGTTGTGCGCGATCCTGTCAGGCTTGGTGACGAAAGCTCCCATCTGGAGGTTTTCCTCTACTGTCATACCCTGGAAGATACGGCGTCCTTCAGGAACATGAGAGATTCCCTTGCTGACGATCTTATGCGCCGGAGTCTTTGCGATCGAACTCTCAAGAAATTCGATATCTCCGGTCTTGCTCCTGAGAAGCCCGGATATGGTGTGCAGGGTAGTCGACTTTCCGGCTCCGTTGGCTCCGATCAGGGTTACGATCTCACCTCTGTTTACGTCGAAGGAGATCCCTTTGATTGCGTGGATTGCGCCGTAATATACATTGATGTCTCTGACAGTTAATACTGTACCCATTACTGCGCCTCCTTTCCGCTTTCAGCACTGGCATCTACCTGTGACTTGATTTTCTCAGCATTCGCCCTGGATTTGCCTTTCATTGCTTCAAGGCCTTTTTCTCTCACGGCCTCCATCTCTCTAGCAATCCTTGCATCGCGGCTTTCAGCTTTCATCTTCTCAACGCCTTTGGCGCTCATGCTTTCAATGAGACCGGACGCTTCATCTTTTCTGTCAGACTTGCGCGGACTCTCACTGCCGTCATCAGGACGCAGTTCGACTTTGCTGGTAACAGTACCTACCTTGAGTGCCTTTTCGATGTCTTCGTCCGCCTCTTCTTCATCCATCTTTCCTCTGCTCTTGCCGAGATAAGCTTCGATGACTTTAGGATTTCTCTGTATCTCTGCCGGGCTGCCCTTGGCGATCGTACGGCCGTAGTTGAGTACGGCGATACCTTCGCAGATGCCCATTACCAGATTCATGTCATGCTCGATCAGGAGTATAGCGATCTGGAATCTGTCTCTGATCTCCCGGATCGTATCCATCAGATCTGCAGTCTCAGACGGGTTCATTCCCGCAGCAGGCTCGTCAAGCAGAAGGAGTCTCGGCTTGGTTGCCAGGGCTCTCATGATCTCAAGTCTTCTCTGCGCGCCGTAAGGCAGTGATCCCGCCCTGTACCCGGCAGTCTTGGTCATGCCGAAGATCTTGAGATATTTCATCGCTTCCTTATGGATGCGGTCCTCTTCTCTGTGGTATTTGCGTGTATGCAGCATACCGTCTATCAGGCCGTAGTCCGTGGTATGATGCAGCGCTACTTTGATGTTCTCCTCAACAGTCAGCTTGTCAAAAAGTCTGATGTTCTGGAAAGTACGGGCCATGCCCGCCTTGTTGATATCAACAGTGCTCATACCCTTGGTGCTCTTGCCGTTGAAGATGATCTCTCCTCTTGTCGGCTCGTACACCTTGGTAAGCATATTGAAGATCGTGGTCTTTCCTGCTCCGTTAGGACCGATCAGACCCGCGATCTCTGTTCTTCCGACAGCGATGTTGAAGCTGTCTACCGCTGTCAGACCGCCGAAATCGATGCCGAGATCTTTTACCTCGAGGATAGGTGTCTTGTCCTTATCTCTCTCCTGAAGGATCGCCTCGCTTATGACCGGATCATCCGGTGAATAGTGCTCCTTGGCGTCGACGAAGACAGCTCTGCCGCCGACATTGTCATTGTAATATACTTCCTGCCTGTTCTCGTAGGCATGACCGGTATCGGTGCTGTCCTGAAGCATGATGTCTCTCTTATCTGCCATCTATGCCGCCTCCTTTCCGGTTTTCGCCTTTTTCTTCTTAGGCTTGAATCTGTCCATGAACATGTTGACCCTGGCCTTGATGGTAGGATTGTAAGTGCAGATCATTACAACGATAAGTACGATAGCATATGTCAGCATTCTGTAGTCAGCGAACTGTCTGAGTGCCTCAGGCAGTACTGTAAGCAGCGCGGCAGCTATCATTCCGCCCCAGATATTTCCGATTCCGCCGAGTACGACGAATACCAGAACGAGAACGGATGTATTGAAGTTGAACTTGATCGGAGCAAGCGTGCTGTAGTTGAGTCCGAACATGCAGCCTGCCATTCCCGCGAGAGCCGCGCTGACAACGAATGCCATGAGCTTATACTTCTTGACATTGAGTCCGATGGATTCTCCGGCGATACGGTTGTCACGGATAGACATGATGGCGCGCCCCTGCTTGGAGTTCTTGAGATTGAGAACTACGAACAGAGTGAACGCAGTCAGAAGAGCGGCCGCTGTGAAGCTTGCCATCTTCGTTACTCCGGTAGCGCCGATCGCGCCTGTTATGATCCTGTCCTGATTGGCTACGCCGTCTATAGTATGGTTGAACGCAAAACGGAGCTTGCCGTTTGAATCGAACCCGAAATAGATAACGTTCATGATGTTTCTCACGATCTCACCGAACGCAAGAGTTACGATCGCAAGATAGTCTCCGCGGAGTCCGAGGATAGGAATACCGATAATGAATCCCGCGATGCTTGCCATGAATGCCGCCGCGAGGATCGCGATGATCAGGATCAGCGGCGTGAAGCTGAGACTCCTCTCGAGCACTCTTGCCACCAGGATACCGGTAAACGCTCCGACGGCCATAAAGCCGGCATGTCCGAGCGACAGCTCGCCTGAAATACCTACTACCAGGTTGAGTGAGATAGCCAGAGAAACATAGACACAGATAGGCACGAACTGGCCCTGAAGATTGTGTCCGATCATGCCCGCCATCGCGCCGAGCTGAAGCAGTATATATCCGATAATGAGGATGCCGTATGAAATAAGGGCTTCCTTCTTATATTCACTTCCCTTGACTGCTCCCTTGAGCAGTTTTTTGGTGTTCATTTTGAATCTTTTTTCCGCCATGACGCACCTACACTTTCTCATTGATCTTCTTGCCGAGCAGTCCTGTCGGCTTGACAAGAAGCACGATGATCAGGCATGCAAATACTATGGCGTCAGAGAGCTCTGTCGATATGTACGCTCTTGAAAAGATCTCTATGATACCGAGCAGAAGTCCGCCGATCATAGCTCCCGGGATCGAACCGATGCCTCCGAATACAGCAGCAGTGAATGCCTTGATACCAGGCATAGCGCCTGTTGTCGGCATGAGTACCGGATATGCGGAGCACATCAGAACTCCGGCGACTGCAGCCAGTCCGGAACCGATAGCGAAGGTAAGCGAGATCGACTGATTGACATTGATTCCCATCAGCTGTGCTGCGCCGTTATCTTCAGAAACGGCACGCATCGCCTTGCCTGCCTTGGTTTTGCCGACGAAAAGAGTAAGCGCAATCATGATCACGATGTTAGCTACGATCGTGAACATCGATTCAGGCGTTATCGTCAGCTGTCCTCCCGCAGCGTGGATCGTCTGCATACCGTCGAACAGACTGGTAAACACTCTCGGATTGGCTCCCCAGATGAGAAGAGCGGAATTCTGAAGAAAATAGGATACTCCGATCGCTGTGATCAGTACCGCAAGAGATCCTGTTCCTCTCAGAGGTCTGTATGCAAGCCTCTCTATGATGATTCCGAGAAGTGTGCAGGCTACCATTGCGACGAGCAGGGCAAGCCAGCCGTTCATACCGACATACATCGTCAGAATGAATGACACATAGCCTCCGACCATGATGACGTCACCATGAGCGAAGTTCAGCATCTTGGATATTCCGTATACCATCGTGTATCCAAGCGCTATGATCGCGTACACGCTTCCCAGACTGAGGCCTGAGATCAAACTGTTAAGTAAACCCATAATAATATCCTTTATTTAATCCAATTGCCTGCTCAGCAGGATGCCGCAGGCATTTTCCAGTACCATCTTTAAAATGGTCATAGGGGTGCTGCATTATAAAGTGCAGCACCCCTTTCTGTACTGTTAACAACTATACTCACTCAAGTCACAGTGAAAACTACTGCTCAACGTATTTTCCGTCCTGGATCATGCAGACCTTAGGTGTCTTGTCAACTTCACCCTCTGCGTTCCACTGCATCTTTTCTGCTGTAAGTCCGCTAGCGGAGAAGTCAGCGCTTGTGAACACGCCGATCATAGCTTCGCAGATCTCATCCATTCCAGCGTCTGTGCCGAGTCCTGTCTTAGCGAATGCGTCATATACTGCATATACGCAGTCATAAGCGTCAGCTGCGAACTGGATCGGAGTCTCGCCGAATGCGTCCTCATAAGCCTTTACGAACTTCTGAACGTTCTCATCGTCAGAGTAAGGTGTGAACGGTGTCAGGAGCAGTACGCCTTCTGCCAGGGATGTGTCGAATCCCTCAAGGTCGAGGATTCCGTCCATGCCGTCTACGCCGAAGTATGTAGGATTATATCCCATCTTGTTAGCCTGAGTCATGATGTTGGAAGCCGGTGTGTAGTAGATTGGCAGGAAGATCAGGTCAACGCCTGCATTCTTCATGCTGTTCAGCTGTGCTGTGAAGTCAGCGTTAGCGTCATCAGCGAAAGCCTCAACTGCTGCGAGCTGCTTGCCGCCTGCTTCATACTCACTCTTGAACTTGTCGAAAATACCGGAGGAGTAGTTATCAGCATTGTTGTAGATAACACCTACAGTCTTGTCAGCATAGTTCTGCTTGATGTACTCAGCGGAAGCGATTCCCTGGTTAGGGTCAGAGAAGCAAAGCTGGAATACGTTGTCGTTACCCTCTGTTACTGCAGGGCCGGAAGCGGATGGTGTCAGAGCGAAAGTTCTGTTAGCGTTTGCTTCTGCTGCTACTGCTGTGCAAGGAGCTGTTGTAACTGATCCGATCATAATCTGCATTCCGTCGTCAACGAGCTTGTTGTAAGCATTAACTGCCTTCTCAGCATCGTGCTCGTCGTCCTGCATATCCCATACGAGCTGTACGCCGTCAGGATTAGCTGCGTTGATCTCGTCAACTGCGAGCTGTGCGCCGTTCTTTACTGCAGTACCGTAAAGAGCTGCCGGGCCTGTGAGAGGGCCTGTGCCGCCGAGATGAAGTACATTATCTCCGCCTTCGCTGCTGCCGCTGTCTCCGGAACCGCCGCCGCATGCTGTCATAGCGAATACCATCATTACTGACAGTGCTACGACCAGAAATCTTGTCCAATTCTTCTTCATTTTCTTTCTCCTTCTAATACCTTAGATAATAATTGGCCGACTGGAGTGATAGTTGATAAGTTACTCTTCGTATCCGAAACCTTACATTATTAAAGCCCGCACATTCTGCGGGCTCCGTGTTTCAGGTCTCAGAATTCGATCTTGTACTCACATCGCCCTACATAACAAATCCGTCCCCTAACAGTCTGCCGACCAGAAGGACGTTGATAATGCTTATGAGGATAATGCCCGATGCAAAGTACATACAGATCTCCTTTCATAAAGTACGATGGAATAATAACATTGTGAAGATTGTGTGTCAATACTTTTTGTACCCCAATACAAAAATTAGACTTAAATTTGTGTACAGAATACAGAACAAGGCCGATTTTCTTGTTTTTTTGTGCAATGACCAAAAAAACGGCGCCGTCTCCGGGCGCCGTTTGTGCAAATCCGACTATTGCGGTGTGCCATCCGCATTGAAGAGCGGCAGATATTCGAGATATGTGATATCTTTTCTGTCTGCGGCTTCGCCTTCTGCCAGTACAGCGAACTTTCCTACGGTCTCTGCTCCGACTGTCTCAACAAGCTGCTCGAGCGCGGCTACTGACTCGCCGGTACTGATAACATCATCTACGATCAGGATCTTCTTACCGCGGAGAACATCGCATTCATCCTTGCCGAGGCAGAGCATCTGTACGTGACTGGTTGTTATGGATTTTACTGTAACAGTAATAACGTCCTGCATGTAGAGCTTTGCGCCCTTACGAGCTACGATATAAGGCTTGCCGGACTGGCGGGCCATCTCATATGTCAGAGGAATGCCCTTCGTCTCTGCTGTGAGCAGCACATCGAAATCCGGAGCCAGTTTGAGAAGTTCCCTTGCGGTCGCTTCAGTTACAGGAACATCGTTGAACATAATGAAGCCTGCGATATACAGATCATCCGTGATCTTGCAAAGAGGAAGACTTTTCTCCACACCTGCGATCGTCATCTTATAGTCCATAATAACCATCCTTTCTGTTCGTACCGTCTTAATACGTTCTTCAGCGTATATATTTTACCATATTACTCCCGATAATAGTACAGCGAATACTGTCTCTTTACGACTCCTTCCACGGAATCATTCTGCAGACGACTACGTATCTGGCATTCTGATACTCATAGGCGCATGTGCTGAGTATCACCAGTCTGTCATCAACGGTCATCGGCTCATCAGTGAGATAATCTGCTGTCGCGCGTACATCATCTATGTATTTCTGTTTGCCTTCTGTATCCTCATCATCGTAGTTGGTGTTATACACGATGCTGTCCGATGGCTGGTTGAGGAAAGCGCAGATCCTGAGGTGATGCTTGGCGTCAGGCGTGATCAGGTCAAGCTGCGGATGCTCTTTTGCGTATTCAGGATCTTTGAGCTTTTTGATATCACCGAACATCGACCCGTCCTTCATATGGTGACCGTAGATGATCGTATTGAACTGTTCGAACGGTCTCTCCGTGATGCAGTCGATGAACAGGGTTCCTCCGAGAGCCCAGGTATTGTCGAATCCCACCTGCAGATAATAATCATTGTCTTCGCCTTTTACGACAGGATAGTTGATGTTGGTGCTCTCATAGTAAAGCCACGCGGCTATATCCGGATTGACCTCTCTGAGTGCATCAAAATCCACATCGCCGTTCCAGCCCTGAGGCTGAGCGAGCTCTGCGATCCTCTTGTATATGTCATTGGTCGTCTTGTAATCCCTGAGGATCTTATATACTCTCCAGCCGGACACCACTACGATCCCGGCGAGACATATCATGATAATGTTCCCCGCCATGCGGCGGACGCCGCCCCTTTTTTTCTTCCCTGCCATTAGTTCTCCTTAATTCGATATCTCAACGCCTTCGTATCTGCCGGCGAAAATATTGATCACAGGCAGCACTTTATTGACTCCGCCTGCGGTGTCTGACTCAATACTGAGGGTCATCGCATTATCGTGAGGTGATTTTCTGAGAGAGAACCAGCCCGCTGAACGCTCAGCGTCTCCGTCTCCCGAGACCGGCAGTCTGAATCTTACGCGTACGCCATCATAGTTAGGCGTTACGAGCTCAAGGCCGGCGGTCTCTCTGGCCCATTTCTCCATATCTTCAAGCATCCTGCTTCCCGCAGCATCGGAATCCTCTGCGAGCAGTCTGAATTTTATCACACGCGACTCAGCCGGCTTTCTGAGTGCCCCGGTCAATGCGCTTAAGTCCCTGCCCTTACTTTTGAGGATCGCTGCGTTGATGATGATCTGCAGAGCCAGGAAGACTCCGTCATCCAGAAAATAATTGTCAGAAAAAGCAGCGTGCCCGGAGGTTTCCGCCGCGAGGAATACCTGCTCGCCGTCTTCGCGGAGCTCTCTGGCTTTATTGATAATATTGCGGATGCCGCTCTTGTATCTGATGTGCCTGAGTCCCAGACTGCCTTCCAGAAACTCATGGAGCCCGTCTGAGGTATTGCTGTCTGTAACTACAGTCTCTCCCGGATAGTCCTCCGCCGCCAGAGCAGCCGCGAGGGCAATGATCTCATTCCCTGTTACCGGCTCTCCGTCCGGTCCGATGACTGTGGCATGGCTCCCGTCCACGTCAAATACGACGCCCAGATCAGCCTTGCATTCCGTGACAGTTTTGCACATGGACGCAAGAGTATTATTATTCTCACGGTCAGACTGACCGCCCGGGAGTGTCCCGTCTGTTTCCGGGAACTGACTTCCGCTTATATCTGCTCCCATCGGTTCGAGCACATCCTTCGCAAAGAATCCGCCCGCTCCGCTGCCTGCGTCAACAACGATATGCATCCCGGAGAGCCCTCCCGGCACATCTCTGAGACCGAGAGACGTCATCTGGCGAAGATACGCTGCATAGATCTGCAGGGCATTGACGCTTCTCTCTTCATAGAACTCGCCGACAAAATTGTATTTGCTCGCAGTCCTGAGTATCGTGGCTGTGTCTTCAGGATCCAGCGCGCCTTCTCTGCTGAAGAGCTTGAATCCGTTCATATTCCACGGGAGATTTCCTCCTGTGATCATTACCGCGCCATCGTAGTCGAGCTGAGGAAGCGCAGTGGACATATACATAGCAGGCGTGACCGCGAGCCCTGTATCATAGCCTTCCGCGCCGAACATGGCTATCCCCTTGAGGATCCCTTCTCTCAGTACATCACCGGAAGGTCTTGGATCCCTGCCGACACAGATCCGCAGGTCATAAGGATTTTTACCGACTTTGAATCCCAGCCAGTAGGCGAAGGAACCGGCGATAGCGCCTGCGACTTCTTCGGTCAGGACGACCTCTTCATCCGCAGTACCCCCAGCCGCTGCTCCGAATATGTCGCTGCCATTCTGCAGTTTCATGAAATCTATCATGCCATCCTCCTGTTTCCGTCGAGTGTCATAGTATGGAGCAGTCCATTCCGTCCCGCTCCGGCTAATAATTCTATCATACTGTCGTAACAGCCGTTACAGAAATAACTCCAGTATAAATACAGTTATGCAGCATATCGCCGCGACGCCGAGCAGCCTGATCCCCATCCAGGCAGCGATGATGCCCGCGATAAAAGCTGCCACTCCGGCTGCAGGAGACTGTGTCGCCTCGATGATCGCCGGAAAAGTCATGACCGCCAGCGTGACATAAGGCACGTAGTACAGAAATGACTGGATAAACCTGTTCTCTATCGGCCGTTTCATCACGAGCGACGGTATGACACGCATACACCACGTTGTGAACGCCATTATTAAGATGTAAATATATACGTACAGATTATTGCTCATTATTGTCTTGATCAGTCCTCGGCGCGATCAGCGCAAAAGCAGCAGAGATAAGGAGCGTCAGAAGTATCGTCCTGTTGCCCGATGACATACCGGATACGCGCGGCAGGTGTGAAGCAGCATAGGAAAACGCGAAACTTACCGCCACAGCGACCCCGATCATGCGGTCTTTCCGCGCAGGCGGTATTATGACCGCTATGAACATACCGAATATAGCGACACTGAGCGCGCTCACGATCTGCGCAGGCAGAGCCGTGCCGGTAATGATCCCTATCGAGGTCCCGGCTGCCCACATCGGTACAGCAGCGGTCCACGCTCCGAATCCGTAATAAGGGGAAGGGATCCCCGGACGTGCTATGGTAATCCCGAATATCTCATCAGTTATAGTGGTCCCTACAGCGAGACGCCTGGCCAGTGAAGTCCCTGCCGGCATTCTCTGATTGAGAGTGACTCCCATCAGAATATAACGGGCATTGGTGATCACCGTAAGGATGATAAGCTGTATGAGCGCAGCATTGGCTGCATAGAGGGAGAACCCTATATACTGCCCCGCTGAAGCATATGTCAGTATACTGGCGATAAAACCCTGCAGCGGACCGAATCCGTATCCGTGTGCCGCTATCCCCAGAGAAAAAGCCACAGCAAAATACCCGAGACCGATAGGGATCCCGTCTCTGAAGCCATTTCTGAAAATCGTCGCATTACTTTCCATATAGAAAACAGTATAATACAAAAGCTCCCGCGGGTCACGCGGGAGTTCTGTATATCCGGTATTATTATTTTATTGATCTTCGCCGAACTGTTCTTTGTACGCCGCAATAAGCTTTTCAGGCCAGTCGGAAGTCGGTTCGAGCTTTCCGGTGAAGAATCTCAGCGTAGCAGGCTCATGTACGAATCTCAGCCCGCCGATCATCTCTCTGTGGTCGTATACCCACTTTACTCTGTCGATCACGTACTCGACCTGGGAAAGTGTGAACACTCGTCTCGGGAGTGCGAGCCTGACCAGCTCCATCGAAGCAAATCTCTCGCTTCCGTCAGGGTTCCTCTCTTCTGACAGTGTTCCTCTCTCCATTCCGCGTATGCCGCCGCAGAGGTAGAGCGCGCAGGTAAGAGCGCCTGCAGGGTACTGGTCCTGAGGGATATGATCTACAAAACGCATCGCGTCCAAATGAGCTCCGAGGCCGCCGCCCGGGGTGATCACAGGAACACCGTACTCATTGAGCTTATTCACACAATACTCAATGAACTGCGGTCCCTGAGAGATGACATCCATTTCCATGGACTCATCGAATCCGACTGTCATAGCCTCCATCTCACGTACGGACATGCCGCCGTATGTCAGGAATCCTTCGTACATTGTGATCAGGTCTTCCATCGAGTGGAAGAGAGCCTTGTCTCTGACCATTATCGCGCCGCCGCGGGCAAAACCGAATTTTCTCGCTGAGAAGTATATGATATCGAACTGGTCCGCGATCTCCCTTGTAATATCGCGTACCGGCACATCCTTGTATGCCTCTTCGCGTATCTTGTTGAAGTAGAGATTGTCCTGAAGGAGCGACGCGTCGAGAACAGAAATGATGCCGTGCTTTCTTGCGATCGCGCAGGCGTCCTTGAAATTCTGCACCGATACCGGCTGACCGCCGATCAGGTTGGTGCCTGCTTCAAGTCTCATGAACGCTACATTATCCGCTCCTTCTCTCGCGATACACTCCTCGAGCTTATCGAGATCGATATCCCCTTTGAACGGAAGATCATTGTCCGGAATGAGACCTTCATCCTTGACGAGTTCCTCAACGTGTCCGCCAACCCTGGTGATATGAGCCTTGGCTGTCGTAAAATGATAATTCATGATTACGCAGTTGCCGGGTTTGACAAATCTGTCTGCCAGGATATTCTCGCACGCTCTGCCCTGATGAGCAGGCAGGCAGTATTTCATTCCGAAGATCTGTCTGAGCTTGGCGCGCATGCGGTAGAACGATTCGCTTCCCGCGTATGCGTCATCAGGCATCATCATACCTGCGAGCATCTTGTCACTCATGGCATTGACGCCCGAGTCTGTGAGCATATCCATAAAGATGTCCACATTGTGGAGCTTGAAGGTGTTGAACCAGGCCTTTCTCATCTTGACCAGTCTGTCATCTGCCGGAAGCAGGTTGAGCTGCTGGACGATTTTGACCTTGTGCATTTCCATTGGGATCGGTTCCTGAGCATAAAACTTAATAGCGGGCATTGTTTCTTTCCTCCTTGATTCTTCTCTGGTCCCTAATTAAAAGCCCCCGCGCGCCGAACTGTATCAGCATTCATCAGGAGCTGAAAAACACCCTGCAGCTGTCTGCTGCAGGGTGATACTTAACAGGTTATATGACTTCAGATCATGATCAGTATCTTACAGCAAAACAGCTACCCGGGTGCGGTAGTAGTAATAATAGTATTCTGCTGCAACATTGATTCTCTTCATGTCCGTCGTCTGCTTTCGTGTGAAACAATTAATAATTTATGCGAATGTTAGCATGATAATTTGTGAAAATCAACAATGTTTTTCTTTGTTCTTTATAATATGCACAAATAACTCATCAAAAACGTCCGCTATATCGTCTCTTATTACCAGCGATGCTCTCTCGTCCGCAGGTGTCGGAGTCCTGTTGATCACGATCAGATTCCGGCCGGTAAAATACTCAATATATGACGCTGCAGGTTCTACGGCAAGCGATGTTCCCGCGACGATCAGTGTATCTGCTCCGGATATCTCGCGGCAAGCGCCTATACCTGTATACTTGTCAGGGATCTCGCCGTACAGCACCACCCACGGCTTGATAATGCCTCCGCACTTGTCACACCTCGGTACGCCGTCAGACTCCAGGATTCTGCTCAGCGGATAGAACGTCTCGCAGTCGACGCAGTAGTTCTCGCAGACGCTGCCGTGGAGCTCATAGACTCTCTTGTTGCCGGCAAGCTTGTGCAGCCCGTCGATATTCTGTGTAACGATCCCTCTGAGCCTGTCCTGTTTCTCAAGTTCATACAGATATCTGTGGACGGAATTGGGTCTCGCGTCAGGGTGCACCATATACCTGCGGTAAAAGTCATAGAACTCCGCAGTATGCAGCGCGAAAAACGTCGCGCTCAGGATCTCCTCCGGCGTATACTTCCCTGTATTCACAGAGTACAGTCCGTCTTCAGACCGGAAATCAGGGATCCCGCTCGCGGTGGATACGCCCGCGCCTCCGAAGAAGACTATGCGTCTGGAGCGGTCCAGTATTTCTTTCAGATCAGAAACATCCTTCAAACCGGGTCAGACCTCCTTCTCTTAACGTAACTCCGCGTATCCTCAGGCATCCTGAGAGCCGCAGTATCAGTTAGATGCAGCAGCTGCCAGTACGATAGAGTAGAATTTCTCTTCCGCAGTGGATCCTCTTGATGTCAGAACGATAGGCGCTTTAGCTCCTACTACGATTCCTGCCATCATTCCGTTGCTGCTTACTGTCCAGGACTTTCCGAGCATGTTGCCTGCAGCCATGCAAGGCATGATCAGAGCGTCAGCTTCACCGGCGACAGGGCTCTCGAACTTCTTGAAATCCGCGATCTCTTTGTTCAGAGCGATATCATAAGAGATCGGTCCTTCCACAGTACATCCTGTGATCTCACCGTTCTGGTTCATCTCCTTGAGAGCAGCAGCGTCTACGGACTCCTGCGCCTTTTTGTTCAGCTTCTCAGCGCCGCATAAAACAGCGACCTTAGGATCCTCATATCCGAGTGAATGAAGTACCTCAACAGCGTTGTTGATGATCTTGACCTTCTGCTCAAGGTCAGGAGCGAGGAGCATTCCGCCGTCAGTAAGTACGACTACTTTATGATAATTAGGCACCTGGAAGAGGCCGACATGAGACATGATCTTGCCGCACTGGAGACCGGTCTCCTTGTTTACTACCTGTCTCAGCAGGTCAGCTGTCTGCATCTGTCCCTTCATCAGGAAATCTCCCTCTCCCTCGCGGATCAGACGAACGGCAGTCTTAGCTGCTTCCACATCATCATCCTCGTTGCAGATCCTGACATCGCCGAAATCAAAGCCCTGTTCCTCACAGATCTTCCTGATCTCTTCTTCCTTACCTACGAAAACTGGTTCGACTATGCCTTCTTTGTATGCCTCATACACAGCATCCAGTGAGTGCTCATCATGAGCGCAGCACAGCACGATTCTCTTCTTGACCGGGTTTGCTTTGACCAGTTCTGCCATTGCTTTGAAATCTTTTAACATAAAAGTGCCTCCTGTTACTAATATAAAGTGTTGATTACGGTCTTTTTTTCATACCACCAAGTATTTTACCACAAATGAGTCATAGGCGTAGCGCGCATCAGGATAATTCATTATTCTTTCACTTTTACCCCTTGCGTTCTTTGTGAAATGAACTACAATTAAATCGAGGTCTATACCTCGTTCTAAATATTTCAGAACACTGACGTTCTGAAAAGTACAATAAGTATTTTTCAAGGAGTTACAGTACAATGAGCAATATTACAGAAAGATTTTTCAGGTATATTTCTGTCGATACGCAGTCAGACGAAAACACCGGCGCGCACCCGAGTACATCAAAGCAGTTCGACCTCTGCAGGATGCTTGCAGACGAGATGCGCGGGATGGGACTCAACAACGTCCGCATGGACGACGAGCACTGCTACGTATACGGAGAGATCCCTGCTAACACGGAGACTGAGCGCACACTTGGATTCATCTCCCACATGGATACCGCTCCGGGACCTTCAGGAGACGCGAGCAATTCCAGGATCGTTGAGAAATATGACGGAAGCGTTATCAGGCTCAATGACAGCGTTTCTCTTGATCCGGCAGAATTTCCTGAAATGAAGAACTATATAGGACAGGATCTTATCGTCACAGACGGAGTCTCCCTCCTCGGCGCTGATGACAAGGCCGGTGTAACAGAGATCATGTCTATGGCTGAGCGTCTGATCTCTGACCCTTCGATCCCTCACGGCAAGATCGCTATCGGTTTTACCCCGGACGAAGAGATCGGCGAGGGAACAGCGTTCTTCGACGTCGATGGTTTTGGCGTTGAGTGCGCTTACACTGTAGACGGAGGGGCGATCGGCGAGATCGAATACGAGAATTTCAACGCAGCAAGCGCGTTCATCACCATCAGCGGCAAAGAGATCCATCCGGGAGAAGCCAAGGGCAAGATGATCAACGCTGCTCAGATCGCTGCTGAATTCGACAGGACGCTTCCTCAGCAGATGAGACCTGAATATACCGAAGGATACGAAGGATTCTTCCATCTTACCAAGCTGAACGGCACCGTTTCTCACGCGGAGATGCAGTACATCATCCGCGACCATGACGCGGATCTGTTCGAACAGAAAAAACAGCTCATATCCGCCGCAGCCGCATATATCAACAGCAAGTACGGCAACGTTCTCACCCTGGAGATCAAAGATTCTTACAGGAACATGAAAGAACTCGTCGAGCCTCACATGTATCTGATCGATGATGCGAAGGCCGCATTCGAGGCCTGCGGAGTCGAGCCGAATGTCATTCCGATCCGCGGAGGCACAGACGGAGCGGTTCTTTCGTACAAAGGACTTCCTTGCCCTAACCTCTCGACAGGCGGACTGAATTTCCACAGCTGCCAGGAATACATCCCGGTACAGTCCCTCGAGAAAATGGTCGACGTACTCGTTGAGATAGCAAGAATCAGATGAGCTGAAAAACAGGCAATCGAATAGGGGCTAACCCGTAGCCCCTTTCACACCACCGTACGTGCCGTTCGGCATACGGCGGTTCAACCCAATAAGTAGTAATCTACACAGCTGAGAAGTCCTCGCCTTGCGAGGATTTCTTTGTTGATGAGGTGCAG
>JAFRLN010000004.1 GCA_017431175.1 Mogibacterium sp.
AGCTATATGCGAATGCACCCTATAGCCGAGGGATATGATCATATCCAAATTGTAGTGATTTGTATTATATGATTTGCCATCTGATGCAGTTGTTCGGAATTTCCGAACAACTTGCTTCTCCTCAAGCTCACCCTCTTCGAAAATATGCTTAATATGTTCACTAACGTTCGACTTGCTGGTCTGAAACAAATCAACAAGTTGCTGCTGTGTTAACCAAACTGTCTCATCTTCAAACCTGACATCGTCTTTAGTGTGACCATCTTCAGACTGGTAAATCACAATTTCTGTATCATAGTTGCTCATCATTTCTATCTATTATCTATAGCATGATTTCTGCTGATTCTTCTTCTGCGTCTTCTATCAGCGGCGCTATTTTTACAAGATACTGCTCAACCTGCTGCGGGCATCTTCCGGTATACAGTTCAGGCTGCAGTATATCTTTTATCTCTTCTTCCGTAAGCCCCAGCTGTTCCTCAGCAGACAGTCTTTCAAGCAGATCGCACTCTTCTCCATTCTTCATTTTTGCTGTCGCTTCCATGGAGCATTTTCTGATGATCTCATGGATTTCCTGCCTGTTGCCGCCCCTTTTGACGGCTTCCATCATGATGTTCTCGGTAGCCATGAAAGGAAGATACGCGGCAACTGCTTTTTCTATGATTTTTTCATTCACATTAAGCCCGTCAGTGACATTCTGCGCAAGGCGTATAATTGCGTCCGCGCACAGGAAACCCTCCGGCATTGAGATCCTTCTGTTCGCGGAATCATCCAGCGTCCTCTCCATCCACTGAAGAGACGCAGTCATCGGAGCATTCATGGCATCGGCCATGAGATATCTCGCAAGTGAACATATCCGCTCGCATCTCATCGGATTGCGCTTGTAGGCCATCGCGGAAGATCCGATCTGGTTTTTCCCGAAAGGCTCTTCGACCTGACGGTCGTGCTGCAACAGGCGTATATCGTTCGCCATCCTGCAGCAGCTCTGAGCAATTGAAGACAATACGTTCAAAATGCGGCTGTCGGTCTTTCGCGGATAGGTCTGACCGCACACAGCAAAGCACTCACTGAATCCGAAATCCGATGCTATCATGCGGTTCATTTCATCGATTTTTTCCTCATCTCCGTCGAACAGTTCCATGAAACTCGCCTCTGTTCCGGTAGTCCCGCGGCATCCAAGGAATTTAAGACTGTCAATGACAAAATCTGTCTCCTCAATATCCGATACAAAGTCCTGCATCCACAAAGTTGCGCGCTTTCCTGCGCTGACAAGCTGTGCCGGCTGATAATGCGTATATCCGAGCGTCGGCAGGGATCTGTATTCTCCGGCAAACTTCGCAAGATTTGCTATGACCCTGAGCAGTTCTTTTCTTATATATCTCAGTGCTTCTCTGTAGATGATGAGGTCCGCATTGTCCGTAACATAACAGCTTGTGGCGCCGAGGTGAATGATCCCGGCTGCCGACGGAGCAGCTTTGCCGTATGCGTACACATGTGCCATGACATCGTGACGTACTTCTTTTTCCCTGAGGCGCACACATTCATAGTCTATATCTTCTATATGTTTTTCAAGATCCGCAACCTGCTCTTCGGTGACCGGAAGCCCCAGTTTCATCTCGGCGCGAGCAAGAGACACCCATAGTTTTCTCCATGTGCGGTATCTCATATCCGCAGAGAAAAGTCCCAGCATATAGTCTGATGCATATCGTGATGCCAGTGGGGATTCATATCTGTCGGTCATTGATAATTTCTCCTTTTCAGTCTCCTTCTATCTGATCACAATGCTGTCTCTCTCAGCTCCAACGGAAATATATTTCACAGGACACCCTACCGACTGTTCTATCATCTCTATGTATTGCTGCGCAGCCGCAGGAAGATCCTCCCATTTTCTTGCTGAGGATATGTCGCATTTCCAGCCACGGGCATATTCTATCACAGGCTTTGCACTTTCCAGCAGTGCCGGGAACGGAAATCTGTCAGTAATATCACCATTGATCCGGTATTTTGCGCATACAGGAATCTCGTCCATATAGCTCAGAACATCAAGCTTGGTTATGGCAATGCATGTCGCGCCCTGCACTTCCACTCCGTAACGAGTCGCTACGATATCTATCGGCCCCACGCGGCGCGGACGTCCGGTCTTGGCTCCGTACTCAGCTCCTGCTTCTCTGAGCTTTTCAGCTTCTTCTCCTGACATCTCACCGACAAAAGGGCCTTCGCCGACGCATGTCGAATAAGCCTTTACTACACCAATCACCTCGTCCGGTCTGATGTAAGGTGCACCAGCGCCTAAGCCGGCAAAAGATGCAAGTGTGTTTGATGAAGTTGTATAAGGATAAATACCGTAATCAAGATCCCTGAGAGCTCCGAGCTGTGCTTCGAAAAGAATGCTCTTGCCGTTTATCCGAGCGTCTCTCAGATAAGCACCCGTGTCGCATACAAAAGGCTTGATTTTGCTGCAGTAACCTTCAAGCCACTTCTCGAGTATCTCCATTGTATAAGGCTCTGCACCGTAAACTCCTGTAAGTATGAGGTTTTTCCAATCCATCAGATCTTTGAGATGAGTGTGTAGCTTATTCGGGTAGAACAGCTCTCCTGCCATGACAGTCTTTTTCTGATACTTGTCCGAATAGAAAGGCGCTATGCCCTGCTTGGTCGATCCGTATTTCTTGTCTGCAAGACGGGCTTCCTCAAGTCCATCCAGGTCTCTGTGCCAAGGCATCAGAAGCGATGCCCTGTCACTGATCTTCAGATTGTGCGGAGTTATGCTTACACCTCTTGAGGAAACGTCCTCGATCTCTTTCCACAGATTCTCCGGATCAAGAGCGACTCCATTGCCCAGGATATTCACCACATTGTCTCTGAACACACCGGAAGGAAGCAGATGAAGAGCGAATTTACCCTTGTCATTAATGACTGTATGTCCGGCATTGCCGCCGCCCTGATATCTCACGACTATGTCATAATCATTTGTCAGAAGGTCGACCATGCGGCCCTTACCTTCATCACCCCAATTGATCCCAACTACTGCACAATTTCTCATTGCCCTGTCCCCTTTTTTAAATATGCCCCGACCACAGCTGCATGCATCTCCACCAGTTTTATCACAACATCTTCCTGAGGCAGGAAGCGTTCACTGTGTAACGGCTCTTCACAACCGGCTCCTATGTGATAGAAAGCGCCCGGTGCTTCACCCATAAAACATCCGAAATCTTCTGTGGTCATAATCGGTTCTTCGATCCTGCACACGCTGTCTTCTCCGAACTGTGCGACCGCAGTCTGTTCAGCAAGTGCGGTCATCTCCTCGTCATTAACGATTCCCGGATAACTATGAAAATAATCTATCAATACTTCAGTTCCTGTCCTGTCAGCGATCTCATGCGCTGTTCTGCGGAAAGCTTTCTCCATCGCCATTCGTGTCTGAGGACCGAGCGTCCGTATGATCCCTTCGAACTCAGCAGATCCCGGCAATATGTTTCCGGCCATTCCGGAATTCATCCTGCCGATCGTCAGCACACACTTATCATCGGTGATCTGCCGTGGCAGCTTCAGAAGAGCCGTTACCATTTCTGCAGCTGCACCCAATGCATCTATACCTTTCTCGCGCACAGCGCCATGAGAAGATCGTCCTGTGACAACGACAGTGAACATATCTGAAGCAGCATAGAACTTTCCGTACCTGATGCCGATCCTGCCTGCAGGCAGATCAGGCGAGACGTGTGCTCCGAAAACTGCATCTACACCTTCCATACAGCCTTCTTTTATCATTCTTTCGGCTCCGCCTCTTCCTTCTTCATCAGGCTGAAACAGGAATACTACATTCCCATCAAGGTCATCTCTCATTTCTGAGAGTATTCTGGCAGCTCCGAGCGTGGCTGCTGTATGCACATCATGGCCGCAGGCATGCATTACTCCGGGCACCTCGGAGGCAAAAGCTGTGCCTGTAGCCTCATCCACCGGCAGAGCATCCATGTCTGCTCTCAGTGCGACGGTCCGGCCCCCGCTGTTTCCGCGCAGTACACCTTTGACCGCAGTATCCAGTAACCGCTCTGTCTCAATTCCCAGACTGCCGAGATAGCTCTCTATCAGATCCGCAGTCCTGTATTCTCTATTTCCCAATTCAGGATGCCTGTGGATGGTTTCCCTCAGGCCCATGATCTCTTCGGAGTGTTTTGAGACCAGCTCCTTTATCCTTTTTTCTTCATTCATATTGTTTCAGGAATTTTTCCAGTCTGTCAGTGCCTTCTCTCAGGGCATCCATGCTGCAGCAGTAAGATATTCTTATATGTCTGTCCGAACCGAATGCTATTCCGGGAGTCACCGCCACCCCGCCTTCGTTCAAAAGGCGTGTTGCAAAAGTCATTGAATCTGTCCCATACTTTGCTACAGATGGAAATACATAAAAAGCACCATCAGGAGTCTCCAGCTCCATTCCTATCTCCCTGAGTCTGCCGGTCACATAGTCTCTGCGCTTTTTATACTCCGTGACCATCTTGGAAGGGTCTGTCTGAAGTGCAGCTATGCCTGCTTTCTGGAACATGGACGGAGTAGAAACTACATCGAACTGGTGGATAAGCTCTAACCTTTCCTTTACCGTGCTGTCTGCCATCAGATAGCCCATACGCCACCCGGTCATGGCATAAGGTTTTGAAAAACTCTGCACAACAAGGATCTGCTCCCTGAGGTCACGGTTTTCTGCAAAGCTGTGATAGTTATCTGTGTAGCAAAGCTGCCTGTATACATCATCACATATCACGAATATGCTCTTTCCGCTGACCGCATCGCGCACAGCCCGTAGGCTATCCTCATCGTATACGCAACCTGTCGGGTTATTCGGCGAGTTAAGTATTACTGCCTTGGTCCTGTCAGTAATAAGAAAATCTATTGCTTCACGCCTGATCTGAAAGCTATCCCCTGCGGTATCAAGAAATACAGGAACTCCTCTTGCCAGAAGCACTATCTCTTCATACAGCACAAATGCCGGAACAGGTATGATAACCTCATCTCCCGGATTGATGATCCCCAGCAGTGACACAAACAGTGCCTCAGTAGCTCCCGATGTGACTATAATCTCATCGGCGTCATAGTCCATGCCGTTTTTTTCCCGCTCATATTCCGCTATCTTAACGCGAAGTTCTCTTGCTCCGTTGTTTTCAATGTAGTGCGTATCGCCTGCCAGCAATGACGCAGCTGCAGCATCGCATACAGTATCAGGTGTCGCAAAATCAGGCTCTCCCAGAGTAAGCCTTACACAGTTCTCCCTGGCCGCTGCCATTTTGGAAAACTCCCTTATTGCGCTCCTCCTGAGACTGTACGCTGCTTCATTCAGATGGTCTCTCATAGCCATATCATCACCAACCTTACCTGTTTCCTGCGGCTGTTTACAGATTCCTCAGCGCGGACTCCAGGGCTGTCTTCATAGTGGTTTTCTCGTCTTTCTGTTTGATGACCTTAGCGGGGCAGCCTGCCACAACAACATTCTCAGGCACATTTTCAGTTACGATAGCACCTGCAGCAACGACAGCGCCTCTTCCTACATGGACGCCTTCGATGATCACAGCATTTGCTCCTACGAGCACATCATCCTCTATGATAACGGGGACAGCAGAAGCCGGTTCTACTACTCCTGCAAGTACTGCACCCGCCCCGATGTGACAGTTGCATCCGACCTCTGCGCGTCCGCCAACAACAGCGCCCATATCTATCATGGTTCCGGACCCTATCACAGCTCCTATATTGACAACCGCACCCATCATGATAACAGCGTTTTTGCCGATCACGACATGCTCTCTTATGAATGCGCCGGGCTCTATTCTGGCATTCAGCTCTTTGATGTCCAGCAGATGTACAGCGCTGTTCCTGCAGTCGTTCTCGATCACTATATCTTCGATACTGTCAGCATTGTCTATGACTATGCCGGACAGCTCCTTCCAGTCCCCGAACACGATCTTATCTCCTGCTCCAAAGACCCTGGCGCTGCCGTAATCTATCGGATTCTTTTCCTTTACGAACATCCTGACAGGTGTCTTCTTCTCTGCATTCCCGATGAACTGTATTATTTCCTGAGCGTTCATATTGCCCCCTCTTAACGATATCTTTAAATCCGTATATCGCCTGTGAACACTTCTTCAGCAGGCCCTGTCATATAGCATCTCCCGGTCTGCTCATCATATCTTATGACAAGATCGCCCCCCTTCAGGCGTACGAGCACCTCATCTTCAAGCCTGCCCGCCATTATCCCTGCATACACTGACGCTGTTGCCCCCGTTCCGCACGCAAACGTCTCTCCTGAGCCTCTTTCCCAGACTCTCATACATATCTCTTTTCTGCTGACAATATATATGAACTCTGTATTGACGCCTCCCGGGAATCTTTCACTTTGCTCCATACCTCTTCCGGTCTCCTCTATATCCAGAGCTGCAAGGTATGAGCGCAGATCAGCTGAGGTGTCTTCCGCTTTCGAATCAGGCTTCAGCGGTACAGTATTATCCTCGAGGAAAACAACGGCGTGCGGATTACCGGTATCGACACCCGTGAATCGTATCTCCTTTCCGCATATCGTGACAGTATCATCATTCAGTCCGGTCAGATGCGGTATGCCCATGTCTACCGTTACAGAACTGACCTTTTCCTCACGCACATCAAAGCTGACCTCTTTCATCCCGGATAAAGTATCTATCACGGCATGCCTTCTGTCCGGATGGATCAGGGCGTGATCATATATATATTTTGTTACACATCTGATCCCGTTGCCGCACATTCTTCCTTCTGAACCGTCAGTGTTGAACATGTGCATATATGCGTCTGCCTTTTCCGATGGTTCTATAAGAATAAGTCCGTCGCTTCCGATTCCGTAATGCCGGTCGGACAGTATGATAGAAAGAGCCGATGGGTCATCGATCTTCTCTTCAAAGCAATTGACATATATATAATCATTGCCGCATCCCTGCATCTTAGTGAATCTCATGGTGTCCCTCTTCAATACCCATCCCCGGCCGGAGAGCTGATATGATATATATAAAAATAGCTCCTGCGAAGAGCTATTTGAAATACATATATAATTGCAGATACCATATTATTCAGATATGCAACATCTGATAAGAACAGTACTTTCTGCAAGTCTTCTTTTCCCATGATGCATTTCTATTGAGCAGATGCCCTTTTTGATTTCGGTCCGATCACTAAAAAATGGTGATTTTCGCAAAAATCCGCAAAACCCGCCAAATCGTGAAAGCATTGAATTTATAGGCTATAGTTTTTTCTATGTGTTCACGCCCGACCTGTGAAAAATACCACTCTTCATGTTCTTCGTCCCATGCAGTTCTTATAGGCTGGTCTTCAAATTATTTTATTTTATCCTGATCCATATTGCTCGTCTCCATCCTCTTTACATATTTAAGATTATCAAATATTCGTGCAATAAAAAAAAGTAAGATATGTCATTTGACACATCTTACTATAGTCATTATGTTTTTTATTGTATTTCCTTGCTCTACATTTGATTTTCAGAATAACTCTGAAAGCCTTTAATTCCAATGCTTACAGCCTCTTCAGAAGAGTTGTCACCTCACAATGTGTCGTCCACGGGAACTGATCTACCGGTGTGCATTCGATGAATTCATAGCCCTTGTCCGTAAGGTATTTGATGTCTCTCGCAAGGGTGCCCGGATCACAGGACACATATACTATGCGTTCCGGCTCTGCTGTGACAACCGCGTTCAACAGTGCTTCGTCGCAGCCTGCGCGCGGCGGATCGAGGACGGCAACGTCCACTTTGGCGACGCGGATCTCAGGCTCACGCTCAACGCGTTCATTGACCTCGTTCCACTTGTACAGTTTGGCCAGACCCATCATGCCAGGGAGTTCCTCTTCGGCCTTTCCGCAGATGTATCGCGTGTTGATCAGGCCGTTGATGACGGAGTTGCGGTTGGCATCGAGGACCGCAGGTTTGACCGACTCGATCCCGATGACATGGGTATTGTCGAATGCGTCTGGAGCGGTATTCCTGAGCTGATCAAGCAGCCAGATGCCTATCGTTCCCGCGCCGCAGTACAGGTCGAGAACCGTCTCCCCGCCTTTGAGGTCTGCGTACTCGGCAGCTTTGTCGTACAGGCGGATCATCTGCTCAGGGTTGACCTGATAGAACGACTGCGGACTGATCTCGAACGAAAGCGTGCTGCCGTTATCCGATGTGACTTCCTCGGTGATCGTAGGTTTGCCGGCGATGATGCGGCACTTGCCTCTGTGGATGGCTGCGACTGACTCCAGTGTATAGAACTGCTCTTGTGTTCCGCCCTGCTCATCCGGGTCGTTGCTGAGGCTGTAGACAGCGTCATCAAACATCTCTACCAGCGTCTCGATTCCCGGTATCTCCTTCTTCTCGGACTCAAGTACCGCCATGACTTCTCCGGTACCGAATGCGGTCCGCACGGTCAGTTGAGTAATACCGGTGTTGCGGTTGCTGCGCAGGAATGCTCTGAGCGCGTCAGCACAGACCATCGCAGGGTCTGACTGCAGCATGCAGTCATCGATGTCGATGACAAAGTGGCTCTTGCCCTTGACAAAACCTACTTCGCCATGCGGTCCGACTGCGAAGACCGCTTTGTTGCGGTAATACCGGAGGTTGTCCGCTCCGATGATGTCATTGACCTGCGGGTCGGTCAGGCCGCCGAGCCTGATGAGTTTGGCTCTGACCTGCTCTCTCTTGAGACGCAGCTGGGCATCATAAGAGAGTTCCTGCATGGAGCAGCCGCCACACTTGCCTGCGTACGGACATTCTGCTAGTGTTCTGTCAGCAGATGGTGCCAGGATCTCTTCGAGGGCTGCCTCCGCTGATGATTTCTTTGACTTAAGGACGCGCGCGCGGATCCGGTCTCCCGGGACGGCGCCTGCTGCTCCTGAGCCGTCCGGCAGAGCGCATCCGCCGGATACGAAGACGGCACAGCCCTCATATCTCCCGAAGGCTCTGCCGTCATCAAGCATATCTTCTACTGTAAGTTCTATTATCTGATTCTTGTCCATATCTCTTTACTGTCTGATCTGTTCTCAGTCTGTGAGTTCTTCTGCTATGGCTCTGATCTTCGCGAAGCGTTTGCTGACAGCGGGCTTGCCGATCGGCGGCACAAGTGCCTCGCCGATCTCGCTGAGGCTCGCAGCCGGTCTCCGGAGCCTCAGCAGCGCCACCTCTCTGAGTGGCGCCGCAAGCCCGCTGAGCCCCGCGCCTTCCTCAATAAGATCCTGCATTTCACCGGCGCGGCCTTCCGCCCTGAGCCCCTCCTTCTGGATCTTCCTGATCCAGCTGATCTGCTCCTCCGCAGCTGACAGAGTCCTGTCAACATTAGCAGTATCGCAGTTCAGCATCCTCTGGACATCTCCGTGCAGACCTTTGCTGATACGGATGTTCTCGAATTCCAACACTGCATCAGCTGCTCCCATGATGCCCAGCATATCACTGATATAGGATGCTTTCTTGATATATACGATGTGATCGTCGCCTCTTCTGGTCATGTTGGCGCTGAGGTCGACGAATGTTCCGATCAGCTTCCTCAGGTCAGCCGCTGTCTGCTCCTTGTCCAGAACGAACTCCATATGGTAGCTCTTGCGCGGATCGGACATCGTTCCGCAGCTCAGGAACATGCCGCGGACATATGATCTCCTGCAGCACTTTGATTTGACGATCGGCTGATAGATACCGTCGCTGAAATAGTCATCGCCTTCCCGGATCAGCATCATGCCGGTCTCTCTGAGGATCTGCATGGATTTCTCATCCGGACTGATATTCAGATAATAACGGTTCCGGCTCTTGTTGCCAGCGCCGGGCCGCTGCGAATCGCCGATCCCGAGAGCGACTTTGTTCCTGAAGTACTTCTCGATGAGTTTCTTGTAATGTCTGGCAACCGCGGCATTTTCCGTCGTAGCCACGATCCCCAGTTTGCCGCCGCCGGCCAGCTTGATAGAACTCGACACTCTAAGAAAGCCGGCGATTTCCGCCAGCATACAGCATTTCTTAGTATTATCGAGTCTCGCGAGCTCGCCTTTGACATCAGACGCGAACGACATCTATTTCCTCTTCTTGTTCTGCAGGTCAAGGTCTCTGTGATTGACTCTGACTCTCATACCATCCTTCTCGAATTTCTCGGCTACCGCATTGGCAATCGCTACCGATCTATGATGACCTCCGGTGCATCCGAAAGCGATGTTCAGATGGTATTTCCCTTCATTGATATATCCTTTGATCATCGAGCGCAGGAGTATGTGTACGGAATCCACGAATTGTCCCGCCAGCTCACTCCTGAAAATGAATTCTACGACCTTCTTGTTATTGCCGGTCAGTTTCTTGAGGCTCGGTACCCAGTAAGGGTTAGGTATGAATCTCACATCGAACATGATGTCCGCCTCGCTCGGGATGCCGTATTTGAATCCGAATGAACTGATATTGACTGCGAAATTCGAAGAACCGTCACCCTCAAGGATAAGCCTGTCGAGCTCAGCATTCAGTTCCGATACCTTGAGATTAGTTGTATCCAGAATACAATCCGCCTTCTTGCGTATCACCGTAAGCTTGCTCTTCTCCTCTTCGATCACGTCGAGGCTGGCCGCTGATCCGGACAGCGGATGATTCCTCCTGACTTCGTTATATCTCCTGACGATCTCCTGTGGAGATGCCTCCATATACAGCACCGTAAGGTCGATGGACGGTCTCTCTCTTAGATCATCTATGACTTCCTGCAGCCTGTCGAAGAAACTTCCTGTCCTAAGGTCTGCAACGAACGCCACCCTGTCGATCTCGTCCGAAGACATTTCCAGAAATCTGCTGATCAGAGCAGGCGGCATATTGTCGATGCAATAATACCCCTGATCCTCGAACCAGTCCGCCGCGCGGCTCCTTCCTGCTCCCGACATTCCTGTAATGATAACGATCTTCATATCCCGCACCTGCTAACGTTCAACTATATTGACTATCCTGTCCGGAGTGATCCCGGCTTTCATCGCCAGTTCCAGACTCCTTACATATCTTCCTACATTCGACGGCTTGTGCGCGTCGCTGCTGATGATGAATTTCACATCGTATCCCGCATAGATCCTGAGATCCTCCAGATCCGGATGCCTGTGCCTTACATTGATCTCGATCAGCGTCCCGGTCTCCTCACAGGCCTTGCCGACGGCATGCTCATCTATATACGCTTTGTCTCCCGGATGAGTGAGGATCCTGATGTTGTTGGATCTAAGCGCCTTGATGATTCTCTCCGTATTCTGCCTGCGCAGCTTCTCACGTCCCGCAGCGGGATACGGCAGCCGGAATGCGATCCAGTTCCTGATCATGTGGCAGTTCGGCACGTAGTGATAACCGGCATTGACAAAGTCGTACCGGCCAAAATCTTCCGGTGCTACATCCAGCCCGTTCGGCGTGTCGACGATATCCGCTTCGACGCCGAGATACACTTTGATCCCGGGATACTGTTCCATCGCTTCGGCGATCTCCTTGCGCATCTGCGGGGTCTTCTTCTGATCCAGGCCGTAGAAATCGGTCGGACCGTGATCGGTTATCGCCAGTTCGGCAAGTCCCTTCGACACCGCTGCCGCTACATTTTCGATGATTTTGCCTTTGCCATGAAAATACGGACCTACCCTGGAGTAGACCGTATGCGTGTGGTAATCACCGGTTATTCTGAATTTCTCTCCGATCGTCTTGAGGTCCATAAGTCACAGTGAGCAGTTTATCAGACGCACTTCAGGCTCGAGCATAATACCCGAGCTCTCGAATACGACTTGACGCGCATGTCTCATGACATCGAGTACATCTGCAGCAGTCGCTCCTCCTGCATTGATCACAAATCCCGCGTGTTTCTCCGAGACCATGGCGCCGCCGACTCTGTAACCACGGAGTCCGGCCTGGTCTATGAGCGCTGCGGCAAATCCGCCGACCGGTCTCTTGAAAGTACTCCCCGCACTCGGGAAGTTGACAGGCTGTTTGGCATTTCGCTTAGCCTGCAGCTCAGCGACTCTCGCGATGATCGCTTCCGGATCATCCTTCTGCAGCCTGAGCAAAGCTTCCAGAACGATCAGTCCGCTGTCTTCGACCATGCTGTGCCTGTATCCGAATTCCATATCGGATCCTGCCAGCTCCAGCATTTCGGATCCGTCAGGGCTCATCAGTCTGACGCTTATAACGACATCTTTCATCTCTCCGCCATATGCTCCGGCATTCATGAATACCGCACCTCCGATGCTGCCCGGAATGCCGCTCGCGAATTCAAATCCCGCCAGGCCTCTCTCTGTAAGAAAAGCACTGGTGGATGACAGCAATCTCGCCGCTCCAACCCTGACGAGGGTATCATCATCCGGATCCTGTGCGATGCTGTCAAAGTCTCCTCCGAGCCGGATCATGATCCCCGGATAGCCCTCATCTGCAACCAGGAAGTTCGATCCGTTCCCGATCAGGAGATGTTCGGCACCTGCTGCAGTGCAGATCCTGAGCACATCTGCCAGTTCTTTATTATTATCTACGATCACGAATGCCGCTGCCGGGCCGCCGATCCTGAAGGATGTATGCCTGCTCATCGGCTCGTTCCCGAGCACTCTGTCCGCAGGAATACTGTGCCTGATCTCTTCCACCGCTCCGGCAACTGCATCAGTAATTCTATATGTCATCTGATTCTCCGATCACTCTTCTTCTTTATAATCTTCTTCATCCATGAGTTTGTTGAGATCGAACGGTTCCTTGTCTTCCCGCAGATCCCTGCGTCCGCTGTCATAGATGAATTTGTTTGGTTTTTTCTTGTCCTTCTTCTTCCACAAACGGGTGAAAATGGATGGCTGGTCTTTCTTTTCCGGCTCCAGTTCGACCTCATCGTCCTCGAGTCCATACGGTTCGAGGCTGAAATAGTAAGAAGTGTTCGTATTCTTGTCTTTGTGCTTGAGGCTCGACATAGTCAGTTTATCGACATATCTGTAGAAAACTGCGAAGACCGGTACTCCGAGTGCCATGCCGCCAAATCCGAACAGTCCTCCGCCGATCAGTACAGCGACCAGAACCCAGAAGCTGCTGATGCCGATCGCATTTCCAACGATCTTCGGTCCGATGATATTGCCGTCGATCTGCTGGATTATGACGATGATCAGTATGAAGTACAGTGCATCTACCGGCTGTTCCAGCATGAGTATGAATACAGAAGGAATCGCTCCGATGAACGGACCGAAGAACGGTATCACGTTGGTGACTCCGACTATCACGGAGATCATCAGAGCAAACGGGATCGCACAGATCTTGAGTACTATGAATGTGAGCACGCCGATGATGAATGAGTCTATGATCCTGCCTACGATAAAACCGATGAAGGTTTCGTTGAGGATGCTCGCGAACTCATACAGATTGGCTTTTCTCTTCTGCGTGCATGTCGCGTTGATCAGCTTGCGAGTGATAGCGAACAGCCTCTCTTTGTAGTTGAGCAGATATACCATGATCAGCAGTCCGATGAACGCATTCGCTACATATTTGACTGCCGTCACAACTCCGTTGGAGATCATGGTCGCGATACTCATTGCGTTACCGGACAGGATATGCTCCTGTATCCATTTCATGATCTCTTCATTGCCGGCATTGGCAATATTGTCTACCCAGACTGCGAGCTGAGGGAATCTTGCGAAATGTGTCTCAAGCCATGTCGAAAGAGCCGCAAGTCTCTGCGGCATCGTATTTACAAGGTTGATACCGCTGGCTACTACCTGCGGAACAACGAAATAGATGAACAAAGCAACGATACCAACGACTATGATGACACACACAAGCGATGCGAAAGCTCTCGCCAGTACAAGGATCTTGCCTTTCTCATTCTTGTCGATCTCGCGTGTGCCCTCATCATGCACGATCATCGTGCCCATCGAGAAACCTTTGCTGGCGGCCCCTTCCAGGAGCTTTTTGTAAGCTCCCCTGACGCATATGTTATACACAGGGCACAGGATAAACGCGAATATCCCGCCAATATAGAATGGCGCTAAAGTCTTATTGAGATTGTCAAATCCTACAGAGAAGTGGATCTTGCTTGCCCAGCTGTTGAACAGTATCAGCAAAGCACCACAGACAAGGATCACCGCCGCAGCTTTGGCATATGGACTTTCTCTGAATTTCCTGAACATAAGCGCCTCCATCTGTCATAAAATGCATCCCGTAATTATTGATCGGGCCATAGCTGGTTTAATAATATCATATGAATCGCTAATCGTTCAAATCTCAACAGAAATTAAACCTCTTTCTTAACACGATTATAGATGCATCAGCTGTCAGCGCAAATCATGGCATAATCATAACCACCAGTTAAACTGGTGGTATGCACTAGCCCTAAAAGGGCATCGTACTTGCAAGCGTCTTAAGACGCGCCGAATAGACTGCCAACCGCATCTCTATTCTCAGGCGGCGCCTAAAGGCGCTTTTCTTTTGCC
>JAFRLN010000037.1 GCA_017431175.1 Mogibacterium sp.
ACATCATCTTTTATCCCCACATACGCCAGTTTAAGTCCTGTTGCCCAGTCATATCTCTCATGATACGGTTTGAATACGTGGACCCTGTTCCTTTCAAAGCGGATCCCGGCATGATCCAGAGTTCTTCTGAGTTCATCCCTCCAGTACAGGCGGGACACGACCCTGTATCTATCATCTGTCGTAAACGACAATACAGTAAATCTGAGCTGACGGTCTTCTTCCTGTCCGGCAGGGATCTGCGGATCGATGCTTCCGAGAGATCTCTGCCGGTCCTGCTTCTTTTCCCTACGATACCCGGCCATCACTTCATGACGCTCTTTGCTGCATGCGCCGCATCCCTGGCAGCGGTCCAGACAGCGCGGGAAATCTTCCGGGTCACTGCCTGAAGCCGAGAGATACCGTTTCCACAGATGATCCCTGCTGACTCCATTATCTATGAAGTCCCACGGAAGAACTTCATCACGGTCTCTGGCAGCGAACCATTCATCATATCCCGGGACATCGTGTTCGCCTATCCATCTGTCCGCAAATTCCTGCGCCCTTCTGTCAAAGAAACCGTGTCTGCGGATGCCCGCCTCCGCCATCCCGATCAGCATGTCCTGCAGCCTTCTGTCGCCGCGATTGATAAGCTGTGTCAGTGTCAGTTCATACAATTCTTTTGTCTCATCACTGTTGATTATCACTCCCATGTCCTCGAGTCTGGCTCGCGTGTCCTCCGGCAAAGTGCCGGTCTTCGGTCTGGCTTCAAACCACTGGAAAGGCGTGAACGGGAATAGTTTCAGAGGAGTCCAGCTGTACAGGAACACAGGCGGGTCGACACCCCCCTTTGCCTCCTCGCTTCTGATCTGCATGATCTTTTCGGTCACCCTTACAAGTTCTTCTCTGTCCTCATCGGATTCTCCGGGCAGGCCAAAGATGAACATGAACTTGATCTTCCTGTATCCGTCGCGGCACAGCATGCGCACCGTCTCCAGTATCTGCTCCTCGCTGCAGTTCTTTGATGTCATCTGCCTGAGTCTCTGGGATATCCCTTCAACGCCGAAAACGATCCTGTCTTTCCCCTGTCTGTGAAGCAGGGAACAGTATTCCGGATCCTCATGCACGGAATCCATGCGAACGGACGTGGTGGCTGCATACCCGCCGATCTCATCATCAAGACGTACGGCAAGCTCATTCAGGTAAGGATAGGACATCCCGCTGAAAGATCTCAGCATTGCATATTTTGCCCCGCTGTTATACAGATACTCTTTGGCATTCCGTACGACACAGTCCACCGAGCGCGCTCTGAACGGCATATATGTGAAACCCGAAACGCAGAAGCCGCACTGCCCTTCGCAGCCCTTTGTGATCTCCACCCCACATGATGCACTGGATGGATAGCAGTAGTTGCCGACCGGCTTCGTTGTGGCAAAACAGTCGTCGAGATCCTCGACGTATCTGTATTTTATATTTTCGGGCACATCCGGCCTGAGAGCAGTCATCCCAAGCAGTTTCCCTGTCTCATCGAAGCGCTGCTCATAAAAGCGCGGCGCCCACAGGCAGTCCCATGTCTTTACAGCAGCGAGCAGTATCTCTTCACGGCTTAAGCCGTCTGCAAGTCCCTTCTGTATCATTCGGAGGAGTTCCGCCAGGGCTCCTTCGCCCTCTCCTATGAAAAAGAGATCGCAGACATCCATTATCACGGACGGATTGAAGGATGAAGCTCCTCCCCGTATTATGATCGGATCTCTTTCTGTCCTGTCGCGGCTCATCACCGGTATGCCGGAGTCGAGGAGCATCCCTATAAGATTCACCTCGTCTCCTATCATCTGCTGTGAACAGCAGATGACGTTGAAGGCATCAGGAGGCATCCGTCCCTCGAGCGAAAGATATGAAAAGCCTTTCTCCTTCAGTATCGAGTCATTATGCTCATCAGCAGGGCACAGCAAACGCTCCACGATCCAGGAATTATCGTACTCGTGAAGTTCCTGATAGAACAGCTTGACTGCAACAGAACAGCTCGCCTCCGCGCTTGCATTGACATCTGCCAGTGCGATGCGGAAACGGTCTTCAAGCGTTCCGTCCTCAAAGGCTTCCTCCCAGTCGAAACGGAAGCTGTTCATTTCATCACCCAGAAGTGTCCCGGGCGCATTAAGCAGGTAGTCGTTCCCGCTGAACCACTTCTCGAAGTCCTTTTTGGTCTGAAATCTTTTCTGCCAATTTCCGTCTGTCATAATCTTTCCCTCTATCAGAGTCTACATCAGAGCTGCCGCTTCGTTCAAGGAGATACTTCTGACCGGGAGCATCTTGCCAAAAGGCAGCCAGGATAATACAATCAGAGCAGCAGGTATGATATGATCGTGCGGGGTATTGGATTTCGCATGTTCTGCTCGTTGTTCAGGGAGGATCAAACTGATGGACTGCCTTATAATCGGCGTTGCCGGCGGGACCGGCTCCGGCAAATCGACATTCACAAACCGCATAAAAGACGAATTCGGAGATAAGATATCTGTAATGTATTATGACAACTATTACAGATCTCACGATAACATCCCTTTCGAAGAGCGTAAGCTCATCAATTACGATCACCCGGATGCTTTCGAAACTGACCTGTTCATAAAGCATCTGAGGATGCTGAGAAACGGCGAAGCTGTCGACTGCCCGGTGTATGACTACACGGTGCATAACC
>JAFRLN010000005.1 GCA_017431175.1 Mogibacterium sp.
AAAGACATACTCAATACAGGGGAGCCGGCGGATCTTGTCGGAGGCAGGACGAGTACTCTGAGGCATCTTGCAGACGCAAAAGTAAAGGCAAAAGAAAATGCCGGAATAGATCCGATGTGGGACAGCGTTCTCGAATGGTATAAGTATAACGAGCCGGAAACTGCGGCGAGCATGATGGGCGGTCTGGGTTTTGATAACAGAGTATACCCGGTAGGAGAGGGACTGTCAGACATCATGTTCTCCGGGAGGTCGGCAGATTCAGTGAGCGCGTCGAGACTTGAGAGCTACGCCGGATGTCCGTTCAGATACTTCATAGACTATGGGCTCAGGCCTGAAGAGAGGCGGGTCTTCGAGACCGGCTCGCGTGAGATCGGCGATGTGTACCATGAATCTCTGATGAAGATCACTTCTGAGCTGTCGGAGCACGGGATATGGGATACCGTGACAGACGAGCAGCTGAAGGATCTGATCCACAGGACGGTGAGTGCGGAAGAGCAGGAATACGGAGAAGGAGTGTTCCATTACAGCGGGAGCGACTCATACAGAGCCGGCCGCGTGGAGAAGACACTTATGGAATCCGTGATGGTTTTGATCAGCCACGCACGCGCCGGGAAGATCGCAGGCAGCAGGTATGAGCAGGTGTTTGGCCGCGGCGCTGACATCCCGCCGGTAGAAGTTGAAGCAGGCGGCAAAAAGATATACATTGAGGGACAGATAGACAGGCTCGACCTTCTTGAGAACGGGAGAGTGAAGATAATCGACTATAAATCGGGGCAGAAGACGCTGACGGACCAGGAGATCCGCGCGGGCTACAGGCTGCAGCTGATGCTGTATATGAAGGCGGCGCAGGAAGGAAAGCGCGAGCCGGCGGGAGTGTTCTACTTCTATCTCGGGACGAAGGATGTGGATACCGGGGCGCTCAAGGGCGCGAGTATCGCAGACGGGACTGATCCCGAGGTGCTTCAGGCAAAGCGCGTGCCGAGCATGCAGGGGATCGTGGTGAATGATCCAGAGACGATATCCGAGATAATCGGAGATGATACTACAGGCAGGATCGCGTCGATAAAGCCTGACAAGTCGGGGCTGTACCATGGGACCAACGGCAATCTGGTGCTTGCGGAGGGAGATTTCAATGATCTGCAGAAGGCTGTGGATGATAAAGTACAGGAGCTGGTGCGTGGCATAAATGAAGGGCAGATCGATATACATCCTATGAGGAGCAAAGGCGAGCGCATAGCGTGCCAGTACTGCCCGTACCTGTCTATATGCAGGTTCGATACAGGATTCAGAGGCTGCAGATATAATGATATAAACTAAAATGCCGAGTTAAAGGCGTTTGAATAAAGGAGATGATCTCATGATAGATAGGAAGACGAGCATTATCAGAACCGTTGCTTCTATTATGACTGTTGTCATATTGACGATCATTAGCTTTTACATTTCTGAGGTGACAGCGTACGCCAATGCGATGGACCTGACTATTAAAGCGGAGCCGTATTATATTGATACGGCA
>JAFRLN010000038.1 GCA_017431175.1 Mogibacterium sp.
CGTCATGAATGATCACCCTGTCGTCTTCAGACTCAGATAACTCCATGCACATCTCAAGTCCGCTCAGGATGGACTCCTGCCGGATCGATCCGGGAGAGGCAAAGCCGATCAGTTTGTGATATTTTGACTGAAGATAGTCTGCCAGCTTCTCCCTCCATGTATCTGCCATCACGATGATTATGGCGTCGACCGGCTGCGCTTCTTCAAACACATCCAGTGTGTACTCCAGTATCATCCGGTCCTTCACCTTCAGATACTGCTTGGGGAAGTCCCCCATATGCATTCTGGTGCCGATCCCTCCGGATAAGATCACCGCATAATTCTTGCTCAAATTGCTGCTCCTTCTGTTTACAGAGAAATCCTTCTCGATTGCAGATGTCGTTAATTCTCTATATAGTTAATGATACCGTTTCCGGGTGGGATTGCCAACTGATAAGTTTGTGCGATTCTCAAGGCTGTGCACAGCAAAGGGCTGCCACCCCGTGACAGCCCTTCGCAGATCACACATATTCAATTAACTCTGAGTATTCTCCATAACTCATCCTGCAATTAATACAGCTTGTACTTCGTACCTGTCGCCTGAGGTGCACGGTCCATCAGCTTGGAAAAGCCTTCGAGTATAGCTCTCTCGTCATTTGCACGATAGTGAACGCTGTCAGTTGCCAGATTGAAGCTGTATCCCTGACTTGAGAAGAAGTCAAAATAGTCACTGCCGTGGAACTCTGTGATCTCCGGTGTGGTCAGATTGTACAGATAATGCTCGAGCTTATATCTGTAATCTTTGTCTTGCAGGCCTTCCGTAATTACATCGAATGTGAGCGTGTCTGTCTCTTTGATCTGCTCGAGCTCGATCTCGGTATTACCGGCATCATTCCATGTCGAATCGCTTTCATACCATTCGTCGTCCAGCTTCACGACTGACCACGCATGTCCGCCTCTGTCCTCTTCATCTTCAGCATCGCCTGCTGTGCCGATAATGACAGCTGCATCAATACCTGCCTGCTGAAGCAGATAGACATAAGCCTGAGAATATCCGTCACAAACCGCACAAGTCGGTGTGCCATGGAAATCCTTCACCAGTGCAGCGTAAGCAGTGTGGGAGACATTTGTGGGACCGGGAGTGTTCTGAGCTTCCTGCTCCTCTTCAAGGCTCTGGAAATTATAGTCGACTGTGTTGATCAGCTTGTCATGGATCTGCAGTGCGATCTGATCATCCGGCTGTGAGAGATCGATATCCTCCATGAACGTGTCAACTGCATCGTTGAACTCGTTCATGCGCCCCTCGAAATCCTCGAAGGGCTCCGGAATCCGGAAGTAGATATTGTAAGTTCCGTCAGCGTCGGGCTCTGTATACCAGTAGATATCCATGTTGCACTCTACACCTGCCCCGAAAGGACCGTAGTACAGCCAGAAAAGCTCGGGATGGTCGTACTGCATTCCGAAATAGACAGAAAGGAATTCCGGAACGAAATCCTCGGCATTGGGATCCATACTCACTTTCGCGATCGTAATATTATTCGTCGTGGTCGGATCCGACGCACACATGAGCATGGCGTCATAAATAGACTGCTCATCCTCATTCATCTGAGAATAATAGTAGAAATTCTCCGCATTATTGATCAGAGGCGAGTCTTCCGGCGGCGTGTAAGCGCGCATCGCTCTGTCCATCTCGTCAACTTCTTCGGCGGTGATCTCCTTCGCTCCGCTGAAATCAGGGATCGGAGCAAGACCGCCCAGATGTGAACCCATCGAACTCAGATTCAGGCCGGTTTTCTCGCCTGTCTCTGCCTGCGCCGTCGCGCCTGTCTGTCCCTCTGCTGCGGGTTCTGCAGCTTCCTCCGCTGCGGGTTCCGCCGCTTCTTCTGCTGCGGGTTCCGCCGCTTCTTCTGCCGCAGGCTTTGCTGCATCTTCTGCTGCAGGCTCCGCAGCCTCTTCAGCAGCGGGCTCCGCCGCTTCTTCTGCCGCAGGCTTGCTGTCAGAGAC
>JAFRLN010000039.1 GCA_017431175.1 Mogibacterium sp.
CGACCGCCGCATCTGAATTCTCAGCGAATTCCCAGCCAATATCGTTGTTGGCTTTGAGCGCTTCAGTGATCTTATCTCCGACATTGACTGAAAGGCCAAGCATTTCGGCCCCCTTGTCCTCATTGGCTACGGCAACCCTGATGCGGCCTGTAGCTTCAGATTCATATGGAGCCCAGTTGGAAAAAATATTGAACCACGCGTACAGGCACGGGATGATACATAATCCCATTATGGTGATGATCGCTACCACACTTGATGTGAGACGGCGCGCGTCATGTTTCAGAATATTGAGGATGTTTTTCATTGTTCATCCTCCTTCTCTGCCTCACTCTGCATCACGGAATCAGCCTCTGCTGTCTCCGAATCAGCAGGAACTTGCGCAGCATGTCTCTCTGCCAGTCTGGCCTCGATCCTTTTCTGCAGATCCATTTCCGGGCCGCGGGGAATGCTCTCATCAAAGTCTGATTCGCGGTCAGTGACCTCCTCAAGGGTCTTCTGTACCGAATCATCCAGATACTCTACACTGATCAGATACGCTGAAATGATAAACATGCAGATTATCCAGAAGATAAGGAACACTATCTTGCTGCTGCCTGTTATCCAGATGATAAAGCCGAGGATAAGAGGCAGAATGGCAAGCAGGATGAGACCATGCCTGATTCGTTTCTTATTATTCTCATGCAGCATTTCACCGCGCTCGAGGAGCTGTGTGTAGAGCTGCTCATACCTTGAGTTTTTTGATCTGTCAGCCATCTACAGCACCTCTGTTTCTTCGAGTTTCTCAGCTACGAATCTGTTCATCCCGATAAACGGCCGGCGGATAACAAGTCCAATCACAAGGGCAAGCACGCCGAAGAGCATCAGCTCAGCAAGATAGATCAGCATATCAAATCTGTATACACCGCACAGAGCCTCACGCATTGCGTTGATAGCGTAAGGGAACGGGAAGAATTTATAGATTTTGCTGAAGATCTCAGGCAGGATCTCTATCGGGTAGGATCCGCTCGAACCTGCGATCTGCACTACCATTACAACGACAACGATGGCCTTGCCAATGTCACCGAAAGACAGGGTCAGCGCATATATGAATGTGACGAACACAAGACTCGTAACAGCCGCAGCAAGGAACATCAGCACGGGGTGTACAGGCTGACAGTGGAGAAGGAAGATGTCTCCCGCAACGATCACCGCTGCCTGTATCTGTCCTGTCAGGAAGAAGAGGATCCATCGTCCGAAGAAATACTGCCCCTCTTTGAGGCCCGGGAATTTCTTCCTGTCTGCGTGTGTCTTGAGTATCGACACGAGAATTACTCCTCCCACCCAGATCGCGAGAACTGAATAGAAAGGTGCCATTGCTGCGCCGTAAGACGCGGCAGTATATACTTCTTTGATCTCCACATCGACAAGGGAAGAGAAGAATCTGCCGTACAGCTCCGAATCACCGCCGAGCAGATCGATCAGAAGCGCTATTCTGTCATCTTCTGACGCATTCTCGACTTCCTCTATAATTTCCCCTATTCTGTCCGACGCGGAGCGGAAGACTTTCCTGAGCTGACCGAGGGTGTCATCCATACTGTCAACAGTCGTACTCGTAGCGCTGAGCACAGGATCCACGCCGTCAAGCATATCCGAAATATTGCCGACAAAAGGTCCAAGCATAGAAACGGTCTTGCTCATGCTGTCGATCATCGATCTGAAACCCGGTCTTAAGGACGTCTTCTCGAGTGATCTCAGTGTGTCGACAGCGGTAAGAATCTCTTCTGCTTTGCCCGGCACGTCATCAAGGCCCTGCAGGCCCTTTACAGTCTCGATCATGGAGTCAAGCGTGCCTTTTACCGTCTCTGTGCTCGGGAGAGTGCTGTCATCAGGCAGCAGTGAACGGAGCTGCTCCATATCTGCAAGGAGCTCGGATACTCCGTCTTTTATCGCCTGCTGATCCTCCGGAGTGACAGGATTTTTGCCCTTGATATCCTGAAGCTTCTGCTCAAGTGTATCCAGTCTGTCATCAAGTGAGTCAAGCCTGTCGTCGACCGTTGAATTGAGCGACTCGATCGTTTTCTCAGCTCTGGAAAGATCCTGCTGTGCTTTCGCGAGTGATTCTCTGTTCTTAGCTCTGGTATCCGCAAGGTCACTGCGGGCAGAACTGATCGAGCTCTGCACCCTGTCACTGTTCGACATAAAAGACCCGATCGCTTTGTCATACGAATCGAGAGTCGCCTTCGTCTGCCTGAGCTGCTGAAGAGCAGCATCCGCCGTATCTCCGCTCTCAAGATCATCTGAAAGCTCCTTGGTTTCATCAAAGACAATGCTGAACACAGTTTCAAGATACTTCTTATTGATATTTTCCTGAAGAGTGCTCGCCGCGGTCTCGGTGATCTTGGAAGCAACGGCATTCTTCTTGGCATTCTCATAGAAAGTGAGCGGTTCTCTGTCATCCAGCAGAGCCTGCTCAAAATGATACATGTTGTAGGTGAAATTATCTTCGAAAACTATCGCCGCGTAGTACTTTCCCGACTCTACACCGGCGATCGCCTCTTCCGGAGTGTCCGGAAACTGCCAGCCAATGCTTGTGCTGTCCTTCAGCTCATCGAATACTTCCTGCGTCATGTTGACACGCTGCCCGTCATCGAGAACTACTCCGGGATCATTTGACGCAAGGGCGATCTTAATATTACCCGTATTGACGTAAGGATTGCCGTTGGCATAAATATTGACCCAGGCATAAAGAGCCGGCAGTATGCATATGGCAACCATGATTGCCAGAGCAAAAAACTGCCTTGACACCGACTTAACATCATTCTTGAATATGCTGAAAACGTCTTTCAATCTGATTTCTGCCTCTCTGAAAAAATGACAATGAGTCACAACTATAAGATTATACTCCCGCATTTTTGCTTTGTAAACTAAACGCTGGATCACCACATAACACGTTTGATAATAAGCCTGCCTCGTGATACTATGTTCCAGACAGAAGAAAAAATGCCGGAATGGTGACATAAATACTCGCATTTTATAAGGAGAAAAGCCATGCTTGAATATGTTGAACGAAAAGGGACGGACTGCAGCAAGTGGGATGGTCTTGTGGATACATTCGGTTCTGACGGGCTCCTGCCGCTGTGGGTAGCGGATATGGATTTCCGTGTTGACAGCCACATCATAGACGCAGTCACCGATTATATGAAGACAGGTGTCTACGGATATTATGTGATCCCGGACAGTTACTACGAGTCATTCATTGAATGGGAACAGTCAGAGCACGGTCTTACTGTCGACCGTGAATGGATCAGGTACTCTCCGGGCGTTGTGTGCGGATTCAACTTTGCCGTACAAGTGCTTACTGCGCCCGGCGACGCGATCATCGTGAACACTCCTGTTTATTATCCGTTCCTGCATGCCGTAGAAAACAACGGCCGCAGGCTCATCTGCTCTGAACTGATCAATAAAGGGGGCCGCTATTATATCGATTTTGAAGATTTTGAACGCAGAATCGTCGAAGAAGGTGTAAAAGCCTTTATCTTCTGTTCACCGCACAATCCGGTCAGCCGCGTATGGTCCGCGGATGAGATCAGCCGCCTGCTGGATATATGCCGGAGAAACGAAGTCGCAGTCATATCTGATGAGATACATCATGATCTTGTATTCGGCAGTTCAGCCCATACTCCGACAATGAGTCTGGCACAGGAAAGTGACCGCATAATAATGTTCACCGCAGCATCCAAGACTTTCAATATAGCTGCTCTGCGCAATTCGTTCGTAGTGATCAGGAATACGGAAGTGAGAGCCGCGTGGGACAAGTTCACGACAGGGCTCAGACTCACAATGGGCAATCCAATGGGATACATCGCCGCTGAAGCAGCTTACAGATACGGGAAGAAGTGGCTCTGTGAGATCAGAGAAGTGATCGCCGGCAATTATGAATATATCAGAGAGCAGTTTGCAGCTCATCTGCCGAAGGTAGTAATGACACCTCTCGAAGCTACCTACCTCGCGTGGGCAGATTTCAGCGCTTATCTTAAACCTGATGAGGTGCAGCCTTTCATGCAGGAACGCTGCAGACTCGCCTTTGACTACGGGTCATGGTTCGGAGGAGACAAGAGCGGATCATTCATCAGGATCAATCTCGCGACATCAAGAGAGAATATAGAAGATATGGTGAGCAGGATCGTGAATGCGAAAAATTGGTAATAAACATTAATCACCGGCCTTATTTTGTATTTTTTTACAAAATTACAATTATTTTTTATATTTTGTTGACAATTTTTCTGGATAGATTTATTTTTTGTATTGGATATAATATGTCAAAAATATAAATTACCGGGAGGGACAAACAAGATGACTAATATTGAGATGATCCGTGCGTTCGGACATGAACAGGTAGCTTATTTCAACAACGAGAAAGCCGGTCTCAAGGCTATTATCGCTCTTCATAACACCAACCTCGGTCCGGCTGTCGGCGGCTGCAGGCTGTGGCCTTATGAGAGCGAGGAAGCTGCTCTGTTCGATGTTCTGCGTCTTTCACGCGGCATGAGCCATAAGAACGCTGCAGCAGGCATGCCTCTTGGCGGTGCGAAAGGCGTCATTATCGCACATCCATCGCAGAAGACTGAAGCTATGTTCGAAGCGTTCGGCGAAGCAGTAAATACCTTCATGGGCAAATACTACACTGCTGAGGATGTCAATACCGATACAAAGGATGCTGAATATATGCTCCGCACGACCCAGTACGTTGTAGGCCGTGAGGACGTTTCCGGCGACCCTTCGCCATTCACAGCGATCGGAGTATTCGACGGAATCCGCGCAGTAGCTCAGTTCATGAACGGTTCTGACAGCCTCGAAGGAATGACGATCGCTGTACAGGGTCTCGGCAAGGTAGGTATGGATGTTGCCAAGAAGCTCCACGCTGCTGGCGCAAAGCTTATCGTATGCAACAACTCCAACCGTGAGGCAATGAAATACGCTGTAGAAGAACTCGGCGCAACAGAGGTCGGCAGAGATGAGATCTACGGAGTAGAGTGTGATATCTTCTCCCCTTGCGCTCTCGGAGCTGTAGTCAACCCTAAGACTATCCCTCAGTTCAAGTGCAAAGCTATTGCAGGCGCGGCAAACAACGTTATCTACGATGACGCTTCCGGCGAAGCTCTCAAGGCACGCGGCATTCTCTATGCTCCTGACTTCATCATCAACGGCGGCGGTGTAATCAATGCCGGTCAGGAAGCATTCACAACATATGACAAGGAGAACGTGCTCAAGCAGGTTCACAACATCTATAATGTTGTATACAGAATGCTCGAAGAGTCCAAGGCTACAGGAGTACCTGAAGGCGTTATCGCTACCAACTTCGCAGAGAACCGCATCAATAACGGTCTCGATGCTGACTGATCTCCGGTCTGTAATATCTGAAAACATCAAAAGCGCCTGCCTCTGCGGCAGGCGCTTTTCATTGACGGCTGCTGTCAGGCGTCCGTCCCCTTATATCTGAATCCCATCATCGTAATGTCATCGAACTGATCTGCGCTTCCCGCAAACTCATCGATGTCCTTCTTGACCGCCTCAAGTATATCCCGCTCTGATCCCTCTTTGTTTTCATTGAGTGCATACAGCATACGCCAGGTACCATACTGTTCGAGTTCCGGATTCACCCCTTCAGGGATACCGTCTGTATAGACAAAAATGGCGTCCCCGGGGTCAAAATGCAGATCATATTCTGTATACTCTATTTCTTCCATGAAGCCGAGCGCCGGACAGTGCTTTCTCTTGAGCAGCATATAATCGCTGTCTTTGCGTCTGACTGCCGGATACTCGTGACCTGCGTCAACGCATTTCATGTCCCCTGTTGTCAGATTGATCATTCCTATCCAGACTGTCACGAACATGCCGAGTTCATTGTTGACACACAGTTCTTTGTTAGTCCTGTTCATGACTTCCGCAGGTTCTTTTCCGGTCTCTGCCAGACTCCGTATCGTGGTTTTGGTCTTCATCATCAGAAGCGCCGCCGGAATCCCTTTTCCGGAAACATCGGCGATAACAAGACAGACTCTGTCTGAATCTACGAAGAAATAATCATAGAAATCGCCTCCGACCTCCCTCGCAGGATTCATCGTAGCATACAGTTCGAACCCCTGGTGGTGGAAATCAAAATTCGTAGGGAGGGCTGACACCTGGATACTGTGAGCCAGCAGCAGTTCCTGTTCTATTCTCTGTTCTGCCGCCTTTATATATCCTTTGAGTGTTTCGACCGTAATATTGATATCGTCGGATAATGACGCGAATTCAGAGGAAGTGTACACGTTGACTTCCTCGTCGAGGTCGCCTCCCGTTATCTTCCTGAGCGATTCATTCACGCGATTGAGGTTTTCTACTACTATCTTCTCAACGAGCAGAGAGATCAGAATATACACGACAGCAAAAAGAAGGATATCGCTGAGAAGGCTTTCATATACCTCCCGGTCCCTCGCTTCGTATATTTCCGACTCGGGTACCATAATAATGAGATCCGCGCCGTCTCCGAGTCTGTCGACCTTGCAGTACATTTTCTGCCCGGCTATCGTCTCAGTGAAAAAGGTTCCCGGCTTATGAGAATCAATTGCGGCTTTGATCTCAGGCAGAGCTTCAGAATAGCTGCTGTCCCCGACATCTGAGATCCACTCTCCGCTGCTGTCGATAATGAAACAGTGTCCTTCAGATGTGAAATTATAATGTGTTAATTGAGACTGATCTCCGCTGGCTGTCACCTCTCCGTACGATCTCGTGTATTCCTCTGAAGCAGCATACATTATCTTCTCATATGACTGCAGCGAAGCCTGTGACTGCATAGAATAACTGATTGTAAAATTCATCAGGAAGACCAGCATCGTGACCAGAAAAAGCCACACCTGGAATTTATGAGTGACCGGCAGTTCTTTCTCCGGAACAGGTTCAAGGGGACTGTACCATTCTCCGCAGAGGAGTTTGATCACAAGCGATGTCATCGCCAGTCCGAGCCCGCTGAAAAGAATCATCGGTACAGAACACTTCTCTACTATATAGCAGGCCATGATCATATCATCTCTGTGAGTAATGATCACAACATACATATGGAAGACTTCTATAAGAGATCCAATGCACAGTGAATAAAACAGTGAAGGCTTTCTGCCTTTGAATATAAAAATATTGAGAAATGCCGCCAGGAAGCCGGCAAGGCATGTGGATATGCTGCATGCGATGCGTGTGTATGACTCTACCCCAAAGTATGTTCCCGCAATGTAACGCTCGATGCCTCCGATCAGTCCGGCGATGATGCCTGAGACCGGATCAAAGAACAATCCGGCAGACAACGGTCCGAGATCACGAACATTGAGCATCATGTTGCCGTAGTCGACTCCGAAATGTGTCGACAGGATCGAAAGGATTCCATACAAAATGCCGATGGCGATCCTGAGTCCCATCGTCTTCTGCTTGTTTTTTAATCCTGCCCATACCAGCACATTGACTGCTACATAAGTCAGCGTCAGTACTGTCATCGGGATCGCTACTGAAGCCACGGTCCGTCCCTCCTGTAATTGAAAGTATTATACCATAAAAAACAGGCAGCACCCGAATGAGGTCTGCCTGTTTTGTCAGTTTTGGTGAATAATCTATTAGCCGAGAAGCTTGTCAGAGAACTTGGACTTGATAGCCTTCTTAGCAGGGATCTGCATCTCTTCTCCGGTCTGAGGGTTACGGCCTGTTCTTGCAGCCTGTTCCTTGACCTCAACCTTGAGAACTCCAGGAATAACGATCTTGTCGCCGGCCTTCATAGCGTCAGCGATAACTGCGTGATAAGCGTCAACTGCAGCTGCAGCGTCCTTTTTTGAGAAGCCAGTCTTCTCTGCAATCTTTTCGATGAATTCAGCTTTTGTCATTGTTCTTCTCCTTTAACCAATAATATTAAAACAAAACAATTTGTCTTTTCATCAATGTCCTGATCTGATATACCAACACACCAAGCAACAGTATACGCTTTTTTACTTGAAAAATCCACATTTTACGGAAAGTAATTCAAGTTCACGCGTCCGCAGCACCTGAGCAGACCGCTATCCGAGCATCAGGAGCAGCACAGGCGCAGCGCAGATGATCCATCCTGCCATCAGGTACAGGAAGTGTTTTTTCTCTGCATGGACCGCGATGAATTCGCGGATCAGCGCGCTCGGCCAGTAATAAAAAGCTACCCGGCTGCCTATACCTGTACATTCCAGCCCTACTTTGCGGCAGTAACGCAGTGCCCTGTATACATGATAATTGCTTGTAACAAGCGCTGTGTATTTGCGTCCTTCCCTCTCATCTATCAGAGCCTTGGAATACAGAAGATTCTCATATGTGGTCGTCGACTGATCTTCCATCAGTATCCTGTCGGCAGGGATGCCTTTCTCAATCATATACTGCTTCATCGCTTCTGCCTCTGATACCTCCTCATCAGAGCCCCGGCCTCCTGACGGAATGAGTATCGGCGGTGAAGGATCCTTATGATATATCATGATCGCTTTATCTATCCTGTCAGCAAGCAGTTTCGATACCCTGCTGCCGTCCAGAAGTCCCGCGCCGTGGATCACCACATAATCAAAATCCCTCTTATGCGGGATTATCTGCAGGAACAGGGAGTAGATCATGAAAATGACGAATACAACGGAAAAGTAGATCACAGATATACTGATGACCGCGCTGGCAATGCTGATCTGAGCGATGTGTCTCTCAAGCAGTTCACTGTTTTCCGCAACGCCCGGTCCCAGCAGGAATATGAAAGTAGCGAGCTCACCCGCGCCTACTGTTATCCCGAGCGCCAGTGAGAGAAGATTAGCCAGACTGTGGCCCTCTCTGCGGAACATTACGATCCCGTTACAGATCAGGAAGAACGGCACAATAAGAATAACGGCGCTAAGTATCCAGGCCGTTACCAGCAGGACTGTGATCTGATATTCTCCTGCGTAATAGGATATCGCCAGGTATCCGGATCCGAGAGCAAAAAACAACAGAAAGCAATTGCGGTACCTGCTTCTGTCTCTGATGAAGCAAAACAGAAACAGAGCCCACCAGAATAGTGCAATAAACAGCAGTGCATTCACGAGATCATTTCCTCTTTTCGTGTAAAGGTTTATCCGCCTGCGGCGTTTTCTTCTGCAGATAAGTATACCACTTCCGAGAGTTTTCTGATAACAAAAGGGCATGATCTGCGTGAAGCAGACCATGCCGGTCATTTGTTTTCCGGTTCATCTGTGATCCGGTCTAATTCGCCTTGAAATTGAATACAGGTCTCATGACCTCAACTACATCTACGGAATCTTCAATAACATCGATGATGTCTTCCAGTGACTTGTACGCCATCGGAGCTTCATCAAGCGTGGCGTCATTAACCGAAGTCGTGTAGATCCCTTCCATTGCCTTCCTGTAGTCTTCGAGTCCGATCGACTTCTTTGCCGCGGATCTCGACATGATTCTTCCTGCTCCGTGCGGTGCGGAATAGTTCCATTCCGGATTGCCCTTTCCGTATGCCAGAACAGATCCGTCCCTCATGTTGATCGGGATCAGCACGAGCTCTCCTTCGTGCGCGGCAATGGCTCCCTTTCTGAGAATCATCTCATCCGTATCGATGTAGTTGTGAATAGTGTGAAACGACCCATGCGCCTCAAGTCCTGTATAAGTGAGGATGGTCTCTGCCATCTTTTCTCTGCTCATCCGCGCAAAACGCTGACAGATCTCCACATCGTGCAGATAGTCTTCCAGATGCTTTCCATACAGATAGCAGAGATCATCAGGTATATCAGATCTGCTCTTCTCCCACTTGAGGTCTCTGAGCGCTTCCTGGATATCCTGTGCTCTTCCCGCTGCCTTGTACTCTGCAATAAGCTTATCTCTCTTTGCGAGGTAATCCTCCTTGCCCTGATTCAGTTCTACGGCAAGCTTCTGATAATAATGAGCTACCTGGTTTCCGAGATTTCTCGATCCGGAGTGGATGATAAGATACTTAGTTCCGTCTGCTGTCTCATCGATCTCGATGAAGTGGTTTCCTCCTCCGAGCGTTCCGAGAGATCTCTCCAGCCTGTCAGTGTTCTTCAATTCTCTGAAGCATCTCAGATCCGCAAGTTCGAAAGGCCACATTACCTTATCCCAGACATTAAGGCCTGAGGGGATCAGATGACACGCCTCATCTGCCTTTCCAAAATCGACATCCACCTGACCGAGCTTTACAGTGTACATTCCGCATCCGATGTCAACGCCGACAACATTCGGTACGACCTTATCGGTGACAGTCATAGTTGTTCCGATCGTACATCCTGTTCCGGCATGCACATCAGGCATGATCCTGATCCGGCTGCCGCGAGTCATCTCGTGATCACACATCCTGCGGATCTGCTCGACCGCTTCTTCTTCAATAACCTTTGCGTAACAGACTGCTTCTGCAACCTTTCCCTTGATCAGCATCATTCCGGTATCCTCCTTTCCCATGCTGATAATATAGCATGAGTATCGGGACCCCTCAGCGGAGGGGGTATTTACATGAGTGCCCGGGCTCTCTCCCACGCAGCCTCTTTGCTGCACTCTGCGCAAAGTGAAGGAGCGACCGCGCATCCGCCCTTAGCTGTCTCCCTCAGACTTTCAGGCAGGGCTCTTCCTACGTCATAAGTGATCTTGATCATCTCATCGAGAGGAACTCTCAGCCCTGCGTCAGCCATAGCGAGTTCAGCTGCTGTAAAAGCGCCGACTGCGCCGATCGTATTCCTGGTCTGGCACGGTACCTCAACGAGCCCGCGGACAGGATCACATACAAGGCCAAGCAGATTAGATAAAGCAATGCTCGCAGCTTCACAGCACTCCTCCGGCGTTCCGCCCAGCATCTCAACGATCGCGCTTGCAGCCATAGCCGATGCCGAGCCTACCTCAGCCTGACAGCCTGCCTCCGCTCCGGCCACAGAACCGTTTCTCGTGATGATGTATCCTATCGCGCTTGCGTTGACAAGACCTCTCCTCAGCGTATCCATGCTGATATCGAGGTTCTCATACATGGAGAGCAGTACAGCAGGCAGAACTCCCGCTGAGCCGGCGGTCGGCGCGGCAGTAATGACTCCCATGCTTGCGTTCGTCTCTGAAACTGCAAGCGCGTTAATGATCGCGTCGTGTATGATCGATCCGCATACAGCTTTCGACTCATCGAGCCGATTGAGTCTCTGAGCTTCTCCGCCTATAAGACCTCCCATGGACTTCGTCGGATCTGATACCGCGCGGTCAACTGCTGTATTCATTACCCTGAGGCTCATATCTATATGATCGACGATCGCCTCCCGGCGTATCTCGCCCAGCTGCATTTCCCTTAAGATCATGACTTCGGAGATTGGCAAGTCGTTTTCACTGCACAGTCTCAGCAGTTCCTCTGTATTACTGAAATCCCAGTTCATATCTGCCTCCTCATATCTCTATCAGCTCAACGTTGCTGACGGTCTCATACTGTAGGATCTTTTCTTTCAGTTCCTCAGAAACAAAGCTGTCTGCTTCGACGACGGTGTATGCCTTCTTGCCTTTCCCTTCTCTGAAGAGCTTGAGATTGGCGACATTGATATTCTCCTCGGCAAGGCATTTCGTAATGAATGCTACAGTGCCTGTTTTATCCTGGTGACCGATGACCATGGTGCTGTATTCGCCGGTAAAATCAACTTCTATATCGTTGAGTCTTCTGATCCGTACGCGGCCGCCTCCTAAGGATTCGCCCCTGATCAGAAGAGTATGGCCGTTCTCTGCTGTCATGACCACGTCTACCGTGTTAGGATGGCTCACCTGTGTGTCCCTGTCGACTATGAAGTCTGTTATCAGCCCGGCTTTTCTTGCCTCCTCATATGCATTCGGGATCCTGACATCGTCTGATTTATATCCGAGCATCCCGCCTATGAGGGCTCTGTCCGTTCCATGCCCTTTGTAAGTCTCCGCAAACGTTGAAGAAAGCGATGACGGAGAAACCTGGTCTGATGAAATATGGGCGGAAATGAGTGAGGGGCAATGCTGGAAATGGAAATATGTGACCAATTCCATCGAAAGCAGC
>JAFRLN010000040.1 GCA_017431175.1 Mogibacterium sp.
ATCAGTTCCCTGGTCTTTTTCATGTGACCCGGATACCAGTTTATATTTTCTATCATTTTTTCTCCTGATAAGAAAAAATGCATACCTTCTGCAACTGCTTCAGGTATGCATTGTGATTACTATTCAGCGCTTCTGATTCTGGCTGCCTTACCGGTTCTCTGGCGCATGTAGTTGAGCTTAGCTCTTCTGACTCTGCCCTTCTTGACTACCTCGATCTTCTCGATCCTTGGTGAGTGAAGCGGGAATGTCTTCTCTACGCAGATACCGTTTGACAGTTGACTTACTGTGAAAGTCTCATTGACTCCGCCGTGCTGTCTCTTCAGTACATAACCCTCGAATACCTGGATTCTCTCTCTCTGGCCCTCGACGATCTTGACGTGTACACGAAGTGTATCACCTACGTTGAATGCAGGGATGTCGTCCCTTTTGTAATCCATTGTGACCTGGTCTAAAATGTTCACGTTATTTCTCCTTCCTCTCATGACGTTCTTGAGGAAGTCCAGACCAAATAATGTCTGCCCCAGAGGACCGCCCGTAATAACATTCGCTGTCAAACCGTGCTCGCCACGTGCTGACGCACTTCGCCGGCCAGCTGCACAGCTCGATTAGAATAACACACACCGCATCCCGATTGCAAGCGTTTTTTTGAAAAAATCACGCACGCGGATGTGTCCTGTTGAATACATCCTTGACATGTATATCTGTGACCGAAAGATATGCGATTCCTACAGACATATCTTCAAATCCCATGAGTTCCTGCAGCGTCTTGAGATCGCCTCCGTTCTGCAGGATATGGACAGCAAAACTGTCTCTTAATATCTGCGGGGTCATGCGGTTACCGGCGTTGATCATATCTCCGTAGTCTTTGAGGATCTTCCATATGCCCTGCCTTGTAAGGACATCCCCTCTGAGATTGACGAACACATAGTCATCATCTCTGTGAGGTCTTCCCTTCAGTTCGTCATAAACACTTGTGAAATACTCCGAAAGCGCGGCTCTGGCATATTTCCCAAGCGGTACGATCCGGCTCTCGTCGTTAGCATCCCTCAGCGTAACAAAGCTCATTCTGAGATTGACGTCAGCGAACTGAAGCCGTACAACCTCTGTGACTCTCGCTCCGGTACCGTACATAAACTCCAGCAGCGCCCTGTCTCTGACGCCCTTGTGGCTGCTGTCAGGAAGTTCGAGCAGCTTCTCGATCTCTGCGACAGAAAGATAGTCGATCTGCCTCTTGTCCCCCTTTGCTCCGCGGATACGGGCAAAAGGATTGCCGCTTCTCGTACCCTTCTGCACTTCGTAGTCATAATAACTTCTGATCGCAGATATTTTCCTGTTGATGGTAGCCTTGGACTTGTTTTCTCTGTTAAGTTCAAGAACATAGGAGACTGCGTCACTGTCTGTGCATGCTGCAAGCCCGGACGATCCCCTTGCCATGAGAAACTTCTCGAACGCCTTGAGGTCTCTCTCGTAGGCAACAAGAGTGTTATCGGTCTTGCGCTTTTCTTTTTTCATGTATTCTATGTAATCACGCATATCATATCTCCCCCGCCTGTCTGGCAAACAATATACCGATTATCGTCTTGCCGTCTTTGATCTCGCCTTTTCTGATAAGATCTATGAGTTCTTCCGCATCATACCAATTGAGATCGATACACTCGTCCTTGTCGAGATGTCTCTCTCCTTCGGTAAGGTCCTTACAGATGTAGATATGCAGATATTCGTTCGAGTATCCGCATGTAGGATAAAATGAAATCAGATGTCTTACATCATGCGCAGTATAACCTGTCTCTTCAGAAAGCTCCCTGGCAGCCGTGACCTCAGGCACCTCGCCCGGATCTGCTTTTCCGGCAGGAAGTTCCAGCATGTCGCATTCGAACGCCTTGCGATACTGCTTTTCCATAAGGATCTTTCCATCTGCCGAAACGGCGACCATGATCGCGCCGCCTGAATGCTCAATGATATCTCTGACAGACTGGCCGCCGCTCACAGTGCTGACGATATGCTTCCTCACACTGAAAACAGGGCCTTCATATACGATCTGACTGCTTAAAGTCTTCTCTTCGTAAGCCACTTTATTGCTCCTCTGGTTATTTCAGATTAGATAAGATGCAGTTCTGCAGCAAGCGCATGCAGAAATACAAGCTTCCAGCGCTTCCAGGTATTTGGATGGGCCTGATCGCCGAAAGGTTCTCTGTTGATAATGTTATCAAGTATTCCTTCCCGGTACTCCTTGGGGACAGCTTCAATAGATCTGCTTATATGCTTCAGATCTGCTGCAGCCTGCCGGATGACATCTGCGGATACTATCTGTCCGCCTTCTGCATCAGATTCCGGCATTCCGGGAACAGCACTTGCGATCTCTCTGATCCTGCTGATATCCCTCACAGTCCACAGGCATCTGTAATAGACTTCTCTCGGAAGCTTTATCTCACGTGACGGTGTGTCCCTGTATTCGATTTTGCTTTCCATATGAGATCTCTCCCTGACAATATGATACCCGTACATGAAAGTGATCTATGGCATATGATATCTGGAAAAATCTCTCTGTCCGGTGTCTCTGTGAAAATCAGATCCGCCGGTAATCAGCAGACCGTATCGATCTGCGTAGTCGCACAGCAGCTCCTGCTGGAAGTCATCCGCTGAAGGATGATGACATTCGATACCGTCAACGCCATATTCCCTCATTCTGTCCAGGATGTAATACAGCCTCGGACTGAATTCCTTAAATGATTCGCCCTTTTGTCTCTGCTCCATTGGATGTGAGACTATCGCCAGCCCCCCGGCGGCATGTATCAGATCAACTACTTTTCTGGTCTGAAGTGTCGTCTTGCAGATACTTCTGATCTCAGGGTCTGTGAAAACAGTATTGAAAGCCTCCTGCGGATCTGAAGTATAACCTTTCTTATACAGTATCTGCGAGAAAGTCGGTTTGCCTACATAACGTCCTTCGTTGATCTCGCCGATATCATCCAGCGTGATCCTGTATCCCTTAGCTCTGAGGGCAGCCATCAGCGCATCATTTCTGCGGGCCCTGTTGATCCTGATCTGGGAGAGGGCGTTCCTGATCTCGCGGCAATTGTAATCAAATCCATACCCCAGCACGTGCAAATCCTTGCATAGATCATTTTCTGAATCGAACTCTATCCCGGAAATAAATCTTATATCTTTGCCTGCCGCATAGCTCATACCTTCTATCGACCCTTCGATACCGTCGTGGTCTGTTACAGCTATCAGCTCGTATCCCTCATCCATCCATCTGTCGACGACTTCCTGAGGGGTCAGAGCACCGTCTGAGTAGCAAGTATGTATGTGCAGATCTTTTTTGACATCCGATGTCAGGACAGCGGCAATATTCCGTTCACGCTCCCCGGTATTCTTTATCAGATCCATTGCTGATCAGCTGTCTCACTACAGCGACTCTACGTCTTCCGCTTCCAGATATGAAATATACGGAAGGCCTCTGAATCTCTGGTCATAGTCAAGACCGTATCCGATCACGAACAGGTCATCAACTTCAAACCCTACATATTCTGCGTGAAGATCAGCGACGCGTCTGGACTCCTTATTGAGCATCGAACACACTTTTACGGATTTAGGACCTCTCTCAGCCAGTTTGGCCTTAAGATACTTGAGTGTGTTTCCTGTATCGATGATATCCTCGATGATGAGGACATGCTTTTTATACATATTGATCGCAGGCTCATAAGTGATCTTGACGATACCGGAGCTTGTGGTCGATGAACCATAGCTGCTTGCCGTGATGAAATCTATCTTGGTATCAGCAGTGGTATATTTGAGGATGTCTGTGAACCATGGAATAGAACCCTTGAGAGTTCCGAGGAGGATGAGTTCCTCACCCTCATAATCCTTATCGATCTGCTTAGCGATCTCTTTGGCTCTCCTTGTGATATCTTCCTGTGTGAAGAGGATCTTTCCGATGAAGTTCTTTTCTGCCATTTCAAGCTCCTTTACTCTTGTTCAGTGATTATACTCTCAATTGTCTGAAGCAGTTCTCTGTCCCCTGTTCTCTTCAGTGCCGATACCGGTATAACGATATCTTTTTTATCCATACCCAGAGTTTCACGTATCATCCTGATGTTTCTGGCTCTCTCGTTTCCGCTGACCTTGTCCGCCTTAGTAGCTGCGACGATGCCGTCAAGACCGAAATATCTGAGATAGTCATACATCTGCACATCCTGCGCGCTGGGCTTGTGTCTTATGTCCACAAGCTGTACCACCTTAAGAAGATTCTCCCTGTGCTCCAGGTACGACTCCATCATTTCGCCCCATTTTTCACTTTCGGATCTGCTGATCTTAGCAAAGCCATAGCCGGGAAGATCCACGATGCGAAATTCTATGTACGTCTCACCATCCTCTGCTTTGCCGCCGCAGCGATAAAAATTGATGGTTCTGGTTTTCCCCGGGCTTCCGGAGACACGCGCAAGACTCTTTCTTCCGGTAATCAGGTTGAGAAGAGACGATTTGCCGACATTCGATCTGCCTGCAAAAGCGATCTCCGGGACTTCCGGCACAGGATACTGCGCAGGTTTTACTGCCACTGTTTCGAGTTCTGATTTGCTGATCTTCATGACTGTGTTCTATCTGATCACTATCGGTATCACTTCTTCAAAGTCTTCTACCGGTATGAATTCAATGCTCTTTCTAACTGATGCAGGGATATCCTCGAGATCCGGAACATTCTCTTTAGGAATTATGATCCTGCGGATACCCTGTCTGTATGCCGCAAGAGATTTTTCCTTGAGTCCGCCTATCCTCAGCACCTTGCCTCGCAGTGTGATCTCGCCTATCATCGCGACAGTCTTGTCTGCCTTGCGGTCGGTCAGAAGTGAGAACAGAGCGCTCGTCATCGTAATACCGGCCGAAGGGCCGTCTTTCGGGACAGCGCCTTCAGGAATATGGATCTGGATATCGTAGTCTCTGAAAATATCCTTGCTGATCTTATATCTCGCAGAGATAGACTTGATATATCCGAGAGCGGTCTGTGCCGATTCTCTCATGACGTCTCCCATCTGCCCTGTCAGCACAAGCTTGCCGGAACCGGGCATCTTGACAGACTCTATAGTCAGCGTCACTCCGCCTACTGATGTCCAGGCCAGACCGGTCGTGATACCGACTTCCGGTTCAAGCGAACCGATATCATCGATATATATTCTCTTGCCTATATACTTTGTGAGGTTTCTCGGGGTAACAGCGTTCTTCTTGTTGCTTCCGCTGACAATGTTCCTTGCTGATTTACGGCAAGCGTTTCCTATCTCTCTCTCGAGATTACGCACGCCGGCTTCTCTTGTGTAGTATTCGATAATATCTCTGACAGCTGCCTCCGAAATGCTCATCTGCGACTTTCTGATGCCGTTTTCTTTCATCTTCTTAGGCACCAGGTAATCCATCGCTATTCTTACCTTTTCTTCTGCTGTATAGCTTGTGAGCTCGATGACTTCCATTCTGTCAAGCAGAGGACGAGGTATCGTAGCAGTAGTATTGGCGGTAGTTATAAACATCACCTTGGACAGGTCAAAAGGAACCTCCAGATAATGATCTGTAAAAGTATTATTCTGTTCAGGGTCGAGTACTTCAAGAAGGGCAGACGCAGGGTCTCCGCGGAAATCGCTGCCGATCTTGTCAACTTCGTCAAACAGGAAGAGAGGGTTATTTGTGCCCGCCTCTACAATATTATTGATGACTCTTCCCGGAATGGCTCCTATATATGTACGCCTGTGTCCTCTGATCTCTGCCTCATCTCTTACACCGCCGAGTGACATCCTGACAAATTCCCTGCCTGTAGCTCTTGCTATTGAGCGGGCAATAGATGTCTTTCCCACTCCCGGAGGACCCACAAGACAGATGATAGGTCCCTTGTTCAGCTTGGTCAGGTGCTGGACAGCGAGGTTCTCAAGGATCCTCTCTTTGACTTTTTCGAGGCCGTAGTGATCCTCATTGAGGATCTTCTCAGCGCGCCTGATATTGTTGTTGACCTTGGATGACTTGTGCCACGGAAGATCCAGGACAGTCTCGATATATGTCCTGCTTACATTGGCGTCAGGACTCATAGGGTTCATCTTGGAGAACTTGTCGATTTCCTTACGGATCTTGGTATCGACCTTTTCATCAAGGCTGAGCTCTGTGAGCTTATCCTTCCATGCGCGGGCTTCATCATCTATATCTTCATCTTCACCGAGTTCTTCTTTGATGACCTGGAGCTGTTCTCTGAGATAATACTCTCTCTGTCCCCTGTTCATGTTCTTGACGACCCGGTTGTTGATTCTTTTGGCAATAGAAAGGATATTATTTTCCCTGCCTATGATGTCTATAAGATGACCGACTCTGAGCTTTACGGAATCGATATCGAGCAATGTCTGTTTGACATCAAAAGCAACATCGACTTCATTTGCTATCAGGCTGCACAGCAGCGCCGCGTCATCGATGCCGTCTATCATGGAATGTCCGCCTGAATCATTCTGTCCGGTGAGCTCCATGTATTTGGTATAGATCTGCTTAAGAACCCTTACATTGGCCTGGAGATTGATATCTTCGGGATCATCGTCACAATCTTCAGCATAGCTGAAGCTGCAGCGGAGCATATCTCCCTCATCATGGATCTCACTGATCCTGACTCTGCTCTCTGCAACTACAAGCACTCTGACATAATCGTCATTCTTCTTGACGACCTGTCTTACTCTGACCAGGCATCCTGTGAGATAGCAGTCCTCCTGCTGAGGTTCATTTACTGTGATATCTCTCTGAGCGCTGACGACAAGATACTTGTTATTATTCATAGCACTGTCAATGGCAGCAAGGGATCTGTCCCTGCCGACATCGAAACCGACTATTGTTCCCGGGAAGAAGGTCTGCCCCCTCAGAGGGATATAAGGTACCCCGCTTGTGGCAATATATTCTTCTGACATTACTGTTTACCTTTCTTATCTTCTCCCTTGCGGATAAGCACAGGATCCGCGCTGCCCGCAACGGCTTCTTTCGTAATGATGACTTTGACTACGTCATCCTGAGAAGGGATATCGTACATCAGATCTGTCATCAGGCTTTCAAATATCCCCCTGAGGCCTCTTGCGCCTGTATTGAGCGCAAGCGCTTTCTCAGCGATAGCCTCTACAGCTTCATCTTCGACCTCAAGTTCGACATCGTCCATGGCGAAAAGTGTCTGGTACTGTCTGATCAGGGAGTTCTTAGGTTCTCTGATGATCCGTACAAGAGCTTCCTGAGACAACTCACTGAGAGCCACTGTAACAGGAAGTCTGCCGATCAGCTCCGGAATCAGTCCGAATTTCAGAAGGTCTTCAGGCTGCACCCTGAGAAGAATATCTTCTGCCGCAACATCGAGCTTCTCCTCTTCCTGGTTGAATCCAATGACCTTGCTTCCGAGCCTTACCTTGATTATCTTGTCAAGTCCGGTGAAAGCGCCTCCGCATATGAAGAGAACATTCTTTGTGTCAAAGTGGATAAATTCCTGATTCGGGTGCTTGCGTCCTCCCTGTGGAGGTACATTTGCTATCGTGCCCTCAATGATCTTGAGGAGAGCCTGCTGAACGCCTTCACCGCTTACATCTCTGGTTATCGACGTGTTTTCAGATTTGCGGGCGATCTTGTCGATCTCGTCGACATAGATTATGCCTTTCTGAGCCCTTTCGAGGTCTCCGTCAGCGGCCTGATAGAGCCTGAGAAGGATGTTCTCGACATCTTCGCCGACATAGCCTGCTTCTGTAAGGGAAGTCGCGTCCACAATAGCAAAAGGCACATCGAGTATCCTGGCGAGAGTCTGCGCCAGAAGCGTCTTACCGCTTCCTGTCGGTCCGAGCATAAGAATATTGCTCTTGGCCAGATCTATCGCTTCAGGGTCTCTGACTGCGTAAGTCTCAAGGTGTTTTATTCTCTTGTAATGATTGTAGACAGCTACAGCCAGACTTTTCTTGGCAGGATCCTGCTCGATGACATAATCATCGAGTTCTGCTTTGATCTCTGCGGGTTTTGGCAGCCTGTCTTTTTTCTTTCTTCTTACAGGGCTCTGGCTTTCTTCCTCAATCATGGATTTTGCCAGATCGACGCATTCATTACATATATATACATCAGGTCCGACAACGATTTTGCGTACCTGTGAATTAGTCTTGCCGCAAAAAGAGCATCTTATCTCATTTTTGTCCGCCATTTTGACTCCTTTATGATCAGTGTTTATCTATGACCTTATCAATAAGGCCGTATTCCGCCGCCTCTGCAGCGGACATATAGTTATCTCTGTCTGTATCCTGTTCGATAACACTGAGTTCCTGCCCGGTAGCCTCTGCAAGAATACCGTTCAGTTTGTTCTTAATATTCAGGATATGATCAGC
>JAFRLN010000041.1 GCA_017431175.1 Mogibacterium sp.
CAGAAAAGAACTTAAGAAAGCAGCAAAAGAAGAGCGTCAGGAACTCAAGGACCTGAAGAAACAGGTCAAAGCTGAAGCACGCGAAGCTAAGAAATTAATAAAAGATAAAGCCGAAGATACGATCAGCGCTCACAGGATGGAGAAAGAGATCCTGAAGGAAAAAGTCGCTGCAGAGATAGATCATAAAAAAGAAGTAGCTGAACTCCGCAAAGCAGTTGAGGCAGAAGCCGATGCTGTCAAGGCGGGAAAATAGCTCTTCATTAATAAAACGGGAAACAGGGCTGCCACACTGCAATTGAACTGCTACCCGTCAAGAGGACAGTGAAGAATCATAGACAATTGGCAACCAGCAACGGCAAGTTGCTGGTTGCTTTTTTCTACTTCCCTCGCGAAGTAAATACCCTATTCGATCCAAAACAGTTCGTCCAGTGTCTTGTCCAGAGCCTTGCAGATCGAGATGCAGAGATTGATCGTGGGGTTATAATCCCCTTTTTCGATCGCGCTGATCGTCTGCCTTGAAACTCCGATCAGGTCGGCAAGCTGCTGCTGCGACAGATCCTTGGCGACACGAGCCGATTTCATTTTAAGGTTTTTCATAAAAAGCTCCTTTCGCCTGTATCTGCTGCCTGGTCATATCTCATCTTCTGATTCATCGTCTGCCGCACTGCGGCCTTTGACGGTGAGTGTGATCATTATTATGCAGAAAGCTATGCAGAAAAGCAGTGACGCGAAAGGTCCGAATGAAAGCTTTCCATCGACAACAGCACCGCTTCTGAAACCGGAAAATGCCGAAACCGCGTTGCAGACGATAACGATCCACATGACAGCGCGGTATGTTCTTGCATCTGTTCCTACTCCGAAATAAGAATCATTCTTAATGCAGTAAAGTGCATAAACCATAATGCATACAAGTATCATGAAGAACAGCGCAAGCTCTCTGGTAACAGGAAGGGTCTCATATGCCCCTAAGCTCTCGATCAGAAGGTCAAGAGTCACCAGACCGAGAAGTGTAAAGCAGGCATATTTATAGCCCCTTCCCCGTACAAGTTCCTGTCTTTCATCAAATTGTCCTTTCATTTTCTTTTTGCTGAATTTCCTGAATATCAACAAAATGATCAGCGCCGTCAGAATACCGAATGCCAGTCCCATTGTATATTCTCTACTCATCACTCAGCACCTCCTTGTGATGCAATAGTACATCATAAATTACAAAATGTCAAATATATTTAACATTTTGTAATGAAAATATTGCAATCACAAGATTTGCTCTTCAACTGTGTTTTCGCATGTATTCTATTGTACGGTACAGTGTTGGGCCGCTGAATATCTTATCCAGATTTCCGGCAAAATCCAGCCTGTACCTCTCTCCGAGTTCTGTAAGCTTACGGTCAATGATCTGCTGATTCTCTGCAGCAGTTTCCTCCAGATAGTCGTCAATAGACAGCTGCCATCCTTCATCTCCTGTGAGATTATAGATCCCGGCCCCGATCAGCCTTACAGGTCTCTTATTGACCTGATCCAGCATTCTGGCAGTCTCCTGATAGATCGTCCCCGCACGGTCTGCGGATGTGACGGTTCTTGACCTGGTGATGCTCTTCATATCAGCATATGTCAGCTTAAGAGTGATCCCTTTGCCGTGAAGGCCTTTGCGCCGCGCCCTTCTCTCCACACTCATCGCCAGCAGGAACAGGACATCGTCCAGCAGCTGATAATTATTCACATCCTCCTGAAAAGTGACTTCCCTGCTGACCGACTTCGTGTCTTCCGGCTTATACGCTGTCACTTCCCGGTCATCGATCCCGAATGCAAGTTCAGTAATAAGCTGTCCGTGCCTGCCAAAGCGGTCAAGTATCTCATTGCGGCGCTCCTGTACGTCCCGGACGGTATAAATGCCTATTCTGTTCAGTTTCTCCGCGGTTTTCGCACCCACAGTATACAGTGACCGGACATCCCGGTCGATCATCAGATCGACGAAATCCTGCGCGGTCCGGATCTCGAAATAACCGTCAGGCTTTTTCTCCTCGCTTGCTGTCTTGGCAGCCGTTTTGGAATACGCGACACCTACTGAACATGTGAGACCGAGCTCACTTCGGGTCCTTTCTTTGATCTCTCTTGCCATCTCTCCGGCACGCTCAAAATTTCCCGCGCTGTAAGTGACATCCAGATACGCTTCATCGAGCGCGATCGGCTCCATTTTTACGGCATAATCATTCCATATCGCCCGGAGCTGCTCCGAGACTTTTCTGTATTTTTCAAAATCAGGATGCATATATATGCCTTGCGGACACAGTCTGTAGGCCTCCTTGATATTCATGGCGGAGTGAACTCCGTACTTTCTCGCTTCATAGCTGCATGTCGATACAACTCCGCGTTCTGATGGCATAGCGCCGATAATCAGAGGCTTTCCCGCAAGTGAAGGATTTTCTCTTATCTCAACAGACGCGTAGAATGCGTCCATATCCACATGTATTATGATCTTTCTTCTCTGCATAATGTTATCCGAGTATATGTTACAGTTGGCTTCGGGCAGTCTTAGTACACTGTTCCTTTTTCTCATTGTAGCACAGGCTCACAATGTATTTGAAAACAGCCCTGAGATTTGATCTCTCAGGGCTGCATAAAACCGGATATCACTCACAAGCCCGGCGATGTACATCCATTCCGCCGGATCAAAGAGATATTCAATACGTTCTTACCCTCTCCGTGACAGTTTCATAACTCTCACATAGCTCAGAACAGCAAGCACAGTAGTTATCAGTATAAATGCCGCCGCGAGCAGCCGGTGATCTGTCCTGATTCCCAGGAATACGACCAGCACTGTAAGACCCATTACCACGAACATGTTGGGCAGCATATAGATGGCAACCGCCGGGCTCTGCTTGATCACTTCTATCTCGTTTTCCCAGTCAAGCCGCATATGCTTTATCCCGCAGACACATCCCCACGCAGTAGAAAACGCGCATAGAGAGAATCCCAGGATGAGATAAAGAATCGAATCGAGCAAAGGCACTCCGGCCGAAATACACATACACAGAGTCGCAAAAGCCATTGCCGGTACCGCAAGATACATATTGAAGAGCATCTTGCCCTTATACAGATCTTTCTTCTCGATCGGGAGGCTCTGGATGATCCAGTAGTTCCTGCCCTCCAGCGACGGTGAGCAAGCTGTCGTGGCGACCATGCCAATGAAGAAATAAATAATGAATGGTATCGCAGGCTGCAGTATCGCGTAATCGAACGGAGCATTCTGTGTTACAGCTCCGACGATTCTTTCGAAGCCAATGAGTAGTGTCAGGATCCCAAGCAGTACCGCGAGGATCTCTCCCATCATTCCGTTTACCATATATGCAGATGACCCGGTCATCCTTTTATACTCTTTGAAAGCGACCGCGCTGACAACGCTGCGCTTCTTCTGCGCGGACATTCTGTATTTTCCGGAAGCGGCGTGTGATCTGAGGGCGGAATTGATCTTCATATATGAACTGCCGACAACAGCGAAAACCACAGCGAACAGCACACAGCTCACACCGATGAGAAGCAGCCCGGCTGCCGCATTCTGCCTGATGACTGCATCTGAGAACCAGCCTGCCGGAAGATACATATCCGCGGCGCTGCCGGACAGCTCCATCGACTTCTCAAGCGTCGACTGAACTTTGTCATTTCTGAACAGGTCTTCAATGATGAAGCGCAGGGAGAAGCAGAATATGACGAAAGCCATAGTGATCACTGTCTGAATGATATTGGTCTTCCTGAATCCGGCACTGATCCTCGCCGTAAGGAAACCGAGGAAAGCCGAAATAAGCATCGGGATCACCGGAATGAAGAGTGACAGAATAACCCATTCCGGATAGACCAGAACTCCGGGGTGAGCATAAGCTCCGTATCCGATCAGCATCGCAAGGGAGATGCTGAGATACCACGGCAGGCTTTTGACGTACATATACATGAATTTACCTGCAGCGACTGTCCTCGGTTCAAAAGGAAGAGACATCAGCATATCATATTCTCTGAAGTTGAACAGATAACCGTTCGTCTTAAAAAGAGTAAACATAAAAGCCAGAGCGCTTATGGTCAGCGCGCACATTACCGGAACAGCTTCAATGATACCGGTCATGCCGTAACCGATACACATGAGAACACAGAAAGCCATGAGCATCAGGTACAGGAGTCCTGCCCCGATAAAGCCTCCGATAATCTTTCTGCGCTTCTTTTTATCCTTGCAGTATCGGAATATGTTCCTCTGACTTGTAGACAGAAGCAGTGTCTTCAGGAGCAGAATGCTGTTATTCATGGTCTGCCTCCAGGAAAGTCTCCTCCAGCGAGTGTCCTTCAGTAATATCCTCCATAGTACCTGAAGCTATGATCCTGCCCTGCCGGATTATTGCGACCTTATTGCACAGTTTTTCTGCTACATCCAGCACATGTGTGGAGAAGAAGATAGCTGAACCCTGACGGCACATATCACGCATGATCTCTTTGAGCGTGAATGACGCTTTCGGGTCGAGTCCTACAAAAGGCTCATCGAGGATAAGAAGTTTCGGGTCATGGATCAAGGCCGATATGATCGCAGCCTTCTGTTTCATACCATGTGAATATGATCCGATCATGTCTCCCAGCGAATCCGTAATCCCGAACATATCTGCGTACTTCATGATCTTCTCATGACGGACCTCTGCATCAATATCAAAGACATCGGCTACAAAATTCAGATACTGTATGCCTGTAAGATTCTCATACAGATCAGGATTATCCGGGATATATGCTGTAACCTTCTTACATTCCATAGGTTCCTCCTTCACAGAATGGCCGTCTATATATATCTCGCCCTCAGTAAAATCAAGCACACCCGCCACAGCGCGGATTGTTGTAGACTTGCCCGCGCCGTTATGTCCTATAAAGCCGTAGATATCTCCGCTCTCAACGGTCAGGGATACATTGTCCGCGGCTTTCTTTCCCTCTCCGTATGACTTTGAGTAATCTCTTATCTCAAGTACAGTCTTTTTTCTGTCTGTCAAATCTGGCATTATGTCCCTCCTGAAGATAATTATTTGATATCTTTAACGCTTCTGATAGCGTCAGCGAGCGCCAGAAATTCTTCTGACTTGATGATCGCGATCCCCTGACCTTCATCTCCGAGCACTACCAGCTGATCTCCGGCACTGATCCCGAACACTTTTCTGGCTTTTGCAGGAATCACGATCTGTCCTTTATCTCCGACAGTAACTATTCCGAAAAGATATTTCCCTCTTGGCGGAACAGACAGGCCCAGATTCTCTCCGGGTTCGTAATTAGTCAGGTCATCAAGCGAAACTCCGAGCACACCGGCGAGCAGTCTTGCCTTATCCAGGTCCGGGGCTGTCTCTCCTGCTTCCCATCTGGCTACAGCCTGTCTGGATACTCCGATCTTCTCCGCTATATCTTCCTGCGTCAGGTTCTGCAGCTTCCGAAGCTGTATCAGGTTGTCTTTAAACATGTTTCTCTGCCTTTCACTTCTGCTGATCCTGCCCGGTTAACAGGCATGGCGGACAAGTTGAATTAATTCTACATTTAATAACTATTCTTACTTATGCAACTATTTATGACATTATTGTACTGTATCCAGTAGAAACAGTCTACCAACCGATAATAACAATATCAGGTGAGATATGTTACATAATGTTGCACAAGCTAAGATCCGGGCACAAAAAATGCAGACCCTGTCACTTTAAGATCTGCAGCTTTCATGTATATGTTTCTTATATCTGCTGGTCTGAACGCACAAGTTCGAGAATCACACCCTGCCAGCCTTCAAGTACCAGGTCAGAATTGTTTCGTCTGATATCCTCCATATTATTCAGCAGGACTCTGTGTTCTGTATCGATATGTACGGTCTGAGTCTGTGACTTGAGGTTAGCAAGAATCAGCAGATCTCTGTCACCCTTTCTGTGGTATGCCAGCAGTCCCTCCTGATCCTCATATACCGGTATGAATTCTCCCCATACGATAGTTTCTCTGTAATCAGGATCCTTACGCAGCGCTGTAAGCTGTCTGTAGAAGTTCAGCAGAGAATCAGCCCTCTTCTCCTGTTCGCATACGTTGATATATGTATAATCCGGATTGACACTTATCCACGGATCTCCGGATGTGAACCCGGCGTTCCTGCTGTCTGCCCACTGCATCGGGAGCCTCGCGTTGTCCCTCGAATACAGCGCGGCCACCTCCATCGCTTCCTTCTCGCTGAGTCCGGCATCGACCGCTACCTGATATTCATCTAAAGTGCTGATATCATCGAAGTCATCAGGAGAATCGAACAGGGTGTTCTCCATCCCTATCTCCTGCCCCTGATAAATGAACGGGAGACCCCTCAGCATGAAGTACGCGAGTGCGAGGCACTTTTTGCCGGTCTCATTCCTCCCTTCAGGAGGCAGATAATAGCTCGCCGCGCGCGGTCTGTCATGGTTCTCGATGACATTGGAATAAAACCCTTTGTCGGATATGAATCGCTGTGCTTCTATAACACACCGCTTATACTCTTCTGTCGTGATCTGTCTGCGGTCATACCACCCGAGCAGGCTCTGGCCTTTTACTACATGGGAGAAGTCAAACATTGAGGAAAAGTACCCGTTGTCTCCTATGAAATCCTCCAGATCTTCATATTTGTCGTGGAATACTTCACCTATCGTCAGAGCATTATTCGGTATAAATACCCGGTCTCTCATCTCGTCGAGGAAGTCACCGATGTCTTCAACAGTCTCAAGTGTCTCACTGGCGTCACACAGTCCGTCATTTCTTGTTGCCGGATAGTCCGCAAAAGGAAGTGCTTTACGGATATTCATGATCGCGTCTATCCTGAATCCCGCGATCCCTCTGTTCATCCACCACTGAATGATCCTGTATACTTCCTCTCTGACCTCAGGGTTTTCCCAGTTAAGATCAGGCTGCTTCTTATGGAACATATGCAGATAGAGCTTATCCGGATGCCCCGGAAGCGGTTCCCATACAGAGCCTCCGAAGTATGATCTCCAGTTGCACGGGAGTTTTCCCGATGGGTCTCTGTCCTCTATGTAGAAGTATTTTCCGTATCTGCCGTCCGGTTCTTCGCAGGCCTTTCTGAACCACTCATGCTCATCTGAACAGTGGTTGACAACAAGGTCAAGAAGAATGCTGATCCCCCGTCTGCGGGCCTCGGCTATCAGCTCATCCATATCTTCAAGTGTACCGAACCTCGGGTCGATGTCATAGTAGTCGGAAATATCATATCCCTGATCCGCCAGAGGTGAAGGATAACATGGCGAGATCCATATGATGTCAATCCCGAGATCCTTCAGATAATCCAGCTTATCCGTGATCCCTTTCAGATCTCCTATGCCATTCCCGTCAGAGTCGAAGAAGCTCTTGGGATAGATCTGATATGCAGTTTTGTCATGCCACCACTCGCGTCTGCTCATAATGTCAGTTCTCCTGTTGTTCAGGTCCCCTGTATTCCAGGCAGAGCATCGTTATATCATCAAACGGCACTGCGTCTTCAACGAATTCCTCGATCCTGCTTCGGACATTCGCAAGTATCTGCTCAGGGGTTGCCCCCGTTTCTCTGTTGAGCGCTTCAAGCATCCTGTCTCTTCCGAACATATTGTTATTCTTGTCGGTAGATTCCGGGACTCCGTCTGTGTACAGGAACAGTTTATCGCCTTTTCTGAGGTAAAGCTCCCGGTCTGTGTATTTCATGCCCTTCATGGTGCCGAGGATAAAGCCATGCTTTTCTTTGACGATCTCAAACATTCCATTATGTCTGCATACTGCCTGATCCTCATGACCGGCGTTGGCATAGATCAGATGTCCTGTAGATATTTCCAGAATACCCAGCCACACTGTAACGAACATATCCGCGCGATTATGCTCACTGAGATTATCATTTACAAAACTGAGTATCTCAGAAGGTGTACCTCCCATCTGTGTTCTGTCAGTGATCAGTATGTTGGACACCATCATAAACAGCGCACCCGGAATACCCTTGCTGGATACATCAGCCATGAGAAACGCCAGATGATCGTCATCGATGAAGAAAAAATTGTAGAAATCTCCGCCGACACCTCTGGCAGCATCCATAGACGCAAAGATATCCACTTCCTGCCGGTCAGGGAACGGCGGGAAAACGTCCGGAAGTGTATCCTTCTGGATCATAGCCGCAATCGACAGTTCTGCGACTATCCTTTCTTTCTCTGCGGTGATCTTGGTCAGATTCTCGATATAGCTCAGCATATCCGTTTCCATTGAATCAATAGAGCGGGCAAGATCAAGTATCTCATCATATCTGCTGATATCACCAAGAGGTGTACCCTTGCTGTTTTCTTTCGCAAAGCGCGATGCCTCCTGAGAGACCTTTACGACCGGATCTATGACCGAATCGTGTAAGAATCTTGAAGCAAGAAGACAGGCGAATATTACCATAATCAAGACGCCTATGACGATAAACCGGATATAAGGCTTGATGGCTTTTACCATCTCTCTTACCGGACGCTGCATGCAAAGTATTGCGCTGACTTCTCCTTCAGAGTTTTTCACAGGTACCAGAGTAGTAATATGCGGATGGACATCATCAGACGGTTTCATCTGGAAAACCGTTTCATTGTCAGAATGCTGCTCATAGATCGCCCGGTACTTGTCTCTGTATTCATCGCTGGTGGTTTCACGCTTATGCCCCAGCTCCCATTCGGTGTATTCAGAATCATCTACACTGTTATTGACTGAATCAAAAACAGAGACGAAGCTCCCGTAATCACTCGTATCTACTTTAATAACATAGATCAATGAAACATTCAGCTTCTTACAAGAAGTATCGAGCAGCTGCTTAGTCTCAGAATACTCTTCCTGGTCTTCGCCGGCCAGATACCGGTCAATATGATCGCCGTTAACGAAAACTGCGGCTGAGTCTGCCATATGATGAGTAACGGAGGAATACTCATCTTCAAAGGCCTTGGTCATACCCCTGTATCCTATGATACATATAACACAAGCGAACAGCAGAATCAGGCATACCAGACCGCCGATCACATTTACCCTCATATTGGAACGAAGTTTTCTGATGATTTCCATAGTTTTTTTACAGAACAGTCTTGATCCTGTCGACCATTATGTCGAGATCAGACCGGTTTTGAAGTTTTTCGGCAAGGTCGACTGCCTGACTGACGTTATCTGTTATCAGGCCGTCAGCTTTCGTGCAGAGGAAGAACTTCTGGGAGGCCTTCTTGTTAGCTGTCCATACAAGTGCTTTCTTGCCTTCCTTGTGTATTGAGCTTATAGCATCTGTTGTAGCTGACTCTTCTTCGAGTCCTATATAGTCACAATTGAGGTCAGCTGTTCTGCCGAATGACGCAAAGGTTAGGAAACCTGTCTGGACCTCCGGATAAGTTGTCTCAATATAGTCGATAAGGTCATACTTCAGTGAGATCAGCACGCATTCTTCCTCCATCTGTCTCTCCTTGACGATATTCACTATATCGTCAGCCATCTTCCGGTCAGCGGTCTTCCCTTTCAGTTCGATGAAAAGCACAAGTCTTCCACTGCTTGCGTCCAGCATCTCCTCAATCGTAGGAACAGGTTCTCCGTCGACAGAGAGTTTCTTTACTTCCTCAAGCGTCATATCCTGAGGTTTCCTTTTATCACCCGCAACGCGTTGGAATGTTCCGTCATGATTGATTACGTAATAACCATCCTTCGTTCTCTGAATGTCGATCTCACTTCCGTAAGCGCCTAGATTCCATGCGGTCTCAAGACCTGAGACAGTATTCTCAGGAGCTTCAGTTCCTCCTGCCCTGTGGGCAATAATACTGACGTTTGATTCGATCGGGAATATCTGGTCAAACTGATGGTATACGAGCGCCGCTGCCACAATCACAGCGATGATCATAAAGATCGCTGCTCCTTTGATGCCGGTATGCTTCTGCCGTTCATATACCTTGAATTCGAACTCTCTGCCCTGTTTATATGAATAATACAGCTGAGTCATTTTGAAAAGATACATGGGGATGCTCAGCAAGTCTGCCAGTATTGAAATAACTACGCCTGCCAATACAAAGAATACAGTCAGCAGACGTTTGATCATACGCGGCAGAGACAATACACTTATCAGCTTAAGCGGCAGAAACAGAAATACTACGCTGACAGCAACAAGTAAGCATGCGATAGTCAGGATATACAGTATATTCTGCTTCAGGTAATCCTTCCAGTTAACTTTCATCATCTGCCTGGATTGCTTTCCCGCATCTGCAGCCGGGAGGCCATCCAGAACGATCCCGTGCAGGATAAACAGATTAGCTATCCCCACAGACAGAAAAATCAGGACCGCGACTCCGGACAATGCCGAATACAGCACTGAGCCCTTAATGACTGATGAAATAAAAGTCGGAATATACAGGCCCTCAGTAAGAGAGATCGAAATACCGACTCCGATTATCGGTGCGATCAGTGCTATATAGACTGCGATCAATAACCCGCGCAGATTATTGAGTCTCCTGACAGAATCAAAACCGTTCTTTATACAGTCTTCAATTGAACTCTTTCCTCCGGTGAGCAGATTCCCGCAGAGCGCAATCATCGCATTAAGGTCAAAAGCTATGTAAACATACAGCGAAACGATCCCCAGGACCAGAATCAGGAGCCCCTGCCAGGTAGTAAACAGGAATTTCCAGTCTCCTGAAGTGACCGCAACTCTGCCGCTGCTTCTCAGAAGAATCTGAAAAATTTTCCCCAGAAGGAAGATCCAGATTGCCAGAATAACTTTAGTGATGATCTGATAGTTGAATATGGCTGGGAGTGTCTGGAGATATGGCCTTAGTTTCTGCTGTATCTGCGTTGTACGTTTCATTATTCTTCCTGTTCATCCGGTCTCAATATCCGGATCCTCTGCATAAGAGATGATATCATTACTGTCTCGCGAAGCTATGGGCAGTCTCACGCAATCCGCAGGGAATAAGATTATGAGCCATGCCTCTGATCCACATATACGAGATTACTACTCCGTTATATTATAGCAAAACAGGCGTATTACTGACACTTACCAATTGCAAATATCCTGCGGTAATCAATAAAGCCCGAGTGATCACATCACTCTGGCTTAATTGTTATTAGAATCAGGAACTGCGGAAATGAACAGTTACAGTATACACTCCGAGAGTATTTCTCCCAGCCTTGCGGTGAACACAGCATGGCCTTCAGGTGAAAAGTGTACACCGTCGTATGTCATCTCAATATCCCACTCGCCTGCATCAGCAAACATGCAGTTCTTTCTCTCCGCAAGCTCCTTATACGATGCCCCGAGGTCCTGCGATTCTTCCACCAGCTCGTCATCCAGCACCCACTCACCATACTGCAGGAGCGGAGGCGAGATCAGCAGAACAGGTGTACCGGCGCTGCTGATTGAATCAAGAAATCTCTCCATTCGATCAGTGATCTGTTCAGCACTCAGGCCTCTGAACAGATCATTCGTACCGAGCATTACGATGATCAGATCAGGTTCATTTATTCTGATCATACTGACAAATCTGGAATGTTCGCCCGGAATGGTCATGCCGTTGACTCCGCAGTTGATAACATCACTATTATCAAGCCGGTCTGTCCACCGTACTTCTGCGGGATATCTCGACCCCAGATAAGACCGCGGGTCATAACCATATGTGTTCGAATCACCGATACAAAGAATCTTCATTTCACTATACACAGCATTGACTGCTTACTCTGTCATTTTGCTGATTGATAACATATCCGCTTACGCGCAAAACTACTCTTCCGCAAAATCAGTATCCATAGCGGTCTGCAGAGTATAATCCGGGTATGCCTTCTGAACATCAGCTACCACATCTCTGAACACGGCTCTGCGGTCTTTTGCGTCAAAGCTTATCACTATATCGAAGCGCATTGTCTTCTGTTCTGTGTTCATAAAGAAGCCATGCATCTGTCTCACATACTCGTGTGAGAAGACGATCTCTCTCACCTTCTTCTGCGCCTCTATGATATCCTCATCTTGCGTGTTGACAGAGTATACGCCTATAGCAGTAAGAATAACCTGATGTTTACTGTATACTGTCGTCTGTATACTCCGGATCAGCTGATCCAGCTGATCGGCAGAAAAAGTATCAGGAACCTCTATATGGATAGATCCGTTCCAGGCATCCGGTCCGTAATTGTTCAATACCAGATCATAAGCGCCCTGTACGCCCGGAAAACTCCCGACGGTCTCCTTGATGTTTCGGGCCAGATCAGGATCATTTCTCTCTCCGAGTATCTGGGATATGGTGTCGCGGAGCATATCGATCCCCGCTTTGATGATGACCAGCGAAATAACAGCGCCCAGCCATGCCTCCAGCGAGATGCTGGATGCCATAAAAATAATTGCCGCCACAAGTGTGGACGCCGAAATAACCGAATCCAGTGTCGCATCTTCACCGGAATTGATAAGGGAATCCGAATTGACCCTGACACCGGTCTTTTTAACATAACGTCCCAGCAGGATCTTGACTATGACAGCGACTGCGACAATGATAAGAGACACCGTATTGTAATCAGGTGTTTTAGGATGGATGATCAGCTTCACGGATTCCACCAGAGAAGTGATGCCGGCATACAGCACGATAACAGAGATGATCATCGCACTCAGGTATTCGATCCTTCCATATCCGAATGGATGCTTTTTGTCCGGCTCTCTGCCTGCAAGCTTCGTTCCGATGATCGTGATCAGCGAACTTCCCGCATCAGAAATATTATTGACTGCGTCAAGCACGATAGCGATCGAATTCGTCATCAGACCGATCACAGCTTTGAATGCCGCCAGGAATACATTGGCTATAATTCCAATGATACTTGTTCTGATTATCGTTTTTTCTCTTGATGTTTCTCTTTTTTCCATCTGATTCCTGTATCCTTCCCTCTGCCGGTATGGTGATGCGCATTATGAAGAGCGGCAATGAACTGGTCCGATACCGCTCCTGCTGTCGCTTCTTCTTATTCCAGCAGCAATATATTTTCTTCAGCCAGTCTCAGATAATCCGGAAGGCCGCGCTTCTCAATTATTTTCTGTTCCTCTCCCTGAACAAACCAGCACAGCAGATCGTCATGCGATCTGCCGGTAGATTCCATGTCTGTATTATACGACACTTTCCGCTCAGGTCCTATATAATAATTCTTCTCAAACGGCAGATCATCAACTCTGACAAGATCGAATCTGATGCAGTTCTCTTCCCTTTCTCCCCATACAGGCTCAAAATAATGTGCTCTGTATCCTATGTGTCCGAGCCACTCAGGGACTTCTTTCTTCAGTGTCAGAGTGATCCCCCAGTCTGTCGCTTCGATTGTATGATTATCGATTATCCTGACATCTGAGAAGTTCTTGCAACCAGTCATTTTGGCAACTTCAATCCTGACAGGATCTCTGAATACAGACTTGGTCTCTCCGTGCCTGAGTATCTCTCCTTTCCTTACGACGAACAGATCCTCACTGAACCTGTAGAGTTCGTCCCTGCTGTGAGACACCATCACTACCTGTCCGGCGTAGTCATCCAGCATCTCCAGCATCTCTACCTGCATTCTGTCTCTCAGATATCCGTCAAGAGCTGAGAACGGCTCATCGAGGAGAATTAGTTCAGGTTCCGTTACCATTATCCTGGCCAGAGCGACTCTCTGCTGCTGACCTCCGGACAGCTCTCCCGGCAGCCTGTCTTCGAATCCATCCATACGCATTCTCTTAAGCATGTCAGCTGCCTTCGCGCGGTTCTCTTCTGATGAGCCTTTCAGGCCGGCCATGACATTCTTCATCACTGTCATAGTAGGAAAAAGCGCGTAGTTCTGGAACATATAACCGACGCTTCGCTTCTGCGGCTTCAGGTTGATCTTCTCTTCTGAATCGAAAAGGACTCTGCCGTTGACCTCGATATGCCCTCTGTCCACATCCTCGATCCCCGCAATGCTTCTTAACGTCATGCTCTTACCGCTTCCGGACGCTCCGAGTATTCCGATCCTCGCTGCTTCACTTTCTATCGTAACGTTCAGAACGAAGTTTCCTATGCTTTTGTGAATGTCAGCATACAGTTTCTTCACAGGGCTCCACCTACCACTTTCTTACATTCTTCATGCGTCTTCCGGTGATAATATTGATCAGGAAAACAGCGAAAAAAGCAATAATCAGCACTATGATGACCCAGAATCCCGCAGTCACATAGTCTCCGTCCTGTATGACCATCGCGATCCTCTGCGAGACTGTGCCTGTTTTGCCCGGTATGTTTCCCGCAAGCATCGATGTAGCTCCGTACTCCCCCATGGCCCTGGCAAAAGTTAGGATCGTCCCGCTCGCTATGCCGGGTCCGGCAGTCGGTACAACGATCCTCCAGAATATTTCTATTTCTGACATACCAAGAGTCCTTCCGGCATACACAAGATTAGCATCGATCTGCTCAAATGCCGCTCTTGCGTTTCTGTACATCAGAGGAAACGCAATGACCGTTGCCGCTATGATGCATCCCAGCCACGTGTGAACGACCTGGATGTTGAATGTATCATTGAGGAAGATACCGAAGGCCCTTCTCCTGCTGAATATGAGCAGCAGAAAGAAGCCAGCAACTGTCGGGGGCAGCACCATCGGGAGTGTAAGGATACCATCGAGAATCGACTTGGTTTTATAGTCTTTACGGATGACTTTACGGGCAGCCCAGAGACCGAGAAAGAACGATATGACAGTCGCTACTACACCGGTCTTGAGAGATATCCATAATGGGCTCCAGTCCAGCCGTCCGGCCAGTTCAAAGAAATCCATCTGCAGTCAAACTCCTCCTGTAAAGTAATACCTGATCTCATCTGATCTGTGAGTAAAGTATAACCGAACCCACAGATCAGTCAAGTAACCAGGTATTTGTGAAGAAGATTTACCGATAATAAATAATCTGACTCTGCATCCGCTGCGTCATTACTCTACATCTGTATCGAAACCGTACTTCTGATAGAGTGCTTTCGCATCGTCATTTGTTATGTATGCGATGAAATCAGCTGCAGCTGCAGACTCTTCCTCTGTTGCGTCCGGATTAGCGATTTGAGCAACAGGGTAAATGATATTGCCTGTAACATCATATCCGACTGTCTCAAGTATTCTGACCTTATCTTCATGTCCGACAGTGTCTGAGAGATATGTAGTCCCAACTTCGCATGATGCTTCTTCTACTGCTGCAAGCACCTTACTTACATTGCCCTGCTCGCTTATCTCCACTCCGCCAAGCTGATCGGATACCTCCTGTGTTGTGATTGCTGCAGGGTCCTCAACTTCAGCCAGAAGTCCGAGATTGATCATAGCCTGTCTTGTGTACTTGCCTACAGGTACGCTGCCGTCAGCAAGTGCAATGCTTTTGGCATTAGCAATGTCTGCAAGTCCTGTAACTGCTGTCTCACTGTCAGGCTGCGTTATAACGACAAGCTGATTGTTGACAACGTTAGTTCTGGTTCCTTCGACTACCATTCCGTCTTCTTCCAGTGTGTCCATCTGCTTCTGCGCAGCGCTGAAGAATACGTCACAAGGCGCGCCTTCCTGTATCTGTGTGAGAAGTGCTCCGGAGCTGTCAGCGTTGACAACGATATCTACACCGGGATTAGCCGCTTCGTATGATGTCTCAAAATCTGCCATTACTGCACTCAGGGACGCCGCAGCGAATACATTTACAGTTGTGGTTTCCACCTGTTCTTCAGGCTCTGCCGCTTCTTCAGAGCTGCCGCCTCCGCAAGCTGTAAACGCGAATACCATTGCAAGCATAAGGGCGATCGAAAGTAATTTCTTTTTCATGATGTCACTTCCTTTCTTCTGTCTATAGCGTATTGTTTTGAAAAATAAATCGGTTTGCCGATAAAATGCCCTCTCTCCGAATGAGGGCATATTCAGCCTATTTTGTTATACTGTTTCAAGCAGCACGTTTACCGCACCGCCGCACACCATCCAGTCTTCTTCCGCAGAACCTTGCATATCGACATATCTGAGTTCTGATCCCGTAAACCCTTCTTCCAGCATTTTTCTGGAGTGGTTTATGATATAAGCCTCGGCCGCGCCTCCTCCTATGGTGCCGACAATCGACCCGTCTTTTCTGACAAGCATCTTTGATCCGACATCTCTCGGGGTAGAGCCCTTCCTGTCCGCGATCGTTGCCAGTATCATAGTCTCCCGGTCATCGTCCAGGATAGCTTTAAGAACATCCTTCGGGAATCCGAAATTTCTCTTCTTTCTGTTCTTGACTTCAATGAGCTCAGCGGCTATGGATACGGCGATCTCTTCAGGAGTTTCCGCTCCTATGCTGAGGCCTATCGGTGTATATATACTGTTGACCTGTTCTTCGGAAAAGCCTTCTTTCATCAGGTTGCCTCTGACGATTTCCGCGTGCCGCTTGCTGCCTATCATGCCGACATAAGCATGCTTTTTGAGCAGTGCTCCGCCTACGCAGTCTTTATCATACCGGTGGCCCCTGGTTACGATGACGAAGAAAGTGTCATCATTCCCTTCGATCTCTGCCATACCTTCTGCAAACGATTTGCATATGACTCTGTTGGCACCGTACTTCCTGGCATCCTCGATGAACTCTTCTCTGTCATCAATGACAGTGACGTGCATTCCGAGCATGCGTGTAATGGAAATGATAGGCAGTGAGACATGTCCGGCTCCGCAGATGACTACATGCTTCTCATTGCCAAGCAGTTCAACGAAAACATCCTCGCCGGCAATATCGAAGATCCCACTGTCACCGGCTCCGGCAATCTCAGATTCATGTGACGCGAGAAAGCCTTCAGGCTCGGAATCCCATATCATCTTTCCGTCCTGGATCAGCGCTTTCTCACCTGCATGTACGCCTCTGACAGCTGTCGCTATATAGGTTTCGGCATTATTGTTCGCATCGCTTATGGCATGATAGAGATTCAGGACCGGTTCCTCATGTATCGCTCTCATATCAGTTGCCTCCTTTTCCGAAGCCGCAGCCCGGGAATGTGCAGATCTCGCAGTTCAGGCACAGACCGCCTTCTCCAAGCCTGTCAAGGTCTTCCTTTCTGAGAATTTCCCCTGTCAGCACTCTAGGAAGCACAATATCGAATATCGTTCTTCTGGCGTACATAACGCATCCCGGGAGTCCCATCACAGGGATGTTGTTTTCTCCATAATATGCGAGCATGAACATCGCTCCGGGCAGGACAGGAGCACCGTAGGTAACGGCACTTCCGCAGACATTCTTTATAGCCAGCGGTGTCTTGTCATCAGGGTCAACACTCATGCCGCCGGTGCAGACTATCATATCGCAGCCCTCTGCAAGGAGTTCTCTGATGCATCTCTCTATATTCTCATTCTCATCATTGGTGATCTTATGCCCTGTCACCTCTGAGCCAAAATATTCTATCTTGGAAATAATAACCGATGTAAAGGTATCTTCAATACGTCCGTAGAAGACCTCATTGCCGGTTGTTACGATTCCGACTTTGAATGTCTTATACGGTTCCACCTTCATGATCGGTTCATCGCCGCAGACGGCCTTGATCTGATCCATCTTCTCTTTCTCTATGACAAGAGGGATGATGCGTGTTCCGGCAAGCTTGTCCCCTTTCTTCACCTCGAAGTCCCCGTGTCTTGACGCGATCATCATCTGACCGAAAGAATTGACAGCTTTCAGTTTATCCCGTTCGATCCTGAAGACTCCGTCGCATTCCGCGGACAGCATGATCTTGCCTTCCTTGACTTCGCCGCGGCTCATATTATCGCCTTTACAGATCGCACAAAGCACCTCAGCCGCTTCATTCTCATGCAGCATGGTATCGTCTTTTTCCCAGATGTATATATTGTCTTTGCCAACAGAAAGAAGTACGGGGATATCTTCCTCCGTGATGATATGTCCCTTACGGAATACGGCATCCTTGGTCACGCCCCTGATGATCTGTGTAATATCATGGCACAGGACCTGTCCGACAGCATCTTCTGTTCTGATTAGTTTCATCGTTTTTCCTCCGTAGTATCTGAATCGGCGAGCCTGTATTCCTCCATAAGCTGTCTGAATTGCTCTTCGGCGATCACCGTCAGACGCGTTTTCAGTTCCTCATATACAGCCAGCAGATCCCGGCCTTTGTCTGTGACGCGCGCGCTTCCCCCTGACTGTCCTCCCGGCTGTCTTTCAACCACAGAGTATCCCAGCCTCTCCTCGCACCTTTTGAGGATCTTCCATCCCTTGCTGTAGGAAAAACCGCACCGTTCGCATGCTTCTCTTACATTGCCGCATTTTTCTATTTCCTGCAGAAGTCCTACCGTGCCGGGTCCGAAGAATCTTGAAGTGCTTGCAAAAGTGAGCCGTATCTCCGGGTGTAGGATCCTCCTGTTATGAGCATCTATAAGTTCCAGATAATCATCTCTGGAATTGACGTTCTGTACTGTTCCTATATCATCTACCGTGATACAGGCAACACTTCCCTCAGGCATTGCATCATAGGCGCCTTTCATGCCGCGCTCGCCGTCATACGCGAGGATCTCGTCGACAGCGCTGCCGCTGATCAGCAGCGGATGCCCCTTCCTGCAGTTGCATCCAGGTACCACGACTTTGATACTGCTGTCTGAATCCATTTTCTTCATCTCTTCAGTGACAGTCTGATCGGTAAAGAATGGTACACCTTCGGGACAGAAGAATATTCTGTCGCATCTGCCCTTAAGATACTCAAGCCCAATTTTTGCGGAATCCAGCATCTGTGATGTTTCATACTGCTCATTTCTGAGGAAAATGATATCAAAATCTCTGAGTTCTTTTTCGATCTGTTCCGCATTCTGACCTGTTACCACGACAATATCTCTGACGCCGGCGCGCCTGAAATTAGTGATCACTCTTTCAGTAAGGATCGCATCATCCGTTTTCACTAATTGCTTGAAGCGCTGCGCGCGTCTTGACATGCCTGAAGCTATGATTACGGCTCCGTATCTCATATCACTTCCCCCGAACAGGATAGAGTCAGTATGCCGACTTATTTTTAAAAACAAATCGGTTTCTGAAATATAAGGCGCCGTGTCAGACGCCTTATTCGATTATCTTCTAAAACTGTATTATACACTTACCTGCCGGCAAAATCACGTAGATTTTACACATTTGCGGCTTAGAACACGAGGATCACTTCAGCAGCCCCATAACCGCGTCTCCGTGATGAGTCTCATCGTTCATCACAGTCTCAGCTTCAGGGAAGTCCGCAATGATGTTTTTGTATTTGTCTGCCGCGTCATATTCACCTTTTGCGATGACTGGATACAGTTTTTCCCTGCCTATAGTCCTGTACAGCAGTGGTATCACAATAGCTTTGGTCGGATTTGCCTTGAGTGTCATTCCTGTATATCTGCCGAATACATCCGCGTGTCTTGCTTCATCCCCTGCGAGCCGCAGGAAAGCCTCTCTGTCTCCGGCATCTTCCACAGCGTCTGCCAGCTTCTCATACATGAGCACCGCGTCGACCTCGCCCTGCTGAGCAGCCTTAAGGATCTTCATCTGAGCTTTGGTGACGGTTCCGCCTGCGCCGGGCTCCTTAATTCCGGCTTCTTCCATGATTATGTCTGCGAGATGACTGCCGGTGATGGCATAACTTGTGTGACTTTCCCCATCAAGTATCCTGAGCTTCGCACCCGGAACAGCCTCTGCAATGGCCCGGGTCTCTTCCTCTCTGACGATATCCTTACTGCCGGCAATTACTACGGTCGGCGTTTTGATTTCCGAGAGTTCTGAAGCCGTGATATTCGGCTCTCTTGTCATCATAATCAGTTTCGGATCTTTTACGACTTTGCACACAGCCTTCAGCCCCATTACGAGCCATGGCGCGGCACCCTGCGGAGTCATGTTGGCGCTTCCGGCAAGCAGCAGACCTATCCTGTCTGTCCTCATTGCGGTGAGAAGTCCTATGATCGCGCCGTCGCTGTGTCCGAAGTACACAACGTCCCTGAGATCCAGCTGATCCAAGAATGCGACCATGTCATCCGCCATATCAGTATAGTGAAGTTCATCTACTTTTGTGCTGAGACCGTGGCATCTCGAGTCCACGTTGTAAACAGTAAAATGTCTTCTCAGCAGCCAGATAGAGTCCTTGAACTCTCTGTGGTCTGCACTGTTACCGTGCACAAGAACAAGAGGTCTGCCTTCGCCGGCTTTTTCATAGTACATTTCGATCCCGTTGACTTTGATTTTCATGGTAGTCCCTCCCTTTCTTCTTAATATCCGAAAATTGCCTCTGCCCGTTTCATATTATCGCGGATGCTGACCTCGAACGGACACCTTGTCTCGCAGAGACCGCACTGAAGGCAGTCTCCGGCATGGTTCCCGAGCACTGCATAGTGGCCTCTTTCGGTATCCGGAACTCTGAAATCCGGGCTGCCTTCTCTGATACCGTTGGATTCATTATGAGCAACGGTCAGGTTGAGCAGCTTTATTACGAAAGCTATATCGATCTCTGCCGGACACGGATGTCAGTGCGTGCAGTACATGCAGTGCCCGCTCCAGCTCACCTTAGGGAATGCCGCAAAAGCTTCCGCATAGGCTCTCTCTTCCTCTGACGCTTCGCAATACGCAATGCTCCCGGCAAGCTGCTCCGGATTTCTTGCGCCTGAACATACTGTCGCAACAGCCGGTCTTGACAGGCAGTAGCTGATGCACTGTACCGGTGTCAGTGCTGCTCCCGCAGGAGACAGCTCAGCACTGAGAAGATCCCCTCCTCCGAAAGCCTTCATGACGGTGATCCCGATCCCTTTGTCTTCGCAAAGCTCATACAGTCTCTGCCGGTCAGGATCCATATTGATATATCCTCCTTCATAGACCCTGTCAGCCCACAGGTCATTGACATCTTCTGTTCCCGGCAGCAGATCATAGCAAGGATTGATGCTGAACATCAGCACCTCGATATCGCCTTCTTCTATTGCCTCCATCGCAACCTTAGGGTTGTGCGAAGACAGTCCGATGTGGCGGATCCTGCCTTCCGCTTTGAGCTGTCTGGCGTAATCTACGATCCCGTTGTCTTTGATCGCCTTCCAGTCATCAGAAGCATCGCAGTAATGGATCATTCCGACGTCAATATAGTCTGTTCCGAGCCTTTCCAGCGAGTCCTCAAAAGCTTCTTTGACATCATCGAGATCGCGGCTTCTCTCATACTGACCATTCTTCCACACGGAAGAAATGTGAGACTGTATGATGAACTTCTCTCTTCTTCCCTTCAGCGCCTCACCGAGGGCTGACCTAGCGGCCGGATCCGGTGAGAACAGATCAAAATAATTGACTCCTGCTTCTTCCGCCATGTCGATGAACTTCATCGCGTTATTATTGTCTTCTACAAAGGCTTCACAGCCCAATGCTATTACACTTACTTCAAGACCGGTATTACCGAGTTTTCTGTATTCCATTCATTATCTCCCTTTTGTTCTTCTCATTTATAATACAGGTCTGCGGCATCGGTGCGAATACCCATCAGATAATAGTGATTATCACCGAAGTCGAATGGAGCAATCGTCTCCATGTGCGCTTTATTCGTGTGTGCGTTTTCCGACCTCTTGTTGATCTGATTCACGAAAGTGAGCATGACCGGGAATCTGTCGCGGAACTGCTGCAGGCTCGTGAAGAAGAGCGCTTCAAACGCTCCTGTTCCGCGGATCGACCGGTCTACACACATCGGGCCATACTGATAAGTCTCGCTCACCGCAAGTTTCTTTCCCTCAAACATATGATCCGGGATGATATCTATCATGTGCCTGAACAGAGGCCACGCGGACCAGAACTCCCATGGCGCCGCAAAACAGAACCCGAGGATCCTGTCCGCGCCTGTCTCCTGAGGCTCTGCTATTACAGTCACACCTTTTTCCTTCTCAATAAGCTCTGCAAGCTGCTCATCAGTTATCGCCGTTGTCACGAAACCGTCGGGCCGGTCTTCGTCGGAGACGGTATCTCGGTGATATTTCCTTAGCAGTGCCTTGATTCCTGCCATATCATCGAGACCTGCAAGTCTTACTGTTCTGTCTGTTCCGGACATAACGCACCCCGCTTTCTGTATTATCCTTGCCGTAAGTCCCCAGATGCCGTGACCATCGTACTCCAGATAGTCTGTCGCGCCTGTTTTGCGGTATTCCCCGTAATGCGACAGATAGCCTCGGAGTTTTTCCGGAAGCGCCTCATCCGGCATTTCCGCAAGGTCAAAATGCGACCATGTATAGTCTCCCGGCCGGTCAAATGGCAGCAGGAACACTTCCGCAACCTCATCTGACGAGAGATCAAAGCTGCTCGTATCCGTTCTCCGGATCCTGCCGGCAACCGGATGTACTTCTCTGCCGTCGCCCATTATCAGGGGATCCATGATCCCGGTGATCTCTATATCAACAGGCTCAAGGCCCAGCTCCTCGCAGGCCTCCCGGACAGCGGCCTCTGCCGCAGACTCACCAGGTTCGATCTTTCCACCGGGAAAGCATACTTCTCCCGGCTGCCTGACATACTGTGAACGCACCTCCAGCAGAATGGATTCCCCGTATTGAGTTGTGATCCAAGGGATCAGTACAGCGTATCTGTCCATATTCAGTGTCCGGCTCGATTCAGTTTTCTCATCATCAGTCCGATCAGCCATGTGACCAGACATATTATCGCGAATATAAGAATGCCTGTCGGATACCCCCATGACAGGAACAGATACCAGTCATTGGTCTCAGGCCACTCGCCTATTCCGTTGATCCCTATGTTCGCAAGATAGACCGCGCCGTATACAAGCGGAGGGATCATACACAGGAAATTGTCCCTGCGTGAATAATCCATCTCTGACAAAAGAATGATCTCCGCCATTGAAGCAACCGGTACGATCAGGTGAAAGAACAGATTGGCTCCTGTGAACATAGCAGGATATCCGTAAAGCGGTCCGAGGAATCCCATCACCGTGGCAAACGTCAGCCCCACCGAAGCTGCCGCTATGTACTTGAACCGCTCTGTCATGTCTCCCGCGCTGCCATCTCTTCGGATGCCGGTAAGCCATACAGCCGACGCTATTCCTTCAAGGATATTGGACTGGAGTGTAAAATATCTGAGAGTGCCCAGTCCGTTCTCTGACAGCGTTCCGTGACCGAAAAGAGTCATCATAAGCCATGAGACGATTACCGCCGCAAGTATAAATATATTAACTGCCTTCCTGATCCGGACTCTGTTCATATGATCCTGTCACTGCCTGGAACCCGCAGCTGACTCGAATGCATCCAGCACTCTGATACAGGCACTGAACGAGATGGCTTTGGCCTTTTCTATTGCCTGCTGCTCAGCATCATCTTCACGGATGTCTGAAGCCGGCTGCACCTTGCCTGCGACTTTTCTGACCTCTTCCAGCACAGAGCTGTCATCCAGTCTGCTGTCGTTCACGATCAGCATGAGCGCGTTCAGATCATTGATCATCGCTTCGAGCTCCATGCTGTACAATATTGATCCTTCGAATTCCGGCAGCGCCTGAAGATCTGCGATAGCCTGCCTGATCTCTTTGCCGGCTCTGGCATCCTGCATCATGCCCTGTACTTTCTCTCTTGCTCCGAGCGCAAACGAAGATGCCTGCTCAGCAGCGTTCTTTTTCAGTTCTCTGACCTTGCTGCCCTCATCGGTGATCTCTCTTGCTCTGCTGACTACATTATCAGCAAAATTCTTCGCCATATTACCCGCATCCTCTGCCAGGTCCTTAGCTCTGTCTAAATACTCATCATACTTTCCCATAGTGTTCCCCTGTCTGAAATATAAATGTATTAGTTACGGCTCCTGATATTGCTGCTGTTCATTTCCTATTGCTGTTAAAACATATGCAGATCTGTCACAGCTGCAGGCGCCAGTACTTTAACGTATTCCTCTACCTGCTCCAGATATCCCTTCAGGATCTCAGGCTCCATGCCCGGAGTTCCGAACGCAAAGTATAATACGTGCCTTGAATCATCGCTGAGACATGTGCGGCTGTCAGCGCCGGCGATCATGCTGACGACAATTGAGATATCATCTCTGCAGGTAACGTCTCCCGGGTAGCTGTGCGCTTCTCCGCCGTGGATGCTCGGGAAGCCGGTCTTCTCTGATTCCGAATATATGACCAGATCGCCCTCTATCCTGTCCGCGTCATGTGACCCGAGCAGGCATCTTGTTTTCAATTCGGTAAGAAAAGCTACCGCGTTGTTGTAACGTCCGTCCGGAAATGGTCTGCCCTTCAGGAGAAAAGACTCTACCTGCATCATTACAGGACTCGTCTTTTTGAACTTCCTGAAATATCTGAAATAGGGCTCCTGTCTGAACCATGTATCGCGGTCGTACGCAGTGCCCTCAGCCCTTATCTTCTCAAGCTCCAGCTCTTTCAGTTCATTGAATGCGACTGTATCCCACTCGCTGCTGTCAGGATACTGCACCTCCAGTATCCCGAGGTGTCTGTCTTCTCCCAGCGACGCGTCTCTGATTATGTTTTCCATCTCTTCCCCCGATATGTTTTACTCATAACTCCGTATAAATCATCCCATGCCTGCCGCGGTCTGACCGCATCAGAGAGATATGATCGACGGTCATGGACGCTCCGAAATGATCCGAAAGTTCCTCTGCGCATTCCTCTGAAAGCCTTCCCTCCGCTTTCCTGATGATCGTTATATGCGGCGAGAACTTCTTCCTGTCAAAAGGGATATCCGCATCTGAGAGAGCCCTCCTGAGTCTCCTGCTGACTGACTGAAGAGGCGCGCTGTCCTCTATGCCTGCCCACCACAGATCTCCGAACGCTCCGACACCCCGGATCGTTATCCGGAAAGGTCTCAGATCTATAGAACTAATAATCTCTTTTATCAGTTCCGGGTCGTCATAGTCACCTATGAACGCCAGCGTAAGATGCATGTTGTCCGGCACTGTATCTCTGCCGCGGACACCATAAGACCTCATGGTATCCTGGATATCCATGAGGGCATATTTTATTTCTTCACTGAGGTTGATCGCAATAAACAGTCTCATAGATCCCATCACTCGTAGAGCAGCTGAAAAGCATGGTTTTTTCCGTTACAGCCCGGATTCTTTATTGATCTTCTGTCCGAGCTCGAGGATGCGTTCATCCAGCACAGCGAAAATGATGTCTATATCGTAATCTGCATGCTCTGACAGCCAGTCTCTGCATGACCGGATCGCCTGTCTCCACGCTTTATCCTTAGGATAACCGAATATACCGGACGAGATCAGCGGAAAGCCTATGGAATGGCAGGCATTCTCCATAGCTCTCTCAAGTGACTCCTGATAGCAGGTGTAGAGTGCTTCCGGTTCTCCTCTGTCACCGCCGTGCCATACGGGACCGACAGCGTGGACCACATACTTTGCCTTGAGCGCGAAGCCCGGAGTTATCACTGCTCCGCCCGTAGGGCAGTGGCCGATCTTATCGCAGGCGGCCTGAAGCTCTCTTGCGCCGGCAGCACGAAATATTGCGCCGCACACACCGCTGCCCATAGCGAGCCCGCTGTTCGCGGCATTTACGATGCAGTCAGTATCAAGGTCGGTTATCCCTGTCAGTCTGATGTCTATACTACTCATACACTACACCCTTTCTCTATTTTCGTTTAGCACTTGATCAGTCAGCTCAGCTATTGCGTACAGTGCCGCCTTTCCGGCCAGTTTTACGCGCCCGCCTTCCACTCTGCAGTACAGCACACCGCCTCTCGGGGAAGCCTGATAGGCCTTGAATGAATCCCTGCCGAGTGCATCTGCCCAATACGGGATTATGTGGCAGTGCCCTGATCCGCAAACAGGATCCTCGATGATCCTGAGCTTTGGCGCAAAACTTCTGGACACACAGTCATAGTCTCTGCCTGCTGCTGTAATATGCAGGAGCGCGCCGTCAAGCGCAGTCACCTTGTCCATGTCCGGAGCGGCATTCCTTACCAGCTCCTCGTCTTCAAGAACGCAGAGCAGATCCCTGCCCATATACGCAGCGACCGGTCTTGCGCCGACAGCATCCTCCATCGCGTCTGTCACCGGCACTTGCTCCAGCTTATACGCAGGAAAATCCATTTCATACAGATCTCCTCTCCGTATGACTGTCAGCCTGCCGCTCAGCGTATCAAAACTTACTTGAGGCGCATCAGTATCATAATAATTCAGTATCACATAAGCAGTCGCAAGTGTCGCGTGACCGCAGAGATCGATCTCTCCGCCGGGAGTGAACCATCTCAGATGATAATCTTCTCCGTTCTCCTTTACAGCAAACGCCGTCTCTGACAGATTATTCTCCCTTGTGATGTTCTGCATCAGTTCATCCGGGATCCACCTGTCCATTACACATACTGCTGCCGGATTTCCGCTGAAGACCCTGTCGGTAAATGCATCTACGATATACTGTTTCATTCTTCTCGCACCTTTCAGTTTTTCTGTGCTTTCACTCTTCAGATATTTTCGCCTGTATTGGTTCAATATACTGTAAACACAGCCTTCTTGACCTATAATGGTTCTTCGTCTTGTTGGAATTAATTGACCTTTTGGCGCGTTTCTGTTTCAGTCATTCTATCACAGTGAGTGATCACGCTCAAATACGCGCTATTTCTTAGCTGCGCGTATGATTACTCCGACAGCTTTTCTTACTTTTCTGTTTCTGATACCGTCCTTTGCGATCTCTGCCACTTCAAGAACTGCCCTCTGTGTTTTGGGATCGGATGCTATCTTTTTCGCGCCTTCTTTGATCTGAGGCGCTTTTCCCTTGATGACTGCAACACTTCTCGCTACGGCTTTTTTTCCTTTGCCGCTTTCCTTCTTATC
>JAFRLN010000042.1 GCA_017431175.1 Mogibacterium sp.
GCCGTAAGATGGTGAGTATGCCCAGCTCATAGCAATCTTCTTACCCTTGAGGTTCTCGACTCCGCCCATCTCGTGAATGATGTGAAGTGCGTCAGCGAGAGACTGTGTAGGGTGATCGATATCGCACTGGAGGTTGACAAGTGTAGGTTTCTGCTCGAGCACACCATCTCTTGAGGCCTGTGTAACAGAATCAACTACCTCATGCATATAAGCATTGCCTTTTCCGATGTACATATCGTCACGGATACCGATAACATCAGCCATGAATGAGATCATGGTAGCTGTCTCGCGGACTGTCTCTCCGTGAGCAACCTGTGACTTCTTTTCATCAAGGTCCTGTACCTCGATTCCGAGCAGGTTGCAGGCACTTGCAAATGAGAATCTTGTACGTGTTGAATTGTCCCTGAAGATAGAGATACCGAGTCCGGAATCGAAGATCTTCACGGACTTGTTGCGTTCTCTGAGATCTCTCAGTGCGTCAGCCACAGTAAATATCGCTGCGATCTCATCATCTGTCTTCTCCCATGTCAGGAAAAAGTCGTTTTCATACATGTCGGCGATATTAAGTTTTGCCAGCTTTTCTGCGAGTTCTTGTGTCTTTGACATAGTATCCTCCTCAATTATATAAACGTTATAAAAAACTTTTTGCCACCTAAATCATTTTTATTATACAACGTCTGCATTACATGTCAATTGCTTTTCGGATAAAAGCTAAAACTATTTTAGCTTTTGTAGAATTGCAATGATAACTGTACTTTTTCTCAGTCTGCAAGTATGCTTTTGCCGCGTTTCAGATACTTTCCGTCTCCTCTCGAGCCGAGGAATTCACCATTCCTTACGATTTCTCTGCCTCTCAGGAAGACGGTCTCTATCCTGCCCTGAAGCTTCATTCCTTCATAGCAGGAATAGTCTGACGCGCCTTTTATATAATCCCGGTCTATCTCTGTGATCTTATCCGGATCGATCAGAACGATATCTGCGTCAGTCCCCGGTTCAAGACTGCCCTTCATAGGAGACAGACAGAACATACGGCACGGAGCAGCGCAGCTGTATTTCACTACCTGAGGAAGTGTCAGTCTTCCTTTCATGAACCCTTCGGAGAACATGAGCATCAGTCTCTCCTGTACGCCCGGCGCTCCGTTAGGACATTTTGTGAAGTCATCCTTACCGTACTGCTTCTCAGCTTTTCCGGCTTTATAGTGGAACGGGCAGTGATCTGTAGCAACGGTATCGACCATTCCGTCTTTCAGCGCCTGCCACAGCTCTTCTCTGTCCTGATCTTTTCTCAGTGGCGGAGACATAATAGCCTTGAGCCCTTCTTCAGGATCCTCATACATCTCGTCCGTAAGCACCAGATACTGCGTACAGGTCTCAACGCCGAGGTTAGGTCTGTGTTCCGCCCTGGCCCTGAGAACTTCATGGAGTCCCTCAGCGCTGGACAGATGGACGATATAGAGCGGCGCGTCGCCTGCCATAGCGGCTATGTGTATCATGCGGTTGACAGCCTCAGCCTCACATCTCGGAGGTCTGCTGAGCGGATGGTATTTTGCCGCGACGCAGCCTGCCTCTGAGAATTCTCTCCGAAGCTGCTGTATGACCCCGTGGTTCTCACAGTGGACTGTAATGACAACCCCTGCTTCCTTAGCAGCCCGCAGTACTCTGAAGATCTCATCATCATGAAGCATATAGTCATAAGTCATATATACCTTGAAGCTGGTGATCCCTTCCCTCTCAGCGATCTCTTTCATCTCGCCGAGAGTCTCTTCATGCAGATGCTGGAAGACCCCGTGGAATCCGTAATCTACAACTGCATTTCCGTCTGCGAGACGGTGGTATTCGTTAACCTGATGCCACAGGCTGCAGTCTTTCGGTCCGAAAGCCATATGATCAACGATCGTCGTAGTACCTCCGCAGGCAGCCGCGACAGTCCCGTCGTAGAAATCATCTATCGCGCGGGCAAAACCGACATCGAGGTCCATATGAGTATGAACATCGACCGCGCCCGGCAGGACATACATACCTGCCGCATCGATCACTTCTGCGTCTTCACAGTGTATATTCCTGCCGACTTCTGCGATCTTCTCACCGTCGATCAGAATATCTCCCACGAAGACATCAGAGTCAGTCGCTATCTTACCGTTTTTAATAATCTTCTTCATAAGCTCTTACTTTTTCTTTTTGCTGTAAAAAGTATTTTCAATTGGAAGCTTTGTGCGAAGAACGCCGTCTTTCGCGTAATATGCTCCTGCTATCGCCGGTGCGGCAGGTATGGAAGTGATCTCACCCACGCCTTTCGCGCCATAAGACGCATCCAGAAGCTTATCTTTTTCAACATGTATCGCATGCAGGTCAGGGATGTCCGTAGAGCGCAGCAAGCCAAGCGTTCCGTACCTGGCGGTCGGTACACAGTCCCGGAGAGGCCAGCTCTCCGTCAGCGCGTACCCCATACTCATCAGTACTCCACCCTCAATCTGCCCCGACATGGACAGCGGATTCACCACCTTGCCAGCGTCAAACGCGGCATATATGTCTGTGACCCGTCCTTCTGCGTCAAGAACTGCGACATTCGTCGCGTAACCATATGCAATATGGCTCTTCGGATGCGGCTTATCTGATCCGAGCCTGTCTGTAGGCTCAAAGTACTCATATTCGAATTTCCTGCCGTTCAGTCTGTCCAGAGTCTCTTCCGTGACGCCCTCTTCATCCATTGCTTTTTTGAGCAGCAGTGCCGCGCCTCTTACAGCTTCTCCGGTAACAAGCGTCTGCCTGGATCCGGAAGTGGTTCCGGAATTCGGCGCGTTTTCGGTATTGCTGACCCCTATCCATATCTTCGTTATAGGGAGCCCGGTTGCCTGTGACACATCCTGAATGAACACGGTCTGGCATCCCTGCCCTATATCTGAAGCGGCAGTAAATATCCACACAAGTCCATTCTCTACTTCGATCCTTGCTCTTCCTTTGTCCGGGAGACCTACTCCGACACCTGCGTTTTTCATCGCACAGGCTATACCGACTCTGTCCTCCGGAGCATCGTCAAAATAAGGCTTGACCGCTACCAGAGTCTCCTTAAGCGCAGTCGAGACATCAGCGATCTGTCCGTTCGGAAGTTCAAGCCCCGGCTCAATAGCGTTGCGGTACCTGATCTCCCAGGGACTGATGCCGACTTTCTTCGCGAGCACGTTCATGAGTGACTCAAGCGCAAACTGGCTCTGGCATACACCGAATCCTCTGAATGCCCCCGCAGGCGGATTGTTCGTATAATAACCGAAGCCTCTGATATCAGTATTGTGATAATTGTAAGGTCCTACGCTGTGTGTGCAGGCTCTCTCGAGAACCGGACCGCAGAGACTGGCATAAGCGCCTGTATCGAAATTGATCTCACAGTCAAGGCCTGTCAGTATTCCGTTCTCATCGCAGCCCAGGGTAAAAGTCCCTTCCATTGCGTGTCTCTTAGGATGCACCCTCAGAGACTCGCTGCGGCTGAACTTCATCTTCACCGGTCTATGGAACTTCACCGCGGCAAGCGCGCTGAGGTGCTGCGTAGTCACATCTTCCTTGCCGCCGAAGCCTCCTCCTATGAGCTGATTCTCTACTACGATCCTCTCGGGAGTGTCTTCCCAGCCGAACATAATGGACGTTTCATGTCTCGTGTCATAAGCGCCCTGGTCTGTCGAGAGGATTTTGACCCCATCCCCGTAAGGGAACGACACAGCGCATTCGGGTTCAAGGAACGCATGCTCTGTGAAAGGAGTACTGAAAGACGACGTAACAGTGAATGCCGATTCAGCGAGTGCCTTTGCAGCGTCACCTCTTACAACATGCCGCTGCTGGCACAGATTGCCGCTCTCATGGATCAGCGGGGCTCCTTCAGCCTTGGCCTCAGCTATGTTCCTCACAGGTTCAAGCGGCTCGTATTCCACTTTCACAGCCTTTTTGGCTGCCTCAAGTATGTAAGGAGACTCAGCTACGACCAGGCATATCGCGTCGCCTGTCATCCTCGTAATGTCGCCCTCTGCTATCATTACGTCCCAGTCCTGCTGTATGTGTCCCACCTTGTTGTGAGGCACATCCTCTGCCGTAAGCACACCCAGAACTCCCGGCAGGGACTCGGCTTTTTCCTTGTGGATCTTCTTCACGATCGCTCTCGGATATTCCGAGCGGACAGCCGAGCAGTATGCCATAGGAGGCATATCAGGATCTACTATGGTACATATGTTGCAGAGAGGCTCATCCTTTCGGCAAATAGTTTTTCCCGGCTCAAGTCTGCCCTCTGCTGCCGCAGCGTCATACTCCTCCTGCGTCCATCCGGTCTGTTCCATGATAAGATCAGGTCTGTCTGCAGGGACAAAGTATTCAGGTCCTATATCGTCAGGATATTTTCCGTAGCCAAGCACTTTCTTCCTGACATCGATCCGGAAGACGTTCTGCCCCATTCCATACTGAGAGCTGCTTCCTCTGTTCTCATAATTCGCGATCCCGGAGGCACGGCCCGGATCATAGCCGGAGCCGACGACAGAGATGAATTCATTCTGCTCGGGCATCATCTTGCCCGTGAACTGGCTGATCGGCTTGATTTCTACTTCTCCGCGCAGTATAGCAGCTGCCCGTCTGATGCCGTTAATAATCTTTTTGTATCCGGTGCAGCGGCATACGTTGCCACGGATGGCTTTCTTGATATCTTCCTCTGTCGGATCCGGATTACGGTCAATGAGGGCTTTTCCTGCCATGACCATTCCCGGTATGCAGAAACCACATTGTACGGAACCGGCTGTTCCGAACGCATATACAAAAGCTTCCTTCTCGCGCAGGCTCAGCCCTTCAACGGTAATGATGTTTTTGCCGGCAGCCCTCTCGGTGGTGAGGACGCATGCCTTCACAGCAAAGCCGTCAACAACTATCGTACAGGTTCCGCAGGCTCCTTCCGAGCAGCCGTCCTTGACAGAATACAGCTTGAGATCATCCCTTAGATATCTTAACAGAGGCTTGTTATCTTCAACAGTTCTTTCTATTCCGTTTACTGTTAATGTATATGAAATAGTTCTCACCTCCTCTGCCGTATCAGTCAACAGTCATGATTCCGTTGGAATCTCGGATAACACCGCGAGGACATTTTACCGCGCACATACCGCAGCATATGCATTCTGCGGGATCTATCACCGGGCGCCCATCCTCGATATGGATGGCCTCTGCCGGACAGACCTTTTCGCATATCCTGCAGGTGATACATGAATTTCCGCAGGCATCGCGCGCCGCCTTTCCGGTATCCCGGCTGCTGCACTTCGGCTGTATGTTGCGGTCAGGCAGTATGATCTCTATAAGATTCTGCGGGCAGACGCGGACACAAAGTCCGCAGCCTACGCATTTCTCTCTGTCAATGACAGGAGGACCTCCATCTTCTACTCTTATAGCAGCAAGATGGCATGCCGCTTCGCATGAGCCGCCGCCGAGACATCCGTATCTGCACTTGTTTATCCCGTTAGGAAACAGCTGAAGAATCTCGCTGCAGTTTCCCGGAAGTGACGCCCTGTCGATTCCTTCAAGAAGAGGACTGCCTCCCCTGCAGCGGACATATGAAATTTTTCTGATTCTTTTTGCCATTATTTACTCCGGTCAGCTTCTTCAGAAACGGTCGCTGGCATACGCCATGATTGCTTCAAGGACACCTCCTCCTATAGCAAGTGCCTTGTCAGAAACAGTAGTATAATCTGCCAGTTCACCTCTAGGATCAACATCGCCGCATTTGAAGCCCTCTGTGACCTCTACGCCGTCCTGGAGAAGTCCCCTGATCATTCCGGCAGTCTGGGTAAAAACAGGTATGCCGTCAACATAACCGACAATGACTCCTCTTATGACAATATCCCCAATCTCTTTCACCGGATGGAAAACGCCATCCGCAGGAGATTTGAGCAGTCTTCTTGTTGTCTCTCCGCCGATATTACCCGGTATACCGGTATTAGCTATAGCGGATCCTTCTCTTATGACCCGTCCCAGTGTATGACCGCGTTTGGTTTCTATTACCGCATTACAATCGACCCCGGCAGTAAAGCCCGGACCAACTCCTATCACCAGCGGAGCATCATCTATACTAGTGTTGATATTCCTTTTGGCGATGATCGCATCAACCTCAACTTCCGGTTTGAGAAGTTCCAGTATTTCACTCTCGAGGCCGGTTGTGACCGGGATCACCCCTCTTGAGAGGCAATCCCGGATCTGGTCAATGGTGTCCGCCTTCTCCGCTGTGATATCTTCAACAACTGTGCTGCCGAAACGAATAGCTTCAGAAAAAGCTACCGTCCTGCGCACAGCTGTAGGCACCGGGAGATCAGTCATCACGATATCAAACCGCGCGTGGTGAAGTCTTAATGCTATTCCGCTGGCGAGATCGCCGGCGCCTTTGATAAGTATCAGCATAGCGCTACCCCTTTATTCTCTCTATCCTAATAAGTATGAATAATTCTCTGTTACAGCTGTAATGAATGCAAGGATTCCTTCAGGCAGTGTGCACTTCGGATCAGCGATATCATGCTCGGAGACATTTCCGAACAGTCTTACGCGGACATTGCTGCCTTCGAGCGGCAGGAAACCGTTGTTCTCACTGTCGGCAAAGTCTTCTTCGCTCCAGAACAGTGTGAATTTATCCTTGAACGGACGGCCGCTGTACGGACAGAATACCTGACAGTTGCCGCACTCGTTGCACATTCCGTCGACGTGGAGGATCTGAGGTTTTACGAATCCAGGAACGTCTATTACAACGTTAGCCCGGTTCGGGCATACATCTGCGCAGACTTCACATACTGTGCTGCACCCGAGGCAGCGGTCGTCAGCCTTGTCTGCAGGAGGATCTGCAAGATTTCCTTTTCTGTCGAGGAGTTTTATCATATCTCCCTTCTCATTGACGTCCGCATACTTATCGAATGTTGCTCCGATAATAGCTGATGTGATCGTCTGAGCATCTGCGATTGCCTTGACTACTGTAGCCGGTCCTCTGCGGCAGTCGCCTGCTGCATATACTCCAGGTACTGTTGTCATCAGGTTGTCATCTACAACAGGTTTGCCCCTGTCATCGAGCTCTGCTCCTGCTTCCTCATACAGATCTGCCTTAATACGTTCCCCAACAGCACAGATGACTGCTGTTACAGGCACTTCTGTGAATTCTCCGGTTCCCACAGGCGAGCGTCTGCCGCTTGCATCAGGCTCGCCAAGGACGCATACTTCGCATTTCAGCTTGCCGCCCTCTGCTCCGACCGGTGCAAGGAGTTCCATGAACTCAACGCCGTCATCAAGAGCCATCTGCAGCTCTTCTTCATCTGCAGGCATGTTCCTTCTGTTTCTTCTGTAGACGAGACGCACATTCTCAACTCCAGGCTGGATCTTCGCAGCTCTGGCTACGTCCATAGCGGTGTTGCCGCCGCCGATGACGACTACATCAGTACCAAGATCTACTGAGCCCGGTGCTGCCTTGACAGCTTCAAGGAACTCAAGAGCATCATACTCCTCACCATATTTCAGAGCCTTACGGCCAGGTGCCCATGCTCCGATGCAGACTACTACATCTGAATAACCCTTTTCTTTCAGTTCCTTGATCGAACTGATTTCACAGCCGGTGACCATCTTAGCGCCATATGCCGAGCAGAGAGCCACATCACTGTCAAGTGCTTCGTCACTGATCCTGAATCCCGGGATCACATAGCGTGGTACGCCACCCAGCTTATCGTTCTTCTCAAAGACAGTTACATCAGCACCTGCACGGCTCAGGAAAGATGCTGTCGCAAGTCCCGCAGGGCCTCCGCCGATGACAGCGACCTTCTTGTCTGCGGCAGCTGCAGCTTTAAGTTCCGGAAGAACTTTGTCAAAAGCAGCTTCCGCAGCCATCAGCTTGACCTCACGGATCCTGAGTGCAGACTCATAGTGATTTCTCATGCACTTGTCAGCGCATGTATGCGGACAGATCGTTCCTGTGATGAACGGAAGCGCGTTCTTCTCGAGGATGATCTTAAGAGCTGCTTCGCTGTCGCCTTTCTCCATCGCCTCGAGGTATGCAGGGATGTCCTGATTGATCGGGCAGCCGCCGCTGCAAGGAGCTGTGAAGCAGTCGAGCATTGGCAGAGGCTCTCCGTTCTTTCTGTCAGGAAGCGGTTTGATAGGCTTCTGATTTCTCTCACCCTGTGACAGTTCTACAAGGGCAGCTGCTTTAGCCTTGTCTACTCCGCTGAATCTCTCACTGCCGCAGTCCATCAGGAGCTCGCCGATCTGTGACATTCTCTGATATCCGCCCGGCTTGAGGACAGTAGTGGCCATTGTGATCGGCCAGATGCCTGCCTCAAATATCTGTTTGATATTGAAATAGTCTGCGCCGCCGGAATAGCTGATCCTGAGTTTTCCGTCGAACTGTTTTGTAAGTTTCTCTGCAAGAGCAATCGACAGCGGGAACAGGCTCCTTCCGGACATGTACATCTCCTCTGAAGGAAGTTCTCCTGCCTTTACATCAACAGGGAACGTATTGGTGATCTTGACTCCGAATTCCAGACCCTTCTCATCGCAGAGCTTCTGCAGGCGTTCGAACATCGGGATCGCATCCTTCCACTGAAGGTCTTCGAGGAAGTGATGGTCATCGAATACGATGTAATCGAATCCGAGTGAATCCAGGCGTGCTCTCGCGAACTCATATCCGAGCAGTGTCGGGTTGCACTTGATGAAGGTATTGAGGTTCTTCTCTGTGATCAGATAGGAAGCGATCCTCTCGATCTCATCAGGTGGGCAACCATGCAATGTGGACTCTGTTATGGAGTTCGATATCCTTGCCGGGATAGCCTTGATAAAATCTTCATCTACGTTCTGCAGTCTGCCGTCACGTACAGCCTGGAGCGATACCTCCATAGCATCCTTGAATACTTCTGTGTTCGAGGCATCCTTCATCTCCTCGATGAACTTGTCGACCTTAGGGGTCTTGATGCCTTCCAGGTCATATCCTACGGACATATTGAATACGAAGCCGTCCGGATCACCGAGTCCAAGCTCCTTGGACAGGATCTTGCACAGGAACCATGCCTTCACATATTCCTCATAAGCCTGCGGAACATACAGCTCTGTGGACCACTCGCAGTTGTAGCATTCATCATGAGCTGTGATGCATGGCTTTGCAACGCACGCTGCGAGCTCTGCTCCGTCCATCTTCTGAACAGTTTTGAGTTCGAAAAATCTCGAACCAGCCACATATGACGCGACTATGTTCTGAGTCAGCTGTGTGTTCGGGCCGGCAGCAGGACCGTAAGGTGATTCAATCTTTTCGTCAAAGATCGGCAGTGCCTGACCGTTAGTGTGTTTTACAAATTTAGAAATACCGAAAATGCTTCCGCTTTTCTCATATTCTGTAATAACCCAATCCAGTAAATGCTTATACGGCATTGGACGCATTATGTCACTCATAATATCCCTCCATATATCTTATCTGTAGTTATGAAAAGTCCGAATTATCAGTAAGTCCTGTGATTGAGCTCTCCCCAGAGTTTCTTGCTCTGTTCAAGAGTCCATGCGTTGATAGCTTCTTCATCGATATCTACGAATTCTCTGTCCTTGTAGAGAACCCTGCCGTTGATGATGGTAGTTCTGCAGTTCTTGCCCATCATGCCGAACAGCATATGTCCGTCTATATTCTCATCCGAGAACGGAGTGAACGGCTTGTAATCCATTACGATAACGTCAGCTGCAGCGCCTTCCTTCAGGATGCCCAGAGGCTTCTTGAAGTA
>JAFRLN010000043.1 GCA_017431175.1 Mogibacterium sp.
GACTTCGCAGACGTAAGAACTATCATGGAGGGCAGAGGTATTGCTCACATGGGAGTCGGTGTCGGCGAAGGTGAGAACAGAATCGAGGAAGCTGTACAGTCTGCACTCAACAGCCCGCTGCTTGAGACATCCATAAGCGGAGCGAAGTCGATCCTGCTGTACGTATCCGGCGGATATGACATGGGAATGCTCGATATCAATACGATCGCTGAGAAGGTCCAGACAGAGGCCGATGAGGATGCAAATATCATCTTCGGTGCTGCTATCAGCGAAGAGATGAACGAGAAGATCTCTGTAACTATTATCGCTACAGACTTCGGTAATATAGGCGTAACATCCGGATTCAAGGGTGAGGAGATCCTTACTCCTCCTGCAGAGCCTGCAAGACCTACAATGGGACCTCGCGTTACAGTAGACGGTCTCCAGGGTTTTGAGGCTGACCTCGATCAGCTGCTCAAGGAAGGCAGCAGCGGAAGATCCAATCCTGCACAGGAATTTGACATCCCTGATTTCCTTAAGTAATACATAACAGAATAAGGCAGAATGCTTATCAGAATAGGATCACCTGACAACGGACGCATCAGACTCGTCAGAAAACTTGGTACCAGAAAGGGAAGAACTGCGGAGAGAAGATTCGTAATTGAAGGACTCAATCTTGTAAGGGAGGCAGTCACTTCCGCCCGTGATATCGACTTCATTATGATACCTGATGACTATGATTCATCGGAGGGAAGAGATATCAGCGGTCTCATCTCTTTTACACGTGAGTGTATCAGTTCTCCTGAACTGACGGTCTGCATGATCCCGGCAAAGCTTTTCTCCGGGATCACGGATGCCGGTGCCGGGATAGGCATACTTGCCGTGCTGAGAATGCCTGAGACAGACATTTCAGACATATACAGTCTTCCTCATGATTCCAATATCCTCGTTCTCGACAGGATACAGGATCCGGGTAATATAGGGACTATGATCAGGACTGCGGCTGCAGCCGGATACGCGATGATAATCGCCGTAAAAGGCACCGTGGATATATATTCAGCCAAAGTCCTAAGGGCCACCGCCGGTATGATCTTCGATATTCCGTTCGTTTACGCTGACGGAGCTGCCAAGCTCGCAGATATCCTCAGAAAAGCGGACAGACGCATCGTAGTGACAGATCCGGCGGGCGGAAAGCCGTATTATGAAGAAGACCTCAGAGAGGGCATTGCGCTTGTGATCGGCAATGAAGGCAATGGTATAAGCGATGAGTTAATGGCCCTCGCTGATGTGAGAGTTACCTTACCTATGAAAGGCGGAACTGAGTCTCTCAATGCTGCTGCGGCGGCTGCGATACTCATGTACGAAGCCGTTAGACAATAAAGAATAAGGGGTAAAATATGGATAAGAACAGAGCTGATGTTGTGATATGCGATTCCAAATACGTTCTCTCCAGTGAGAAGAGCGAAGAGCGTATCAAAGAGATCGCCAGGTACGTGGATGATGAGCTGAGAGCCGTAAGCAGAGCACTCAACGTCAATCCTAACTACAAGGCTGCAGTACTCACAGCACTTAATATTACAGAGAAGCTCATGGACAACACTGACATGATCCTCAAACTCCAGACTGAGAACTATCAGCTTGATAACGATGTGAAGCATTATATCCAGCTGTGGGAGCAGACCAAGAAGCAGGTCACAGATCTCAAGGAGAAGATGTCCAACGAGGTCGACAGACAGTCACAGAGCAATGAAGATCAGAAGAAGCTTCAGGAGAAGCTTGTCGAGATGGAGAACGCGTACTTCGATCTTCAGATGGAGAATGTCAACCTGAAGAATGAGCTGAAGTCGATCAAGAGAATGAACAGCGAAGATGAATTCTAAGATACTCGGACTTCTCGAATTTAATAAAATACTGGATCTGCTTGCTGAGCAGGCCGGCTCTGAGATTACAAGAGAACGTATCTCACAGCTCCGGCCGATGTCCAACAGGCATATGGTGCAGGATGCTTTAACGGAAACTACTGAGGCGGTTTCCGTTATTATATATAAGGGAAATATTCCCATAGGAGAGATCGGCGACATCTCCGGAATACTGGGCATGGCAAGAAAAGGCAGGATCCTCAGCATGAGAGAGCTCCTGCAGGTGAAGACAAGCCTCAGTATCGCCAGGACCGTTCGCGCGTTCCTTTCTGAAGACATGCCGTCAGGGCTCAGGATCATCCCTGAACTCTGCTCTCTGATAGAACCTGTCCCAAAGCTTGAGCAGGATATCGGATCTGCCATCCTCAGCGAAGACGAGATGGCGGACAGCGCTTCGCCTGAATTGAGGCGCATAAGAAGAGATATCCGCAACAAGAACGAGCTGATCAAGTCAAGACTCCAGAAGATGGTGACAAGCGGATCGGCGAAAACTCATCTCCAGGATGCCATCGTAACGATGCGTAACGGAAGATATGTCATCCCTGTCAAGAGGGAGTACATAAGTCTGTTCCCGGGAATGGTCCACGACCAGTCATCGACGGGAGCCACTCTTTTCGTGGAGCCGCAGGCTGTGGTCAACCTCAACAACGAGCTCAGGCAGCTTGAGACAGAAGAGCATGCGGAGATCACAAGAATACTCGAAGCTTTTTCAGGCAGGGTCGCGGAACATTATCACGGACTGATGAACAATCAGAAACTCCTGTCAGAACTTGACTTCATCGGTGCTAAGGGCAAGCTCTCGTGTATCATGGACGGCAGGGAACCGCGCCTGAATGATGAGGGATATATCGACCTCAGGAGAGGCAGACATCCGCTGATCCCTTCCGATAAGGTCGTACCGACGGATGTCGAACTCGGCCGCAAATGGACAACACTGCTGATCACAGGACCTAACACAGGAGGCAAGACAGTCACTCTCAAGACGATCGGCCTGCTGCAGCTGATGGCTCAGAGCGGTCTGCATATACCGGCTGACGAATCAAGCGATCTTCCTGTGCTGGAGGATATCTTCGCGGATATCGGCGACGAGCAGAGTATAGAACAGAGCCTGTCTACATTCTCGTCTCACATGAAGAATATGATAGGCATATTCGAATCCGCAGGACGCGGCAGTCTCGTGCTCCTCGATGAGCTTGGAGCAGGCACTGATCCGCTGGAAGGAGCTGCTCTCGGCATTGCCGAGCTGGAGACTCTGAAGGAAGCCGGAGCTCTTGTGGCAGCTACGACACACTATACAGAGCTCAAGAAATACGCTTTGTCTACTCCGGGTGTCGAGAATGCTTCGATGGAATTCAATGTCGAGACCCTGTCCCCGACTTACAGGCTGAGAGTGGGTCTTCCGGGCAAGTCGAATGCATTCGAGATCTCGAGAAAACTCGGACTCAGCGAAGATATCATAGCGCGCGCTGCGCAGCTCCTCGGAGAAGAGCAGCTTGAATTCGAGGAAGCGGTATCCAGAGTCGAGGCAGATCAGGCAGAAGCGGAAGAAGCGCTTCGCGAAGCAGGAGAGGCAAGAGCCGCTGCTGAGACGAGCAGGAACGAAGCAGCGAAGGAACTCGACAGGGCCAGAGCAGAGGCAGACAAGATACTCGAGGACGCCAGAGCGCAGGCCAGAAATATGCTGCGTGACGCGCAGGATACGATAGATGATATATCCGCTGAACTGAGAAGCATCAGCAAGAGAAAGAAGAACGCGGGGTTCAATGAAGGACATATCGCCGGAGGCGCCGCGAACAGCAGACGAGCTCTGAGAGAAGCAGAATCGGCATATAAGGCGCAGGGTGTGAAGAAGCCTGAGACGGTCCAGACCGGCAAGGTGCCTCAGCCTGAGCAGATCAGGACCGGCATGAAGGTCAAATACACCAAGCTGGATCAGACCGGTGAAGTCGAGTCGCTTCCTGACAGCAAGGGCAATCTGCAGATAAGACTCGGCGCGATCAAGATGACGGTCAATATCAGGGATCTGATTATCGCTGAATCTGAGAACGCAGGGCACAAGGACAAGGTCAGAACAAAATACGGCAATATGTCGTTCGGCAAGACGAAAACGATCAAGACTGAGATCAATCTGATCGGAAAGAACCTCGATGAGGCAACAGACCTCATGAACAAATACATAGACGACGCTTTCCTCGCCGGACTCAAGACTGTCCATATCATTCACGGCAGAGGAGAAGGAATACTGAGAAACGGGCTCAGACAGGAACTCAGAAGAAACAAACACGTCAAGTCTTTCAAGTCAGCTCCGTATAACGATGGGGGCGAAGGATGCACTGTTGTCGAACTCAAAGACAGGAAATGACAATAATAATTGTGCCGTTCCTTTGCGTTCAGCGGGCATTATCAGTCTGAAGGTAGATTAATTGACAATAATCTGATATAATTTCAGATTGGATAATGCTGATGGGGGAGAGGGGGCAATTATGTTCATTATCAGCAGGTGTCTGCTTGGCTTCAACTGCAAGTACAACGGCGGAAACAACATAGATCCGGATGTAGTCGAGTTCTGCAGGACGCATGATTATGTGACGGTGTGTCCGGAGACGGCAGCGGGTCTGGAGACACCGAGAGCGCCGGCAGAGATCACTTTTGCAGAGGTCACAGACAACAGGATCCGTTTCAGGGTCATGGACAGAGACGGCAGGGATCTGAGTGATGCTTTCGATTATGGTGCAAGGCTGTCGCTCGCTTCTGTACTGACAGAGGCCGGCAGCAGAACAGAACGGCGCGGCATCATTGAAGGAGCGATTCTCAAGAGCCACAGTCCTTCGTGCGGGTCAGGCAAGGTGTATGACGGCACTTTCTCCGGCACACTGACAAAAGGACTCGGCGTTTTCACTGACAAGCTGATCGACGCCTGCCTGGATGAGAGAAACAATCCCGACATCCCGGATGAGAACAGGATGTTCTCAGATACATTCAGAGTATGCACCGAGAACGGTTTCACAAAAGTATTCGGTGAATGATCAATAATTAAAGGAATAAGTAAGATACATGACAGATTTTAAAGATATTATTGCAAGCGAGATATTTGATGAGGCACTCGGCCTTACACAGGAAGAGGTCAAGGGTCTGATCGAGATCCCGAATGACGAGAAGATGGGAGACTACGCTTTCCCGTGCTTCAGACTGGCAAAAGCTCTCCGCAAAGCGCCTCAGATGATAGCTGCTGATATCGCGGGCAGGATCTCGGGCAACGAGGCTTTTGAGAAGGTCGAGAATGTCAATGCTTATGTCAATTTCTTCATAAACAGAGCATTCTTTGCCGGCCAGGTCATCGATGAGGTCAATGAGAAGGGTGACGCGTACGGAAGATCGGATATAGGCAAAGGCCGTAAGGTCATTGTCGAGTATTCATCGCCGAATATCGCCAAGCCGTTCCACATCGGCCACATCAGAAGCACAGTGATCGGCAACGCGATCTATAAGCTGTATGACGCTGTAGGTTTCGATGTTACCAGGATCAATCACCTCGGTGACTACGGAACTCAGTTCGGCAAGATGATCGTTGCTTACAGAAAATGGGGCAGCGAGGATGAGCTCGCCAAGGATCCGATCAAGACACTGCTCGGATATTATACAAGGTTCCATCAGGAGGCTAAGGATGATCCTTCACTTGAGGATGAGGCGAGGGAGGCTTTCGTGCGTCTTGAAGCCGGAGAGCCTGAGGAAGTTGCTCTGTGGAAGAAATTCAGAGAACTCAGTCTGGCAGAATTCAACAGGGTATACGATATGCTCGGCATCACATTCGACTCGTATGCCGGTGAGAGTTTCTACTCAGACAAGATGCCTAGGTTTATCCAGGAACTGAAGGATAAGGGTCTTCTCATCGAATCACAGGGCGCTCAGATCGTTGATCTCGAAGCATACGGCATGAGCCCTGCGATGATCACCAAGTCGGACGGATCAAGCCTGTATGTTACAAGAGATATCGCTGCAGCGGTCTACAGGAAAGAGACTTACGATTTCTATAAGTGCATATACGTAGTTGCGTCACAGCAGAATCTCCACTTCAGACAGTGGAAGCAAGTGCTTGAACTGATGGGCTACGCGTGGCAGAAAGACTGTATACATGTACCGTTCGGGCTCGTAAGCCTGTCAGACGGTGATGACATCAAGATGATGTCGACAAGAGAGGGAACTGTAGTCTTCCTCGAGGATGTGCTCAATACCGCTGTCGATAAGACTGCTGACATCATGAGAGAGAAGAACGCTCAGGGTATCGATATCGGCGAAGTATCGAAAGAAGTCGGTATCGGAGCTGTTATCTTCCAGGAACTCTCTAACAACAGGATCAAGGACTATGTGTTCTCATGGGACAAAGTTCTCAATTTTGACGGAGAGACAGGTCCTTACGTACAGTACACTCATGCGAGAGCATCCAGTGTACTCAGAAACGCTTCAGCGGAAGATCTGGCTGCAGTCAGCGCCGGTGATCTTGACTGGAGCTGCCTCGAGAGCGACAGCGCTTACGCACTCGTCAAACTTCTGTACAGAGTGCCTGAGATCGTCATCGAGGCTGCAGATAAGTATGAGCCATCTATCGTGACAAGACATCTTGTGGATATCGCTCAGGCATTCAACAAGTTCTATCACGATGAACATATACTGGTAGACGACAGAAACGAGAAACTGGCCAAGCTGGCGCTGGTTCTCGCTGCTAAGACTGTTATAGCTAATTGTCTGGGATTGCTCGGAATCAAAGCGCCTGAAAGGATGTGAACCAAATGAAACTGCTCCTGACCACGATTCAAACTGACTGCAAGTATACAGATTACGCAATGAGATATCTGTACTCCATAGTCGACAGCGAGGATTCTCCTATCGACGCTGATATGAAGACTTTCGGCAAATATGTGCTGGACGGACGTATCTATGAAGACATTATGTCCGGCAGATATGATGTTGTGTATTTCCACTGCGACGCGCTTAATGAGAGACATATCGCCGCAGTAGCAGAAATGATCAAGAAGGCTTCTCCGACGACTGCCATTGTCGCGGGAGGCGGACATGTATCCTTCGGTACAAAAGCTTTCATGGTGAGAAACCCATGGATCGATTTTGTCATTCGCGGTGAAGGAGAGACAGTACTGTTCAATTTCCTGAATACAGTCATCAATTATGAGTTTGATTTTGCCAATATTCCGGGTCTCGCATACAGAGACGGTGAAGAGATTATCGTCAACAAGTACGATGAGCCGATAGAGATCGAAGATCTGCCGTTCCCATACGATGCGACAGAGCTTCCTGCGGATGTCGTTTACTATGAATCCATGAGAGGCGACAGCTCCATGGCGGCATATACAACATATTATCCGGACAACAAGATCAGAACTCTCAGTCTGGGCAGGATCTGCAGAGAACTCAGATATTTCCTCGTCAAGGAAGTACAGAGAGTAGTATTCTTCGACAGATTCTTCAACTACAGCACCGAGAGAGCGTACAGGGTATTTGAGTATCTGATCAACAATGATAACGGAATCACTACTTTCGAGTTCAGCATCGACGGTGAGAACCTCGACGATCAGACGATCAGACTCCTGTCTGAAGCAAGACCGGGCCTCTTTGAGTTCAATATTGAGGTCGCAAGCACCAACGCTGAAGTACTCGCGTCTGTTGACCGCAAGGAGAACATCTACCAGCTCATGTACAATGTTACCAAGCTCCTCCGCTCAGAGACTGTCAAGTGCTATATCCATATCATCGCGGGTCTTCCTAATGAGACTGAGGCGCTCTTCGGACGTTCTTTCAACAAGGCATTCGGCCTTGCTGAAGGGCAGCCGGTCAAGATCGATTTCCTGCAGCTTTCAAGAGGATCAGTTCTCAGAAGCAAAGCAGAGAAATTCGGCTACTGCTCGACGTTCGATTCACCATATGATGTGATCTCCAACGATCATATGCCTGCTCTCGACCTGATCAGGATAAGGACTGTCGCTAGAGTCATCGACGCATTCATCGGAGAGGGCGGATTCAAGTCATCTATCCCTAGATTCCTCGCTGACATAGGGATGAGACCTTATGATCTGTTCGGCAAGCTCACAGACTACATCTGTGAGAATGAGCTGCAGAACAAGCTCGGCAAGCCTGAGAATGTTGCCAGGATCTTCCGCGCTTACGCAGAATCGCCATACGGAATGTTCGAAGATGAATTCAAATTCGATGTGCTTACAGGAGCGATCCACGCCGACCTTCAGAAGATGGTCCCTGAAGAGGCAATGGTCAAATTCGAACGTGACGGATGGGATATCGTATAGATCACATCTGACAGCAATATGTAATCTTAAGGGCACGGGCTGAAACGGTCCGTGCTCTTGAATACTTAAAGGAGTTACAGAGTGGAAACAGGTAAGAAGGACAGGATAAGCAAATATCTCATTAAGTTCAACAAAGATATGCTGTTCGGAGAGTTGAGCGAAGACTTTCTGCATGCGATGGGCGCTCAGGGGCTTCTCAGCGGCATCCCTGTACCGATCAGTGAAGGAGAGAACGGTCAGATCCGCGTTCTGTCGATCGTTCTCGATATGGCGAAAGTAATAGGAGCAGACCCTGATTTTGTCTATGCTGACAAGTATCTCGCTTATATCAAGGCAGTATCGGGAGACCAGGGGGAGCCTATGCTGGTCTCAGAAGGTGCGAAACTCGCTGATGAGGGCAGATATGAAGAATCCTGCATGCTGCTCAGGACCGCCCTGGCAGTAGAGCCTAAGTCGCGCGCCGCACTCTATCTCTACGGAAGGGCATGCAAAGCCTGTTATGAGGCAATGTCAGAGTATGAAGCGCAGAACGGTCAGACAATGGAAGGCGAGGAGTACATCGGAGCTTTCAAGGCAGAATCAACGGATATATTCGAGGTACTGACGATGATGCATCCGGAATTCGCCATGGGATACTACTTCCTCGGATATGCATATCTCAATCTCGGACTGTATATCAAGGCTAAGCTGACCTGGGAAGATTTTATGAAATATTCATCAGCCGCTGACCCGGATGACGCGGGAATGGATGCTGATCAGGCCGAGGATCTCAGACACGAGATATCCGGCAGACTTCTCGACCTGGAGGAACCTGTGCAGATAGAGAAGGGATGCAATCAGATCATGGGCGGAGACTTTGCCGGAGGCAGAGACACTCTCAGCCGTTTCAAAGAGGGCAGATATTCGAACTGGTGGCCACTGTGGTATTATCTCGCTGTCGCGGAAGCGTCACTCGGGAACGCTGAGGAGGCGATAAATGATTACCGCCGTGTCCTGACCATCACACCGAGCAATGCTGATGTAATGGACGAACTTTCTGCAGTCTACGAGGCGACAGGGGATATGGACAACGCGGCAAAATACAAGACTAAGGCAGAGCTGGTAAGGCGCAATTACGCGGAATCGCAGAAGGAAATGAACTGATGATCTGCGGCTAAGCAGCAGCCTTACCCGCCGGATCCATTTATCTTCATCTGGCGGATCTCCGCGTTCCGTCTTGGACTGTGATAAAAACAAGGACTTGTCATAAAAATGTTGTTGACAAGTCCTTGTTAATCGGCTATACTAAACAAGTCGCAAATAAGACATACGTTGTTCCGAGGTAGCTCAATGGCAGAGCAACCGGCTGTTAACCGGTAGGTTGTGGGTTCGAGCCCCACCCTCGGAGCCATTTTATACTAATAAGCCGGAGTGGTGGAATTGGTAGACACCTGGGACTTAAAATCCTATGAGAAGCGATTCTCGTACCGGTTCGAGTCCGGTCTCCGGTACCACTTCGTTTTACAACTTAATGACGCGGGATAGAGCAGTTGGTAGCTCGTCGGGCTCATAACCCGGAGGTCGGGGGTTCAAGTCCCCCTCCCGCAACCAAACTAAAAGCCTTGAAATTTCATCGTTTCAAGGCTCTTTTGTTGTTTCCGTATTGATGTAAATATGGCTGATTCAGGGCTAATAATTCAACTATAATTCAACTTCTCCCTGCAAAACCTGTTTTGGCTCTGTGCCCAGTTTTTGGGTCTTTTCCATATATCGTTGAAGTTTCGGTATATGGTATCATATTGGTGTCGCAGTTCAGTTCGAATAATCCGACTTTTGGAGGTAATCTCTGTGAAGAAACAACAGTGTTATCGAACGCTTCTTCTGATCAGTATGATCGTTATCATTGCTATAGCGGCGATAACTGTTTCCGGATGCGATGCAAACGAGGAACAGGATCAAAACCAAGACAAAAGTAAAAACCAAAATCACAACCAAAACCAGCTGTCACTCAGCGAATATCTCTTCGCACTTAAATGAATAGTTTTCTTACAGATAATGCTATGGCTGCTGAAACGATCTGGTGTCTCAGAATATTTATTACATTCATCATACCGTGTGTATTGATTCTTTTGCCGATCCGTCTTTTTACGAAGATACCTTCTTACGTATTCCGCAAACTTTTACACATCGTCGCTTTTTCCTGTGTGATGATCATGATCATTATAGCAAAAAACTGGCAGGCTGCCGCCATGGCATCGATCGTCATCGCCGTAGTTATTTACCCGGTATTGCGCCTGTTTGAGAATAGACCCTGGTACGCGGATCTCTTTGTTCAGAAAGAGCCCGGCGAGATCCGGAAGAGTCTCCTGATGCTCTTCCTGATGTTTGCTGCCGTTACCGCTGTGGCGTGGGGGATATTTGATAAGTCGTATTATGCTGCCGCTGCGATCCTTATGTGGGGTACAGGAGACGCTGCAGCTGCGCTGGTCGGCATTCCATATGGAAAGCATAAGGTAACGTTGAAGCTTGCTGACGGCAAAAAGTCCTGGGAAGGCAGCACCGCCATGTTCATCGTTTCGCTGATCAGCGGATTCTGTGTGCTGTTTTTCGGGCATGGATCGTCTGTATCCATGTCGCTTCTGGCTGCATGTGCCGGCGCACTGTCCGGCACGGTAACCGAGCTTTTCAGCTCAAGCGAATGGGACACAGTGACGGTACCGGCCGTGATCGCAGCTGTTCTGCTGCTTGTTGGATGATTCGGAAAGGGCATAGGTACTTATGGACAGAGAGAAAAGGTCAGGATACAGAACACTGCTGCTGTCTGTGCTTCTGAGTGCGCCCGGTCCGCTTGTACTCGGGCTGGGGCTGATGGTAGGCCATAGTTCTACGCAGATTTCAGATTTCACGCGCAGGACTGCAGAACTCATGGCGCTCATCGTTTCCTTTGTTCTGTACTACGTGACAAATAAGAATGATGACTTTGATGCAGACAGGAAGGCGGAACTCGAGAGAAAAGGGAACACCTTCGTTGGAGTCATCATGTGCATAAGCGGACTCAGCATGATCATCATGACCATGCTGACGGGAAATGAAGATAAAGGCAATGTCATACCCGCGCTGATAATCGCAGCGCTTGGCGCAGCGACAAATACTTTCTTCTGGCGCAGATACACCGTTCTGCACAAACGGCAGGGAAACTCCATCCTCGGAGTTCAGGCCAGACTATACGGCGCAAAATCATTTGTAGACATATGCGTTACAGCAGCCCTCGCAGCAGTGATGACTATGCCCGGAACGAAAGCGTCGTTTTATCTTGATACGATAGGATCAGTGATCGTGTCACTGTACATGATCTATTGCGGTATCCGGACGATAAAAGAGTTCAGGAGATGACTTGACTCTCGAAAATGCCGGCCTCAAAGGTGCCGATCTCGAAAATGCCGGTCTCAAAGGTGCCAATCTCGAAAATGCCGATCTGGTGATTTGCGTTATTCCCTGACTTTCCGATATACAGGGTGATGGAATAACATGTTATTCTTCGAATCCTTTTTACACCACTTCAAGGAATAACATCTCTATTCTTGATGTTAGAATGAACGGGCAAATCACCTCAATTTCTCCATATGATGAAATAATCGTACAACTATCACCTGAATGCAGATACATTTGTCTACATCTCTAAACAGTTACTGCCTGTAAGTGAAGATATTGACCAGAAAAGTGAATTGAAGTAAGCTCAATTTACAGCAGCGTACAAAGAATGATATAAGTGTTATTCCTTCACTCGTCAAATACGGGCTGTGAGGGATAACATGTTATTCCTTCAAGGCCAAAAGCATCCTCTTAAGGAATAACAACACGAATGAATAAGCATTCATTAGACTGGGTCCTGTTGAGATGAAAGCATGGGGCAATTATGAAAGAGATAGTCTTCGATCTGATCAGGCGTTTTCCTGAAAAATACAGCGTGAAATATCACCCGGCAACAAAATGGGGAGAACCTCTTATAAAAATTGCGGACGCAGATGATCCTCTGTTTGAGAGTCTTAAAACAATAATATCTCCTACACACGCGCTTCCGGGTGAACTCGTTGTCGGAGCACGTTCTGTTATTACATGGTATGTGCCGTTTGACCCATCAATTGCGAAAAGCAATATTCCCGGAGAAGAGAGTTCTCTGGAGTGGGATTATGCATATGTTGAGACCAATAATATGCTTAATGACCTAAGCAAAGAAGTGCATGATTTGATTACAGATCTGGGATATGCAGCTTCGGATATTCCGGCAACCTATAATTATGATGCAATCGCTCTGAAGAGTGACTGGTCACACAGAAGTGCAGCCTTTATTGCCGGGTTAGGGACATTTGGAATCAATAATATGCTTATTACAGAGAAAGGCTGCTGCGGTAGATATGGAAGTGTAATAACTACGATGCCTTTTGAAGCGGATGTGAGACCAGAAAGAGAATACTGCCTGTTCAAGTACAACGGATCATGCGGAGCATGCATTGAACGTTGTCCAATCAATGCATTAACTATTGATTCGTCAAAAGCTGTAAAAGTAATCGGATCACAACTGGAACTTGGCGGCGCTGCCGAATATGGAGTGTTTTATGACCGGCATCTGTGTAATGAACAGATTTTTAAGAAAGTTATTCATTTTGAAAATGGTGACGGAGATACATGCGGGAAATGCATGGTAGGGCTGCCTTGCTCTCAGCAAGCTCCCACTCTGTAAAAATGATGCCGGGTTAATACAGAGGATGCGGTCATTTTTTGGCGTGAAAGTGAGATATGAAAAACTGATCTGTTCCGGATCTGCTGATGATAGTGATGAAAAGAGAAGAATCTGTAGTACAATGAAAGGGAATAATTACTGAAGCATAGACAGCGAAGAGACCCTCGCGATGTGGTGGACAGTATTTGATGTCGCGGACGGAAACAATCAATAGACGTTTTATTAATAGCGGACGGAAACAATCAATAAACATATATTTATTATTTCATAAGGAGAGTGTTGTTTGAGAAAACTGCATAACACAAGGGAGATTGTCGGCTGACCGGGAGGTGTGCAGACGATCACGACAAACCTCCCGCTTTACAGCAATTGAAGTCAACAATTTTCAGGAGGTAAAACAATGAATATAAATGACGTAACGATACGCTCAGAGAAGAAAGAGGAATACAGAGAGGTCGAGAACCTTATAAGAGAGTCGTTCTGGAACGTTTAC
>JAFRLN010000044.1 GCA_017431175.1 Mogibacterium sp.
GCCATGGCGAATTCATAATTGCCGCCCTGGTAATGGTCATGGCTGAGAACGCTTCCTCCTACTATCGGAAGATCCGCGTTCGAACCGACAAAGTAATGCGGAAATACCGTTACGAAATCCAGCAGGTTTGTAAACGCCTGTCTGTCTATATGCATCGGTATATGCTTCTTGTTGAAGACAATACAGTGCTCGTTGTAATAAACGTAAGGACTGTACTGCATGAAGAAGTCCTGCCCGCCCAGCTCTACCGGTATGATGCGGTGATTCTGCCTTGCAGGATGGTCGAGCCTGCCGGCGTAGCCTTCATTCTCTGCACACAGCAGGCACTTCGGGTAACCCGACGCCTTTGCTTTGCCTGCAGCAGCTATAGCTTTAGGGTCTTTCTCAGGCTTGGACAGATTAATCGTTATATCCAGAGTCCCGTACTCTGTGTCTACAGTCCACTTGCGATCCTTTGCGATACGTTCTCTTCTGATGTAATTCGTATCTCCCGAAAATCCATAGTACCAGTCAGTCGCTTCCTTTGGCGAGCATTCATATCTCCTGTAAAACTCCTCAGCGATCTCTGACGGCCTCGGTATCAGGAGACCCATCAGTTCCGTATCGAAAAGGTCGCGATACGTCGCCGAGTTGCCATCTATGACACCGTGTTCATAAGCATGGTCACATAACCCATCCAGGATTTCCTGTATCTGCGGTAGTTCCCCTTCTATCTCTGTCAGACCGTCGAAGCCATCCATGTGCAGGGCTTCGAGTATCCGGTTTGATGCCCAGATGCGGTCAGATCCTTCGATCCAGCCTTTTCTTACAGCGTATTCAACAAGTTGAGAAATCAACAACTCCATTTATATCCTCCTGTTATGTCCGGTATGGTCCGTATCTTTTATCAGTCTATGAGAGTACATCCGCCGACCGGACGTATGTATGTGACTCTGCAGGCTCCCTCGCCCAGCACGGAGTCCATTCCCTCTCTGAATTCTTCCACAAGATCTAACGGTACATAAGCCTGTATGGTACCTGCGAATCCGCCGCCATGCACTCTGCGCGCACCGCGTCCCGCAAGATAATACCCTGCCATTGCCAGAGACAGAGCGACCGGCTGGTCTGCAGGATCCCTGTACGTAGCCACATTCTGGAGATACATGTATGATGAATGTCCCGAACTGCTTACCAGTTTCAGGAACCTGTCAAATTCGTGCTTTTCAAGAGCTTCGACCTGCTGCTCAACACGGTGGCAGTCCGTGAAGTAATGTATTGCGCGCATCACTGCGCGGTCTCCTAGTTTCGTCCTCAGCTTCGCGATAGAGTTGTAGAATTCCGCCTCATCCACTTCGCAGAGCACTTCCTTTCCAAAGGCTTCTGCGACAGATCTCATCTCGGCAGGGACTGCAGCGTAATCTCCCGTAAGGTCGGCGTGGTCAGCTCCTGTATCGATTATGCAGAGCGCGTATCCGGCAGATGCGAAATCAAAGTCGACTGCGTGATACTGCGGATTGTCTTTGTCCTGGAAGTCTATAGCCACAATACCGCCGAGCGCGCATCCCATCTGATCGAGCAGTCCGGACGGCTTGCCAAAATATACGTTCTCTGCATACTGTCCGATCTTGGCGATCTCGGCAAGAGGTATGCTGTTAGCGCAGAACAATCCATTGACTGTAACGCCTATGAGGACCTCAAAACATGCAGAAGACGAAAGTCCCGATCCTCCCGGAACGTCAGATGTAACATAGGCATCAAAGCCTTTTATCTCATATCCTCTTGACGATATGGCGGCAAGTGTTCCGCGGATTATGGCTTTCGTTGTATTTTCTTCTTCCTTTACCGGCTCGAGACTGCTGATGTCCACCGTCGTCAGACCGTAGCCCTCAGAGTAGATCCGCACGATGCTGCTCCCGTTCGGCGCGGCACAGGCTATGGCATCCAGATCTACCGATCCCGTGAGGACCTTTCCTCTCTGGTGGTCGGTATGGTTTCCGCCGATCTCGGTACGCCCAGGCGCGCTGTATACAGATACTTCAGTTTCAGGGCCCGCACCGAATTCTTTCATGAAACCGTCAAGGACCCTGACTACCCTGTCTCTGTAAGGCCCGAGCAAATCAGCCGGACGACAGTAGAGGCTTTTGAGCATCATGTCATAACTGCCTGCAGATAGTGATGTTTTGATAGAAGTGATCGAACGCATAGTACATGCTCCTTTATATTAATTGATTATTTATGGTTCACAGTAACCGCACGGTGTATATCCCTGAGATGTCAGCTCCGAACGTGTCGCTGTAACTGTCTTCTTGTTGTGCTCCGACATCTCTTTGACGCCGTCGCAGGTCGGGTAATGGAACACTCCCGAACGTGTATTTATTACATAGACTCTCGCATCCTGAGCAGCCTGTTCCTCTGTCGTCACAATACCGGATTTATAATCGATCTCCGCACCCGGTGTCACGTTGAAGCAATAGACATTGAAGGAAATCCCATCGCCCTTGTCCTCTACTGACCGGGCAACCATCTGTACGCCTCTCGGCACCAGCTCATCGCCCATGAACCACGGCTTCACATAATACAGCACGTGGTAGCCGGTATTCCAGATGTAGTGCTCAACTTCCTCCTCAAGCGGTCTCATGCCGTCGTAATTAAGATAATGCGTTCCCGTGACCAGGTTTGACGGGTTGGCATTTTCTGCAGAAAGCGCCCAGGCTATGAGGTGGCAGCGCTCCCAGTTCTGAGCCTTAGCCCATCCGGACGGATGGACTGACGAGATGTCTCCGCGTTCCTGTCCGTCCTGAGGCATGGTCTCTTCTCCGAGAAGGCCATAAGCGACAGTACATCTGCCCCGGTCGTCGAGTTCACCGTAATACTCATACGGAGTCAGCTTGTGCGAATCAACGGTACCCATCAGATTGCCTTTGTTCTTCCAGCTGTTACCGTCTTTTACAAGGCCGGCGCGTTCGTACACGTCATCAGGAAACACCGGGACTCCGCTGTTCACGTTCACATAATGTTGTCCGTTGTACTCCGGAAGCGCGGCCGGATCTATGTCTGCGGCACTGTCCCAGTCTGAGTTTTTGGCGCCTCCGTTCTCACTGCTGTTCCCGGCACCGGAAGTTCCGGTCCCATCGCCTTCGCTGTTCCCGCTCTGATCTATCGCCTCATATCCGAGCTTCTGAAAGACTGAATCTCTGGCGTTTTTTATAAAAGGAGCATCCGACACGGCGAAAATGACTGCCGCAATGAGCACCACTAAAATGATCGCCGGCAGCAGCCGCCTGCGCGCGTTATTTGAATCAGTGTTTTCTTTCTTTGATCCCATATCCTTAGATTTATTCCTTCCAAAGAGGAGTTATTGAAAAAAAGTTACATATACGATCAAAAATATCGAAATATGTAACTTTTTCCAAAAACTCCTTTGTCATGCAAGGCTATGTGCAAGTCACCCGTGTAATCCTGATTATTTCTCAGCTGAGCGATTGGCTGCGATGTCCTCGCCTGTCCATCTTGCGTTAGCAGCGATACCGAGCATCTTGTCCTTGAGTTCCTGCTCGATCCTTGCGAGTTCCTTCTCGGCCTCTGCTCTTGCGACCTTGCCTTCCTCCTGGATCTGGATGATCTCGTCGATGGCGCCGATCAGTTCCTGGTTGGTGTGCTGCAGTGTCTCGATATCAACGATACCTCTCTCGCTTGCCTTAGCTGTATCAACAGTGTTCTGGTGCAGAGCCTCGGCATTCTTCTTGAGCATCTCATTGGTAGCCTCTGTGACTGCCTGCTGAGCCTCGATGGCCTTCTGAGTGTGATAGTTGTTGAGCGCCAGGACCATCTGTGTCTTCCACATAGGGATGACATTTACGATAGTAGAACGGATCTTCTCTGACA
>JAFRLN010000045.1 GCA_017431175.1 Mogibacterium sp.
TCATGTTCATCGTCATCATCGTCGTGATCGTGGTGATGGTGCTCATGTTCATGTTCATCGTCATCGTCCTCATCGTGATGATGGTGGTGATGGTGATGTCCGCATTCACACTCTTCTCCATGCTCATGTTCGTGCTCATGCTCATGCGCCTCGAGTTCCTCGTAAGCTTCCTCTCTCAGCTTATCGAGTTCTGCATGCAGAGTCTTGTCGGACTCCATGACTTCGAGCATCTTGGCTCCGCTGAGCTGATCCCACTCTGTAGTGACTATAGTCGCCTCCGGATTCAGGACTCTGATCGCTTTTACGATCCTGTCGAGTTCCTCACCGCTGAGTCCCTGCTGATGTGACAGGAAGATCGAGCTCGCGTGCTCCACCTGATTCTGATAGAACTCTCCGAAATTCTCCATATACATATCGAATCTCTTAGCGTCGACTACCGTAGTGAATCCGTTGAGGACGATCTTATCGTTCTGCAGATCCTGAACTGCTATGATGACGTCTGACAGTTTGCCGACTCCGGAAGGCTCGATCAGTATCCTGTCAGGATCATACTTTTCGACGACCTCATTCAGAGCTTTGCCGAAATCCCCGACCAGTGTGCAGCAGATGCATCCTGCTACCATTTCATTGATCTGTATACCCGTCTCTCTGAGGAATCCTGTATCAACTCCGATCTCTCCGAACTCATTCTCGATGAGCACGATGTTCTTGTTCTCATATCCTTCTGCGATGAGTTTCTTGATCAGAGTTGTCTTTCCTGCTCCCAGAAAACCGGAAAAAATATCGACTTTTGTCATGGTTCTGTTCCTCTTTTCTTATATTGTTTTGCTGTCTTATCATGTAAAAGAGTCTTTACATGCATTATCTCAACTGTACAGTTTGCAATATAGCACCAGCATAAGCAGGAAGTAAAGTTTCCTTTACAATTATTCAGCAAACAAAAGACGTCTCAGGATAAAAATGCCTTTCCGGAGACGTCAAGCCTGTTTTACATATGATTTTACGGTTTCCTGCCGCCTATCCGGCATCGTTGCCGGTACGGCTCCTGCGGTCCTGTATCCACGCCGGCGCCAGGATGGAGATCAGTATCATAACTGCGCCTATGATCATGCTGCCCGTCATAGTCTCATGCAGAAAGATTACGCCGAGCACTGCTGCCGTAAGAGGATTGAACACGGCGAGTATCCCGGCCCTCTCAGGAGTCGTGTACTTCTGGCCAAAAGGCTGTATCGTGAATCCTACCCCGCTGCAAATAATCGCGAGCGCGAGCACGGCGCCCCACTCCTGGCCGCTCTCAGGCAGCCGAATCTCTTCAAAGAAGAACGCTCCGATGTACGCGAATATCGCGATAAACAGCAGCTGATATATGGCTACCGTCAGGAGATCGTCGTTTTTGGCCGCTTTGTCTGTAACGATCACAGACAGCGAATACCATACCGTCCCTCCGAGCACAAGAAGTTCTCCTACCGTGAATCCCAGGTGGTCTCCTTTGAGTGTCAGAAAGCCCATTCCTGTCATTGCGATCACGGCGGATATCACGGTCAGCCTGTCCGGAAGCTTTCTCTGGATAATACAGGTGAAAGCCGGCACAAAAATAACCACCGCGCCCTCAAGAAAAGCCGTAACCGATGACGGTGTTGTCTGAAGGCCGTACAGCTCGAATACCATAGCGAGGAAGAAGAATATCCCTATCTCCGCGCAGTGCAGCAATGTTTTTGCGTCGACTTTCGTCAGGTTCCTGCGGAAAAGGACCGCGATCAGTATGAACGCGATCGTGAACCTGAGCCCTATCGTAAGAAACGGACCCATGGTCCTCATTGCGATCTTGCCGAACAGAAGCGAGCTTGCTCTCAGCGCGAGAGCAAGCCCTACGAGGAATTCCCCCTTCCTTTCGTTCATGTTCAGTCTTTTTTCCCAGTCCATTCAGTGTCCCTTTTTTGCGGTTCAGATATATCCCGAGGTCTGTTCTACAGATCTTTGTAGCTCTCTCCGACCATGACTACACCACCGTCCTGAACGATGATGTCCATTCCATCCTTAACGTACTCGAGGAATTCGTCTCCGAGAGAGTCAACGACCGGCATTCTCGCGTTATCGAGCCACACATCCGCGAGAACTGTGCCTGCAGCGGCAAGGGAATCGATCGGTCTTGAGAAAAGCATGCAAGCCGGCTGGCGGCCCATAGAGCAGGCACAGTACAGAACCAGTCCGCCCGTCGTGGAACCGATCGTCTGCGGGAGGCAGAGAGCTTTTCCCGCCATCTTTTTGCCGTAGAGATCCGGATTATTCTGGTCACCGCAGGTCGCTTCCTTGTCTCCGAACTGAAGTGCCTTCTGGAATGAGGCAAGTGTGTTGAGTCCCTGGTGAGATACCAGCGCTTCAGCAGCTATCCTTCCCGGCACGACTACACGTCCTTTGAAAGATTTCATGATCACTTACCTCCTTTCTTTCTGCCCGGCACAGGAATCCTGACCGGTTTCCTGCCCTTGCCCGGCGCCGTGATCTGTTCGAGGATCTCGTCGTCAGTATAGTAGCGGGCTGTTGTATAAGTTCTCAGCTTGTTGCTTGACGTGATGACCGGCATCTTCTCGCTGAGAGGGTTGTTCATATACATCAGCGGGCAGATATACGATGTGATGACTCCGGTCGCAGCCAGTCTTGCTGCGTACGGAGTTTTCCCGAATGCTTCAAGAACGTCAGGCGCAGCGGTGAAGACGGTCGGTACGGACACCTTGTCCGCGCCGTTCTTCTTAAGTCCTGCTTCGACTTTGTCAGTCCAGTCTTTGAGCTGCTGCAGACTCATATGAGGGCAGCCCATGAAGCACAGTTTCGGCTTCGCGTCTTTATTCTTCCAGATCACAGGGTATTCTCTGTATACCCTCTCCAGTTCCGCGTCGTCGATGACATATACTTTGGCGCCGTCTTTGATCAGTTCCTCACCGAATCTCGCGGCTTCAGGCGTCAGTCCGTCTATGTGATACAGTCCGACCGCGCCGTTAGACGCTGTAGCAGCGCCAAAGTCCTTGAGGTATGTGCAGGCCTCATCATCGAGCTCATTACCGAGCCACTTGTCCAGACCTTTTACATAAGGAACATCCTCCATTACTTTCATTCCTATCGCGGATCCAAGGAGCTGAGCTTCCGGCTTTGCGGTAGTATTGACTTCGATGATCCAGTCTGCCTTGCGGCCCTCATCGGTAAGAAGGCCGAATTTTGGAACATATCCGATGACAGACCCCATGAGGTCTATAATTCCGGAGTTGCGGTTGCACCTTGCGCCGAGGACGGAATTGGCATATACAACAGCGGATGATTCAGACCAGCTGAGCACCTCACCGTATCCCGGCTTGTTGCCTACTTCATCCATATAGCATGTGCATGTAAAAGCATTATCCGACAGCAGTCCGAGTTCGCGGAGCTGCTTTTCATAGTCTTTCTGCCTGCTGTACATGAACATTTTAAACACGAGATCCTGCGCAGGATTGCTCGGTACGTTCCTGTCAAGAGGCTTCGGATCTACCGAGAATTTCTGTCCGGACGGAGCCCCCGCTTCAATGAGCTTGTCCATCAGTTCATATACCGGTCCGAGAGCTTTGAGCCCGAAAGACGTTACGAGATGATTGTACTTGCTGCTGATCGGCACCATCTCATCAGCGCCGAAGAGCTCACCGTACCTTACGAGCGACTCCATGACCTTAGCCAGAGTCTCGCCTCTGGAACCGTCGAGTATCGCCCGCTGTTCATCAGTCAGTTTCATTTTATACTCCAACTACTTCATCCCCTTTCTTCTGTTATCGCCTAAGCTTGTGATACGTCCGCTTTTCTATCCAATATCAGTATAGCACGTTGTGACACCTGGGACGTTTCTTTTTGTCACATTTTGTTGTGACACCTGGGACGTTTCGTTTTGTCACATTTTCAGATCGTGATATCCGGACTGGTTCTTTGCCCCTTTCCCATGTGAAAAAAAGCTGTGAAAAAACGGACCATGGCAGACCTTATACCGGGTCTGCCGTGATCCGCGTTTTATCAAAACTCAGCAAGAATTCCCCATCCCCTATTGATGGCAGGAGTATGTCACTCTCTGTCTAAACGATCAGTCCATCCGGACTCTGTTTGTATTTACTGAGTTCGTACGGTGAGAATACACCTTGATCTGTCACGACGCCCGCAACCAGCTCCGGCGGAGTGATATCGAATGCCGGATAGTACCCGCGGACGTTCTGGTTAGCCGTAGGCGTACCCATCGCCTGGAGCACGAAGGAAGGGTCTCTCATCTCGATCCTGACAGTATCGACAGTTTCATGTCCGTGATCAGGCGCTCCGGAAACATAGTAAGGGATTCCGTGGTACTTCGCGGCGATCGCGATCTGATATGTTCCGACTTTGTTGACGACATGCCCGTCTCCGCAGATAACGTCAGCCGCGGATGTGAAGAGGTCAATGCCCTCATTCTTCATTACGAAAGCCGGCATATTGTCTGTGATAACCGTTACGTCAAAACCCATATCATAGATCACGGAAGCAGTAAGTCTGGAGCCCTGGAAGTACGGTCTTGTCTCCGGGCAGAAAAACCTTACATCCTTGCCCTGTCTGCGGGCTTCTCTGAGCATCATTCCCACGATGGTCTCGGCAAAACACTGTGTCATCACGGCACCGTGCTGCGGGAACAGATCCGCAAGGAATTTTCCCGCGCGGCCTAAACGCTCATAACGGGTATTGTTCTGTTCGACCGCGTGGTCTCTCAGCAGTCCGCTCACATCGCCCATTCCGGACGCCAGGCCTTCTCTTGCCGCGTCCAGACATGACTGAGTGATAAGTACCATACGCTTGCTTGTTGTCGGGCGCGCGTGGGATATAGTATACGCGGCTTCCGTAAGATATTCGATCTGCTCAGCTTCTGCCCTGCCTCTGCACTCATAGGCCGCAAGCGCCATACCCATAGCCGCGGCAACGTACGGACCTGCACTCTGAGTCACCATATCCCTTATGGCTTCCGCGACCTGTCTGTGATCATGACATGTAACAAAATTGATCTCAATCGGATAGATACGGCGGTCGAGTATCCTCACCTTGCCGTCCTCATACCATGCAATGTTATTGAACTGAAGCATCCAGGCGAGATCCTTATCCTGTCTTTCCATTGTCTGTCTCCTTAAGTGTTTACTTCTGACCGTCTCACATTTAATAATGTGACAAAACGAAACGTCCCAGGTGTCACTACCAGGTGTCACTATTCGGCCTCTTTGCGCTTTGCCTCTTCTTCTTCCTCGAGAACACGGTAAGCGACTTTTCCGACGAGTGTCTTAGGGAGCTCCTCTCTGAACTCGATATCATACGGCATCGCGTACTTAGCGATATGTTTTCTGGCGAACGCCATGAGCTCTGCCTTGAGCTCTTCTCTGGCTTCTTCAGTGGAAGGGACTCCGTCCGCCGGCATTACGAACATCTTGACTTTCTGCATCTTATTGCTGTCAGGCACTCCGATCGCGCAGCTCATATGGACTTTCTCATGAGAGTCGAAGATGTTTTCGAGCTGTGCCGGATATATATTGTATCCTGAGGATATGATCATTCTCTTGGCTCTGCCGCGGAAATAGATGAATCCCTCGTCATCCATAGTCCCGAGGTCACCGGTGTATACCCATTTCAGGCCGTCAGCATGTTCTCTGATCGTCTCTGCAGTCTCTTCAGGCATGTCGAGATATCCCTGCATGACGGAAGGGCCTGCCAGAAGGATCTCGCCTTCCTCGCCATACGGAAGCTCCTCTTCAGTACCCGGCTTGACGATCTTATAGTATGTATCCGGGAACGGTATCCCTATGCTGCCTTCTTTGTGCATCTGAGGCGGCGTGAGGCAGGAAGCTGTTACGCACTCAGTCGTGCCGTATCCTTCTCTGACCTGTATTTTGCCCTTATGATCATAGAGGAAGCTGTCGAACTTCTTCTTGAGCTCTACGGACAGGGAATCTCCTCCTGAGAAAACACCCTTGAGGCATGACAGGTCTGCGCCGTGCATCGACGGAAGTCTGAGGAGAGCTTCATACAGAGTCGGTACTCCGGCTATGAAATTGCATCTGTATTTCGTGATCAGTTTTGCGTAGCTCTTAGGAGTGAACCTCGGAACGAGGACACATCTGCCCCCGCCCGCAAGCATGGTGTGTATGCATACACCCAGTCCGAAACCGTGGAACAGCGGCATTGCAGCAAGCATTTTGTCTCCGGTGCGGTAAATAGGATTGGCTGCGATAACCTGTGTTGCCAGTGCGTTGAAATTGAGGTTGGTCAGAACGATGCCCTTTGTCGTTCCGGTCGTTCCCCCTGAGTAGAGGATAGCAGCCGGATCATCAGGATTTCTCTTCACTCTGTACTCGTATCCGCAGTGTCTGCCGAGACCCATGAAGTCCGGCCACTGGAATACAGGCGCCTCCTTCGGGATCTTCTGGATCTTGCGGCCTTCGGTGAGCATGTATCCGACTCTGATCGGTCTTGTCAGCTCATCTCTTATGCGTGCGATAATGACATTCTGCACTTTGGTATTCTGTCTGATCGCTTCTATCTTGTGATAGAACTGGTCGAGTGTTACGACCATCACGCTGCCTGACATATTAAGATAGTTCTCTATCTCCTTCTCCGCGGAAAGCGGGTGGATCATGTTCGCGACAGCTCCTACCAGATTGGTGGCATAGAGCATGTAGATCGCCTGCGGGCAGTTCGGCATCGCGATAGTGACTTTGTCATCTTCACGGATACCGAGTATCCTCAGAGACTTGGCACAGAGATTGATCTGATCGACCATGTATTTGTAAGTGATGTGTTTCCCCATGAAGTCCAGCGCGATGTTGAGAGGATGCTTCTTCGCAGTCTCCTCTACCTTCTCATACATAGTGCCGTTGAAATACTCGCATGTATGCGGCAAGTCTCCGGTGCTCTTGAACCAGGGGGTCTTTACTGTTTCAGGTACCGGGAATACTATTTTCCCCTCTTCATTAAGTGTCCAGTTATAAGCCATGTATTATTCTTCCTTATATTAATATACTATTCTATTCTTTTCTTCTTCCGGAAGCTCCATGCAGGCTGCCGTCAGAAAAACATACCGCGTCCATTGTAACATTAATGCACTTTATATACCAGCAGTCATATTACATCCCCTTTCCGGATCTGTATTTATGCCGGATCCGGATCCGGGCCCCCGGGAGCTTTCCTGACAATCCCGTATCAGTACCCGGCTCTTGCATACACACCTTTCAACTCTGTATAGTAAAGCAAAGGAGGTTTGCAGACATGACTGATTATTATCTGCTGACAAAACAGCTGGAATCCCTGATCTCTGATATCGAATGGGATATCTCTATACTCGCCAATGCTTCCGCGCTGATATGGGGCGCCCTTGAAGATATCAACTGGGCCGGTTTCTATCTGATGCGCGGCGGGCAGCTGGAGCTAGGACCGTTTCAGGGAAAACCGGCATGTGTGGTCATAGGACCGGGCAAAGGGGTATGCGGCGCAGCTGCTGAGCAGGACGCGACCCAGCTCGTGCCGGACGTCCATCAGTTCCCAGGGCATATTGCATGCGACTCAGCCAGCAATTCAGAGATCGTGATCCCGGTCCACAACCGCGGCAGAGTCTACGGTGTTCTCGATATCGACAGCCCGGTCAGGGGAAGATTCGATGAAAATGACAGGGACGGACTCGAATCGCTGGTGTCGGTACTTGAGGACCGTCTTAACGCTGTCCTGCAGTGATCTTTGTAACTGCACGGGTTCTCTTCACCGTATTTTCAGATTTCTTCATAACCTACTGGTAAATAATCTGTGCTTATAGTGTATAATAGTGTACTGTACATTTCTGTACCAGGGGAAACAGATCAATGCTTGAACTGAAGAATATTTCAAAAGAATATAAGACAGGCGCGGAAGTAGTGCACGCTCTTCGGAACGTGGACCTTGCTTTCCGTGAGAGCGAATTTGTTTCCGTTCTCGGCCCTTCAGGGTGCGGCAAGACTACAATGCTCAACATCCTGGGCGGACTCGATCAGTATACAGAGGGCGATCTCGTCATTGACGGCATCAGCACCAAGGAATACAAGGACGCTGACTGGGACGCGTACAGAAATGATACGATCGGCTTTGTTTTCCAGAGCTACAATCTCATCTCGCATCAGACGGTTCTTGCCAACGTAGAGCTTGCCCTGACTCTGTCGGGCATATCTGCGACAGAAAGAAGGCAGAGAGCGGTTGCGGCACTCGAGCAGGTCGGGCTTGGAGATCAGATCAATAAGAAACCGGCTCAGATGTCCGGAGGACAGGTCCAGCGTGTCGCCATTGCAAGAGCTCTGATCAACGATCCCGATATCATACTCGCGGACGAGCCGACAGGAGCCCTTGACTCTGAGACAAGCGTCCAGATCATGGCGATTCTCAAAGATATATCGACGCGCAAGCTGGTCATAATGGTCACGCACAATCCGGAGCTTGCGGAAGAGTACTCGACCAGGATCGTCAGACTGTCAGACGGTCAGGTCATCAGTGACAGTGACCCGTTCGATCCGGCCAGTCAGGAACCGGCAGAAAGTGTTTCTGCCGCTCCCGGTCCTGAGAATACCGCTGCCGCGGTTATCGCAGATCCCGCTGCAGCACAGGCAATCATAAGCGGCGGAGAGAAGCAGAGCGGAAGAAAAGCAGGCAGACGCAACAAGTCCATGTCGATGGCTACAGCCCTTCAGCTGTCGCTCAACAACCTTATGACCAAGAAGGCCAGGACGCTGCTCACTGCTTTTGCGGGCAGTATCGGGATCATAGGCATCGCTCTCATCCTGTCAGTCTCCAATGGCTTTCAGACTTACATAGACAAGCTGGAGGAAGATACGCTTTCTTCGTATCCTCTGCAGATCCAGTCGGAAACTGCTGACATGTCATCCATGATCACTGCGTTCGCGGCCAATGCACAGGATACTGAAGGAGAAGCCTCCGGAGACAAGATACACGAGCAGCAGGTCATGACAGATATGCTCGCCAGCATCGGATCCAACGATCTCGCGGCGTTCAAGAGACATGTTGACTCCCACCTGGACGAGATCGGCGGATGGTTCAATGATTATTCATATAATTACGGCATCTCACCGACTATATATTCTCTGAATACAGACAACGGCGTTCTGCGGGTAAGCCCCGGATCCATAATGCAGTCATATATGAATGGTGTGCAGGTCTCGATGGTCGCCTATGCCAACACCGACGTCTTTTTCCAGATGATGAACAACGAAAAGCTCCTAAAGTCTCAGTACAAGGTGCTCGCCGGCGAGTGGCCTAAGAAATACGATGAACTGCTTCTCGTGCTCGACAGTGAGGATCAGCTCAACGACTACATCGTTTATACTCTCGGGCTCCGTGATCCTCAGGAACTCAAGGATATGATCAACGAAGTCATGAAGGGCAACGAGGTAGAAGGCCACGACGACCAGCTCGAATGGACATACGACGATTTTATCGGCATGGAATTCGCGCTTGTCAACAACTGCGATACATACCGCCGCAACTCCTCATATTCTGTATGGGAAGATATGTCTGAAGACGATGAGTTCATGAAAGGACTGATCAATGACGCCGAGCGTCTTCATATAACAGGTATCGTATGCGCGAAAGACGGATCCGGCGCTTCCGCCATGAACAGCGGTATCGGATATCTGCCGTCTCTCACGCAGCACATGATAGACTACGCGGCTGAGTCAGATATCGTGCGTATCCAGAGAGCAGACAAGAATACGGATGTTTTCTCAGGAAAGTCATTTGAATCCATCCGCAACAAGACGGAACAGGGCCTCGGATTCGGAGATATGATCAGTATAGACGAGGGCAAGCTGAGAAGCGCTCTCGGAGGCGATATAGACCCCGGCGCAATACAGGACTCTATCATGGAGACCGGCGATGAGGAGATGCAGGCTATTGCCGCTGCTGATTCCGCGGAAAAGATAGAAGCCGATGTCAATGACGCGCTGACAGCCGGATGCAACGGCATGGTCGACTATGTCGTAGAACAATATAAGAAGGATCCCGAGAATTTCACTCTCGATGACGATATGGTCACACAGGCGCTGGCCGCAAACATCGATACCGGCAAGCATGCTCAGTTAGTCAATCAGCTTCTCGCAGGCTACGGAAAGGTGCTGACAGCGTCAGGCGACAAGATCATCCCTGCCATCAGACAAGCCTCAGATCCTGCAGCCGCGGAAGCAGCACAGCAAGCGGCGGAGCAGGCCGCTCAGCAGCAGATGGCACAGCAGATCGTTACGGCTTTCGGTGACGCGGGTCTCACTGTAACCGAAGAAGACGCGCTCAGATTCATCAATGAAGGCGTGACTCCGGAGGATATCATTACACTTTCCGGAGGCGTATTGCCTGAAGAGCAGGCTGCGTCGATGGCAGAAGCCGTTAATGCTCAGATCGAATCCGCCAAGGAGCAGGCCGCCCAGCAGCAGCCTGAGATGCCGGAAATCGATCCTGCCGCTATGCTCAAAGACGCTCTGAGCCAGACGGTCGATCCTTTCATCAGCGCGGACGGCGTGCAGGAAGGCATCAACCGTTATGGGGAAGGTCTGGAGATGATGCAGATCGCGGAGCAGGTCTATCCTTCCCTCGGCAAGGTCGCCGAGGCTGTAGGCAGCCAGTTCAATATAGATCCGTCCGGTATAGCGGATGCTTTCCAGATGAAGATGGACGAGGAAGAACTGACAAGACTCATCAGCGCGTACATGTCCGGTGACGCGGAATCAAGCTATGAGTCCAACCTCAGAGAACTCGGATACGCCGATGTGGCCAAACCGGTATCCATGTCGTTCTACTTCAAAGATTTCGAATCGAAGCAGAAATTCCTCGATTTCCTCGACAGTTACAACACTGATATGCAGGACAAGGGGAAAGAGGATCTGGTAATCAGCTACACGGATATCACAGGCGTACTCATGAAGTCAGTCAAAACGATCACCAACGCAGTCAGCTATGTCCTGATCGCTTTCGTCGCTATTTCCCTGGTAGTTTCTTCGATCATGATCGGAGTTATCACATATATCTCCGTACTCGAACGCACCAAGGAGATCGGAATCCTCCGCGCCATCGGCGCAAGCAAGAAAGATATCGCGAGGATATTCAACGCAGAGACAATAATCGTAGGTCTGTGCGCCGGTGTGATCGGGATAGGGGTCAGTCTGTTACTTCTGATCCCTATCAACAAGATCCTGATCAGCCTTACCGGAATATCCGCGCTCAAGGCGATACTGCCGGCTATCGGAGGAGTCGCGCTGATATTCATCAGTATCCTCCTAACATTCATAGCAGGACTCATACCTTCAGGAATGGCAGCCCGCAAGGATCCTGTAGTAGCGCTGAGAACAGAATAAACTTAACAATCATAGCAAGCATGACAAGGGGACGGATCTCCTGTCATCCGTTCATGAGCGGATGACAGGAGATCCGTCCCCTTTTATCGCCTTTTGTCTTGTTCCGGTCCTGACCCTGAACGGAGAAAAAATCAGCAAAACAAGAACGGTGACCTGCATCACCGTTCCTGCCATTGTCTAAGGTATTATATGGAAATTTTATATGGAGGTTTCAGAGGTTTCTCTCTGTTACATGTACATATTACAGTACAAATATGTAGAAATGGTGATACTTGTGAGAACAGCATTTGTCATTTTCCGGTTCTGAGTCTTCAGAAACCACGGGTCATTTTTTCAGCCTTGGCAAATCTCCCGGCGTCTGTTATTCATTCCCGATCCTTGCGGTCAGCTTCTGAAGGAAAGTGTTGGCATCTGCTGCTTTTCCGGCCGGAGCCAGCTTCGGAGCCGCCTCTGTGTCACCGGTGAATCCCGGATAACCTTCCATGCTTTTAGCGAACTCTTTCATCACATCGTAGCTGACAGCCGATCGTATTCCCGACTTATCTGAGTTCGCCTCACAGTTCCACATCCTCGAAGCATTCGCCCAGGTCTTCATTTCTGTCTCGCTCCATACCTCCCCGGCGTCTTTATACCACGGCGTGTCACACCAGACAGCAAAATACCCTCCTCCGTGCTTTCCGTTCGGCACAGTCATGCTGTTACCGGCTTTTCTCGCGAATGATCTCGGATCCCAGTTTGACCAGATATTGGATCCATTGACCGATGAGTACTTGTTGTTCATGATGTCGTCGCCCTTATGCTCACGCAGAACGTAGAAGCACCACGACTCCATGAAATTGTGCACCACGTGTCCCTTGTCGGCAAAATGCCCCGCGGTATTGTCCGCGTCGTACCAGTATGTCACTTCTACGGACTCTTTCAGCTCGACATGCTGATCAGGATTGATGTCGATCTCATCGTTGAACACTCTCGTTGTATATCCTTTTTTCTCGAGCCTGTCCGCAAGATCATTGATATATGTGATCAGGACATCGCTCGCGCTCCCGCCTTCGATCCCAAGGGTATCGCGGGCGTATTCAGCCCAGTGTTCGAGAGCCGCCCAGCGGTTGTCATAGTCGAATCTCTCTCCGCCCAGCACAAAAGTGTACCAGCCGAGCAGTTCGTCACTCCCTATATCGATCTTATCGCAGCCAAGCTCCCTGAAGAATTCCGCATAGCTGTCGATAAGAGCGTTAGTGAACGCGACCGCGTGCTCCTTCGTCAGATCTATCCCTATGTAATCCGCTGTCTCAGTCTCACCGCCGTGCGAGTAGTGGTTGGCTATAGAGCCAAAACCGCTGATGCTGCTGTCGTATGTCTTCCCGTCATATTCAAAAGAAAAATCCGGATTCTCACTTACATACTCCGCATACCTGTCCACCATGAATGTGTTATGGCCCGGCGTGTCGAACGAAGGGATCACATCCATATGATACCTGTGGGCAAGATCCACGATCTCTCTCATCTCGTCTACGGAAAGAGAATCTATATTCTCAGTCATCCACGGGAACTCCCTTGAGTCGAGCCGGATGCCTTCAGCCTCCGCGAAATGAAGTACGATCGCGTTATATCTCTGAAGAGAGGCTCGTCTGATCAGGTTCTCTATCCATTCTTTGCTGAAGTACTTGCGTCCGCAGTCCAGCATCAGAGCCCTTTCGTACAGATCCGGTCCGTCGCTTATGCTGCAGCAGCTGAATTTCTGATCCTCCGAGCTGACAGCCATCTCCATGAGTTCAGTCAGTCCGTACCATATACCGTCCGTACTGCACGCCTCTATCATGATCCTGTCAGGAAGAATATCAAGGATATACGCTTCACTGATATCCGCAGGCATGATCCCCGGGTGGAACTCATCCATGTCTTTAAGGCTGATGATGATGTCCCCGCTTTCCGCAAGATCGATCAGACCGTAGACCACAGGCATCGGCTTGTCCCCGTTGATGCCGTACGCGGCAAACTGCGAAGCCATAAGACTTACTGTGCTGATCAGGTCTTCGGACGGAGCGTTCCCGTCCCCGGTACTGTCTGACGCAATATAAAACCTGCTGTCCGCTGACAGACTGAAAGACCCTGTCTCCGGCATATACTCCTGTGCCAGGGCCTGCGCAAAACTTGCCCGGCCAGCCTCCAGCCGCGGCTCCTCTGCTTCCCCTTCTTCATCCGCAGGTGCCTCTGCATCCGCGTCGGCGGAATGATCACCGCCGATAAGATCGAGAGCGACATAATCATCCAAGCCTCCGAGAGCATAAGATCCCGCCGGCATCAGAAAGATCGTCATTATTATTAAAAAAACAAATACCTTGTTGATTTTATTCATTTATCAGAAAAACACGCCTTTTACCCATATCTCTATGCCGATACCAATCAGAACGATCCCGCCCATGACCGACGCGCCGGCCGTGAGCCGTGTTCCTATCTTCCTTCCTATGAAAAGTCCGGCGATGCAGATCATAAGAGTCACGACTCCTATGATCGCGGAGGACGCCAGTGCGGTAGCAGCTGAATACGACGCGATCGTAAAGCCTACAGAGAGCGCGTCTATTGAAGTCGCGACGCCCTGAAGGAAGAGCTCTCCCGCAGAGAGCCTGCCGGACTGTGAGACAGCCTCTGAACCGTCAGGCGCGCCGGAAGTTCTGTCCTTCTTCTCGCGGATACCTTCGATCAGCATCTTTCCGCCAATATACAGAAGAAGGATAAGCGCGATCCACGGTATGAACATCTGCAGAGCAGTAAACTTCTCTTCCGCAGTATGTACCAGCACCCATCCGATCACAGGCATCAGAAACTGGAACACAGCGAAAGTCCCGGCGATCGTCAGGACCCTTCCTGTATTCAGTCTCTTCTCACTCAGACCGTCAGCCAGCGAGACAGAGAATGCGTCCATAGCAAGACCCACTCCCAGCAGAATACTTCTTATAACAAGCTCAAAACTCAAATACTTTCCCTCTCAAGTGTGACACCTGGGACGTTACGTTTTGTCACACCCGCCAAAGGTGTGACAAAACGAAACGTCCCATCTGTCACATCAGAACAGCCCCATTGTTTTAAGGATGAACAGCCAGACCGGCATCGTCAGACAGGATATCAGTGTGGTAAAGACTACCAGCTCTCCGGCCAGACGTCCGTTTCCACCCATAGAACTCGCCATAGCGAACGACGCCAGAGCGTCCGGCGCGGATACCAGCAGCGTCAGCGCTATGAGAGGCACGCTGTTGAAGCCAAGAAGGACTGCACCGGATATGCCGAAAGCCGGAAAGAATATCAATTTGCCGGCAGTGCATATTGCGATCTTCTTCCTGTCGCTTCCGAAATCGCTGAAATTGAGTCCTGCGCCGAGGAGTATCAGAGCGATCGGAGAGGTACAGTCTGAAAGAGCAGAGACCGCCTGTTCAACGGGATGCGGGATCGTGATCCCGATCAGCATAACGATCCCTGCTGCAATGCCTCCGTCAATGATAGGATTCGTTAAGATCCTGAGCAGCATATCTCTGAAATCGACTTTGCCGCCTCTGAACGTCTCAAACAGCACGACCGCAGACGCGTTGTATAAAGGTACGATCAGCATCATAATGATCGCTACCGGCGTGATGTTGCCCTTGCCGAACAGGTTGATCGCTATCGGAAATCCCATCAGCACAAAATTGCTTCTGTACAGAGCCTGGATCATGGCTCCTCTGTCATAGTTGTCCGGCTCTATTCTGCATACGAATAAACACGACACAGCGAGCTGCACTAAAGTGAATCCCAGAGCGTATGCCATCAGTTTTATATCCAGATTATCGCCTATATTCTTGCCGTACAGATTATCGAACATCATGAAAGGATAAAGCGCTATGAACACCATGCGCGTAAACCGCTTTACGTCCTTGTCATCGATCACACCGCACATCCTGAGGGTAATCCCGATCAGCAGATATATCATCGATGGAAGTACTGCGTTGAAGCAGATGATAAAATTCTGAAGCATTTCTTGCCCTGTTACTCTCTGTGAAATTCAGGCGGACCGATCCATCCGCCTGATTTTTGATTATAACATGATAAGAGGCTCTGCGCTATATTCAGAGCCCCATTGTTTATCCCGGGCCACCTGCCGGGATATCAGTTCATTACAGCCCGCCAGTTCTCGATCAGATACGCAAGCGCGAGCATGTCGGCACTCCCTCCCGGCGACAGCCTTCTGCGGATCATCTCTGCGTCAAGCGATTCAAGTTCAGAGATCCGCTCATCATAGCCGGCCGTCTCTGCTATGCGGGCAGCCTCCGATCTGACAAAATCCAGCCCCTCTCTTCCGCCGCGGTGAAGAAGATTGGTGTCTTCAAGTCTCATAAGGCTGTCGCAGAATGCCAGCGCTCCCGGCTTGTTATATACAGTATTATATGCTGCCTTGCCGGATCCCGTACCATTCGTCTCCTCCGACTCTCTGTAGTATCCAAGACGCGACGCGCAGTACAGCGCGTCAGGAAATCCTGCCGCCGCCTCTCCGGTCGCGCCCTTCGCGCCAAACGCCTTCAGCACATGTCCTCCGTTAGTCTCCGGATCAGCGAGCGATCTGCCAAGCTGCTGCGCCGCGTCCTCCCGTGCCAGCTCTGCAGCATATCTGACTGCAGCATCAGCATCTTCATCTGCGCGTTCCGGGCTGTCTGACTCTGCCAGCACTTTTCCCATTCCCGCGATGAGAAGCCCCATCGAATAGATCATTCCTTTGTGGGTATTCACTCCGCCTGTAGACCGGAACATCTCCTGTTCAGCAGCAAGACCCCGTTCTCTGAGCTCTTGCATGCTGCAGCTGTCCATCCCCAGGATCGCCGCGTCCCGGAAGTATGATCTCAGGCTCTCCGCGCTCTTCTCAAACAGCGGAACATCCATATCGGTATGAGCACCGCAGTTAGCGAGATCCACCAGTCCCGGTTTCGGAGTAGTATAGAGTTCCTCAAGAAGAGAAATGACTGCGGCGTCTGCAAGCGTCTCCGCGCAGAACTCCTTAAGCAGTCTGCCGGTCTCCGCCCTGACAGCGTCGAGGCCGTGCCTGCGGCTTCTGGCACACTCAGCTGCCGGCGCGCCGCAGATGATGCAGCTTCTCGGTATAGCCCTGGAAAGCTTGCGCGGAGATGCCGGTTGTCCGTTCTGCTCTCCCGGGTCTCTCACCAGCAAGTCAAAATCGAAAAGTCTCGCTGCGGGAAAAGAGTCTTCGATGGCCTCCAGATCCCGTTTTATCCGCTCAGGATCCCCGTTTACCAGCCAGAAAGCCTCGGTCCCTGTCGCTTCATCGATCAGCCGGCTGTCAGCGACATGCAGGTCCAGAGCTTCGAACTCCTTCATGCCTCTGCCGAACAGCATCCGTGTCATGGGCGTCCTCTTGATATCCCCAGCAATATTCAGCGTCAGGCAGACAAGGCATATACCGTCATCCCCGCCCAGCATTGACCTCTGTATCTCCGCACGCCTGTCACGGGCGGCGAGCATATCTTCCAGTGTAATTCTGTGTATCTTCATACTCGCTTCAATATCACTTCATAAGTCGTCGGCGGAACAAGGCCGCGGATCTGCCCCAGGATCTCTTCTCTCTCCTGCTGCGTCTTTCCGTCCAGACTTCTTATCAGATTCCTGACTCTTCCCGCGCTTATCACTTCTCCATTCTTATCCTCAAGCCGAGGAATCTCTGTAAGGCTGACGCCGCGGGCCGGAAGCACTTCTTTCATGCGCTCATTATATGCGCGTGTGACCTGATCCAGCGGTTCCTGCCCGACGAACCGTTTAGTAATACCGAGCGCCGGTGCAAGGCGGCCGGCGAAGAACTCTATATCGAGATCAGCCCTTACCTCCTCTGCGCGCACCGTATCCCTGATGAAATACGCCGGGAAAGTGGCCCGGGATATGAGGTACAGATCGCTTGCGAATACATGGCAGCCCGGGATGTCAGCGGTTCCCGCCCTGACCATGCCGATACGCTCTTCCGGCGAGAAAAACGAACCGCTCTCCGATACGGCAAATACATACAGCGAATCGCATTCCGCTGCCGCGTGCCTTATAAGATGCCTGTGTCCGAGCGTGAACGGGTCGCAGTTGCATACTACCGCCCCGCGGACCCCGTCAAGCTTCGGCAATGAATCTATAAATTCCTCTGCGCCTCCCCTGCGGTTCTCCATCAGCAGAGCGTCCGCAGTCTCAACAACGGTATAGAACCCCAGTGAGCTGAACATCCTGCGGTTATCCGGCTTGGTACACAGGAACAGGCGGTAAATTCCCCTTGACGCGGCTTCACTTATGATTGCTGAAATAACAGTCGCCATCAGACCCTGCCCTTCTGCGTCAGGATCGACAGCAAGCTGTTTTACCGTATGTCCCGCAAGGGCACCGCTTGCCGTAAGCTGGTCCTCCTCTGTGATCCACACGACAAAGTCAGCATCCTTCTCGTCCCTTAGACCGCAGGATGCAAGGAAAGTGGTGTATTCATCTGCCAGTCGTGATGACAGCGGTGTTCTGTATATGCTAATCTCCATTTTCTTATATTATCCGATCAAGGAACGAATCCTTTGAAGCAGCAAGATGATCAATAAACTTGCGGGTCACAGGAAGCACATCATCGCGGTAAGCGATCCCGAGAGGTATGACCTGCGGCGGGCAGAACGGTTTTACAACAAAGCTGCCTTCATGTCTCAGTGTGTTTATTCTGTTCTCCATACCGATCCCGAGGCCGGCCTCGACCATAGGGTAAAGCGCAGAGCTGTCTCCCAGATGGATAATGCTTCTCGGATGCACACCGGCAGCGTCAAGCGTCCTGGTATTATCAGTATCCTTGTAGGAATGGAGTTCCAGATAAGGTGCATCTTCATATATAGATAAAGGAACCGCGTCCGCCCCGGCGAGAGGATGCTCCGCCGGAAGAATCGCAACAAGATCATCATCAAGCAGCGGGACCCAGCCGTACGAATCATCGCGCCTGCTTATCAGGCACAGATCGATCTCGCAGCTGATGACCTGATCCATCAGCACCGTGCTGAAGCCATGATTTACTATATAGTGAACATCAGGATAATACGTTTTGAAATCTGCCATAACAGCCGAGAGCCAGGGATAGAATGCCGGATAGCATATCCCGAGCCGTATCGTTCCCGACAACCCCTCAGCGATCTGTGAAGCGTGTTCTCTCATGAGGCTCTCATCCTGGATGACTCTCCTGAAATCAGGGAGCAGATTCCTGCACGCTTCCGTTACCTCGACGCCGGACTTAGAACGTTTAAGCAGCGGAAGACCGATCTCTTTTTCAAGAGACTGTATACATCTGCTGACCGCGGAAGGCGTATAATTGATCTGTTCTGCTGCCGCAGAGATGCTTCCTTTCTCGATTGTGAGAAGCAAAGCGCTGATTTTCTCCGTGTTCATTATCTTTGACTAAAAATATAATCAATCATAACTTTTTTGCGTTTTACACAAAGATTCTATCATATTATTGTATAATTATCAAAACAAACAGCTCTGTTTCTAATTAATCTGATGTGATACTCTATACTCATAATGTACGCATCTATAAAACATGAATAATTAGACTTAAAGGTACGGGAGGGAACATAATGATCAAGTATTGTGATCAGGGCACTGTATGGATCAACGGAAAACCGCAGGCAGCTCCTGATAATGTAGACAAAACCGCAGGACATAACGGCACGATCGCCTATCAGATCCTTAACGCTCACCGCAGTGAAAGCGATGATGGCATCTTCCATATCAAATTCGACGCGCTCGTCTCGCACGATATAACTTATGTCGGGATCATCCAGACCGCAAGAGCGAGCGGTCTTAAGGAATTCCCTATTCCTTATGCTATGACTAACTGCCACAACAGCCTCTGTGCTGTCGGCGGTACCATCAACGAAGACGACCACGTTTTCGGGCTTTCCGCAGCCAAAAAATACGGCGGCATATATGTCCCGGCCAATCAGAGTGTAATCCACTCCTACGCGAGAGAAGAGCTGGCTGCGTGCGGCAATATGATCCTCGGATCTGACAGCCATACGCGTTACGGCGCACTCGGTACCATGGCCGTCGGTGAAGGCGGTCCGGAGCTCGTAAAACAGCTCCTCAGCAACACATGGGACATCACTCCGCCTGAAGTTGTCCTCTGCTACGTGACAGGCAAGCCGCGCAAAGGTATCGGTCCTCACGACGTAGCGATCGCTCTCGTCAGGGAAACTTTTGCGGGCGGCAAGGTCAAGAACAAGGTCCTCGAGTTCGCCGGTCCGGGACTTGAATATCTGCCGTACGACTTCCGCAACGGCATAGACGTAATGACTACAGAGACGACCTGTCTCTCCTCGATCTGGGCTACCGACGAAGAGATCGGGAAATATTATGAGATCCACAAGCGTCCGGAATGCTACAGAGAGCTCAGGCCGGCAGAGGGAGCTTATTATGACGCGATCGTCACGATCGAGCTCGACAAGGTCGAATCCATGATCGCTCTGCCGTTCCATCCGTCCAACGCTTATACGATCCACGAATTCCTCGAAAACGCGGACGAGATCCTCGCCGGCGTAGAGGAGGAAGCCGCGAAGAAATTCCCTAAGGCTCATCTCGATCTGCGCTCGAAGATCAGCGACAAGGGTGTCCTGTCGAACCAGGGCGTCATCGCGGGATGCTCAGGAGGTATTTTCGATAATATCGTAGAGGCGGCCGACATACTCGAGGGCGGCAGCACAGGCAACGGATATTTCTCGCTTTCAGTATATCCTACCAGCGTACCGACAAGCCTCGCTCTCACCCGCGCAGGCAAGACGGAAGCTCTGCTTGAAGCAGGAGCTGTTATCAAACCGTCATTCTGCGGACCGTGTTTCGGCGCCGGAGATGTACCTGCCAATAACGGGCTTTCTCTCCGCCACACTACGAGGAACTTCCCTAACCGCGAAGGTTCCAAGCCGGGCGAAGGTCAGATCAGCGCAGTAGCTCTGATGGATTCGCGCTCGATCGCCGCAACTGCAAGGAACGGCGGATACATCACTGCAGCGACAGATATCGACTACGAAACAGAACATATTCCATATACATTTGACAATGCGGTATACAAGAACCGCTGCTACTACGGATTCGGCAAAGCCGAACCGGACACCGAACTCATCCTCGGACCGAATATCACAGACTGGCCTAAAATGTACGAGCTCGCAGATAATATGCTGCTCGAGCTTGCCGCTGTGATCAGAGATCCGGTGACCACTACAGACGAACTCATCCCTTCAGGCGAGACAAGCTCTTACCGGAGTAACCCTCTCCGCCTCTCAGAGTTCGCGCTTTCACGCCGCGTCCCTGAATACGTCGGCCGTTCCAAAGCAGTATCAGCAGACGAAGCTGCGCGCCGTGCCGGAGAGAAGCCTTCGAAGATGGTCATGGCTCTCGGCGCTGTCGGAGACGCAGATGAGCTGATGAAAAAGACTCAGTTCGGTTCATGTGTTTTTGCCAACAAGCCGGGAGACGGATCAGCCCGTGAGCAGGCCGCATCCTGCCAGAAGGTACTCGGCGGTTTTGCCAATATCTGCTATGAATTCGCGACCAAGAGATACCGCAGCAACTGCATCAACTGGGGTATTCTTCCGTTCACTCTTGCAGAAGGAACTGAATTCCCGTATGAGGAAGGTGACTTCGTATTCGTACCGGGCATCCGCGATGCCGTAAAGAACGGACAGGAAGAATTCCATGCCAAGGTCATCCGCAAGGACGGATCCGTCAGTGATCTGACTCTGTATGTGAAGGGCCTTACAGACGCCGAAAAAGACATCCTGCTTGAGGGATGCCTCATGAATTATTACGCAGCACAGAACAAATAATCTCAACGCTGTTTACAGCTGATCAGTTTCAGGAGGGATAACTATGGAAATACTGAAAACAGCAGTCGCGGGGACGCTTGAAAGCAGCGACTGTCTGGTCACGATCGAACCGGCCAGAAGCGGACTGCAGCTCGATCTGGAAAGTGCTGTCATGCAGCAGTACGGAAGAAGGATCGCCGAAGTAGCGATGGAAACGCTCGATCGGCTGAATGTACAGAACGCCAGAGTCAGCATAGTCGACAAAGGCGCTCTTGACTGCACTATCAAGGCCAGAGTGGAATGTGCCGCTATGCGCGCTGCCGACCATGAGGGCAGAGTAAACTGGGGAGGTGTTATAAGATGACCAATCCGAACAAATACCGCCTGCGCCGTACAATGATGTTCCTGAACTGCCAGAAACCGGGCCTGATCAAGGATCCGTATATCTACAAGCCGGACTCGATCATGCTCGACCTTGAAGATGCGGTAGCAGAGAGAGAAAAGGACGCCGCGCGTTACTCTCTCTATCACGCGCTCCAGGAGATCGACTACAGAGGAGTTGAGCGGGTAGTCCGTATCAACGGACTTGACACGGATCTCTGGCGAGAAGATGTAAGATGCGCAGTCGCCGGAGGCTGCGATTCCATCCGTATACCTAAAACAGAAACTGCTGATGATGTCCGCACTGTCGAATATGCCATCGCTGAGGCTGAAAGAGAGTTCAGGAGACCTGAGGGCAGCGTTCTCCTCATGGCAGCTCTCGAGTCCGCCAGAGGCGTGATCAACGCGATGAGCATCTGCGATTCATCGGAGAGACTCTTCGGAATAGCCCTCTCCGGGGGAGACTACTCCAAGGACCTCCAGATATCCATATCCGGAACAGGTGTGGAGTTCATGGGAGCAAGGCAGCATATGATCATAGCCGCGCGAGCAGCCAAGGTCCAGTGCTTCGATACCGTGTGGACTAATCTGAACGACATGGCGGGCTTCAGAAAAGAAGTCGAGATCATCCATTCCATGGGTTTTGACGGCAAGTCGATCGTCAACCCCCGTCAGATCCCTGTCGTTCACGAAATATATACGCCTAAGGAAAAGGATATCATTTTCGCTGAAAAGGTCATCAAGGAGATCGATCAGAAGAAAGCTATGGGCATCGGAGTATTCACAGTTGACGGAAAGATGATAGATATCGCTTTCTACGATGGTGCCAAGAGAACGATCGCTCTTGCCAAGGCTTCAGGTGTTTATAAGGGGGACTTGTAAAATGATTAACGCAGTAGGAAGAGATATCCCGGACGAGATACTTGAGATCACCGGAAAAGAACCGTTCCAGGGGAACTTCTATCTGGACGACAAGCCTATGACCAAGGTCGGCCCTACGATCCGTCCGATAATGAACAACAAGAAATCCAAACTGGTTGCTAGCATCAGGGAAGCTCTTATCAAATGCGAAGCTCATGACGGAATGACTGTATCATTCCACCATCACTTCCGCGACGGCGATCTCATCGTGAATATGGTCATGAAAGAGATCCACGACATGGGCTTCAAAGATATCACGATATGCGCGACCTCTCTCGGCAAAGCCCACGATCCGCTGGTACCGATGATCGAGGACGGCACGATCACAAGGATCGAATCGTCCGGTGTCAGAGGCAGGATCGGAGAAGCGATCTCTCAGGGCAAGCTTCAGGGGCTCGCGATCATGAGATCCCACGGCGGCAGAGTCAGAGCTCTGACTACCGGCGAAGCGCATGTTGACATCGCCTTCATCGGCGCGCCGACATCTGACGATTACGGCAACCTCCGAGGTATCGGAGGCAAAGCTGACTGCGGAGTACTGAGCTACGCGATCGTTGACGGCAATCATGCAGATCACTGTGTCGCTATCACAGACTGCCTCGTGCCTTATCCGAACTTCCCTGCTCACATATCGCAGACCAAGGTTGACTATGTCTGCGTCGTGGATGAGATCGGCGTGCCTTCCAAGATCGCATCCGGCGCGGCCAAGCCTACGACAGACCAGAGAAAACTTCTCATGGCGCAGTACTGCACTGATGTCGTAGTCAATACTCCGTGGTTCAAAGATGGTTTCTCTTATCAGACAGGAGTTGGAGGCGCATCCATTGCTTCGACACAGTATCTCGCGGAGATCATGAGAGACCGTAATATCCACATGGGATTCGGTGTCGGCGGCCTGACCAAAGCAATGTGCCAGCTTCTCGATGACGGTATGGCCAGGGTAATGCTCGACGTTCAGGACTTTGACCTTGACGCTGTACACAACCTCAAGAATGTCAACCACCACAGGATCCCGGCAGGTGTCTACGCCAATCCGCTCAACAAGGGCGCTGTCGTAAACAAGCTGGACTATGTAGTCCTCGCTTCACTCGAAGTCGATGTGCACTTCAACTGCAACGTCGTGGTCGGATCCGATGGAATGATCACCGGTGCGCAGGGCGGACATCCGGATACCGCTCAGGGAGCAAAATGTGCTATAGTAATATGTCCGCTGCTCCAGGGAAGGATCCCTGCGATCTGCACGGATGTTACCACAGTCACGACACCGGGCGAGAGTATCGATGTAGTTGTCACCGACTACGGAGTCGCTGTCAACCCTGCAAGGCAGGACATCCTGCAGGCTCTCAGAGAAGCAGACTGTGTTCCTCTCAGGACCATCGAGGAGCTCAGAGATACCGCTTATTCGATCGTAGGCGAACCTGACAAAGTCGAATTTGAGGACAGGATCGTCGGTATTATAGAAGCCCGCGACGGCACAATCATAGATGTTGTAAGGCAGATCAAAGAAATAAAACAGCCGGCAGTTTATAAGAAGAAAGGCAGAAGAAGAGCAAATGGATAAGATCAGAATGACTACCCCTATCGTCGAGATGGACGGGGATGAAATGACAAGGATACTGTGGAAGATGATCAAGGATGAGCTGATCCTTCCTTTCGTCGACCTCAAGGCTGAGTATTACGACCTCGGACTTCCTGTCCGCGATGAGACCGGCGACCAGATCACCAAAGATGCCGGCAACGCCATCAAGAAATACGGCGTCGGAGTAAAATGCGCAACGATCACTCCGAACGCGCAGCGTATGACTGAATACAACCTTCACGAGATGTGGAAGAGCCCTAACGGCACGATCCGTGCTATCCTCGATGGAACCGTTTTCCGCGCGCCTATCACGATAGACGGTATCAAGCCTGTAGTCCGCAACTGGAAGAAGCCTATCACCGTAGCCCGTCACGCTTACGGCGATCTGTACAAGGGTACAGAATACCGCGTGCCGGAGACAGGCAAAGCTGAACTGGTCTTCACCGGAGATGACGGCGCTGAGTTCCGCGAGACGGTATATGATTTTGAGTGCCCGGGCATCATCCAGAGCATCTACAACAAGGACAGCTCGATCGAGTCATTCGCTCACTCCTGCTTCAAATACGCTATCGAGACGAAGCAGGATCTGTGGTTCTCCGCGAAGGATACCATCTCCAAGCAGTACGATATGCATTTCCGCAACGTATTCCAGAAGGTCTACGATGAATGCTACAAGGAAGAATTCGAAAAGCTCGGGCTTACATACTTCTACACACTGATCGATGATGCGATCGCGCGTGTCATCCGCAGTGAGGGCGGATTCATCTGGGCTCTCAAGAACTACGACGGAGATGTCATGAGTGATATGGTCTCCACCGCTTTCGGTTCGCTGGCAATGATGACGTCAGTACTCTGCAGCCCTGACGGCAAATTCGAATATGAGGCCGCTCACGGGACCGTTACACGCCACTACTATAAATATCTTGACGGTGAAGAGACTTCCACCAACCCGATGGCTACGATCTTCGCGTGGAGCGGAGCTCTCCGCAAGCGCGGCGAGATGGACGGTCTTGAAGATCTGCAGAACTTCGGAGACAAGCTTGAGGAAGCATGCATCGACACGCTGAACGCAGGCATCATGACCAAGGACCTGGTCGGTCTTGTAGACGGAATGGAAGCGAGATCAGTCAACACCAGAGATTTTATCGCTGCGATCCGCGAACGTCTTGAGGCGAAGCTCGGCGCATAAGATCCCGGATACCCGATCGGAAGACAATCAAAAAGAGACTGCTTAGCTGAGCAGTCTCTTTTCATGTTCATATCGCTTACTGATGCATGTATTCGTTGACCTTGGCGTAGATCTCGGACGCGCCGATCTCTGCCACACGACCGCTGGCATATTCGTCATCGATCCAGTCTTTGATGTATTTTACGACAGGGCTGTGCTTGTCTACCTGCTTATCACCCTTGAGACCATAGCTTGCGTTGAGCCAGTGCGCGACTCCGGCAGCGCCTGAATTCTGGTTGATATTGACAAGAGGTGGTCTGTTCAGGAACTTGCCTGTATCGAAGATATTGTAGATCTCCTCGTTCTTCAGAAGTCCGTCTGCGTGGATGCCCGCTCTGGTCACATTGAAATTTGCTCCTGCGAAAGGCGTCTGCGCAGGCAGTGTGTAACCGATCTGACTCTCGTAGTATCTCGCAAGATCAGTGATAGCAGTAGTATCCATCCCGTCAAGAGTTCCCTTGAGCTGAGCGTATTCGAATACCATCGCTTCGACAGGGATATTGCCTGTCCTCTCTCCTATTCCGAACAGTGTACAGTTGACCGCGCCGCATCCGTACAGCCATGCTGTGGCAGCATTGGTGACCGCTTTGTAGAAATCGTTGTGTCCATGCCACTCGAGATCCTCGCTAGGTACTCCCGCGTACTGCTTGAGTCCGTAGATGATACCGGCGACTGATCTAGGCATAGTCGCGCCCGGATAAGGAACTCCGTAGCCCATGGTATCACAGACTCTGATCTTGGCCGCCATACCTGCCTGACGTGCCATGTCCTGCACCGCTCTTACGAAAGGTACGACAAAGCCATAGAAGTCAGCTCTCGTAACGTCCTCGAGGTGACATCTCGGCTTGATCCCCGCCTCAAAAGCGTCATATACGACCGACAGATAGTGATCGAGCGCCTGCTGACGGGTCATTCCGAGCTTATAGAATATATGATAATCAGAGCAGCTGGTGAGAATACCGGTCTCCTTGACACCCATCTCCTTGACGATCTGGAAGTCTTCTTTCTTTGCTCTGATCCATGTCGTGATCTGAGGGAATTCAAGTCCGAGATCCTGGCATGCTCTGATCGCAGCTTTGTCGCGGTCACTGTATGTGAAGAACTCGGTCTGCCTGATGATACCGTTAGGCCCTGAAAGCCTGGAAAGCAGCTTGTAGATATCCGCTATCTGCTTGGTGGTGTATGGCTCTCTTGACTGCTGTCCGTCACGGAAGGTAGAGTCTGTGATCAGCACCTGCTCCGGCATATCGTACGGGCTCGTTCTGAAGTTGAATCCGATCTTCGGCACTTCAGTATATTCGAAGAATTCTCTGAACAGATTAGGGCCCGGAACATCCTGGACTTCATAATGGACCGCTTCCATTTCAAGAAGATTGGTCCTGCTGCTGAGTCTGGTCCTGCGTGGACCGCCGCCGACATCATCGAGGTCTCCGCTTTCCGGAGATTCACTAACGCCTATCATCGCATCCTTTTCAAATTTGTCTCTGGTATCCATCTGTATCCCCTTTACAATCCGAGCAGCGCTCGCCTTTGCACGGTATAAATGTATACATGTATTCTACCCATTGCCTTCCTGCCTGTCAACAGAAATTTCGAGCTTAAATGCGAATATTTCAGGCTTTCGGCCCTGTCCGCTCCCGGTCTTTCCATCATCATCCTTCTTCAGGACTTTCGTCCGGTACTTATCAATTTAGGGTTTATGCATAAAAAACAGGGGTAATCGTATACAATTGCCCCTTGATCAATTTCCTTTATCAACATGGAAGCGAATCTTAGCCGCTATAGTTAGCGCCTTAATCCAGTTCCCGGTTCTCTAGAGGAACCACTCCGAATCTCTGTGGCTGAATGCCAGCCTCTGGAGGACTGCCTGAGCAGCCGCAGCCGCTCTCGGAGAAATCCTGCTGATCCTGTGGACCGGGAGCCTGCCCGCAACCTCGAGCGGTGCCGGTTTTATCCTGAGCCCTTCTATCTCACACCCTCCGAGTCTTCTGATCTTGGCGGCTGCCGCGTTTGCGAACTGTTCAACAGAATGACTGTCACCGGTGTATTGACCCGGCAAAGGCCTGAGACCGCGTGTCCTGTATCTTACGGAAAAAGCACCGGCGCCGACGATCCTGAAACCCTGCTCTTCGGCATGATGCTGCAGTTCATAGAGAGCATTGCCGTATGTACGCGCGCCGTAAGAAACGAACGCAACTGCCAGAGTACCGCTTGCATTGATCTTCCTGAGCGCATTGAGCGCAGGAAGAGGCGCTTTGCCTACATATACCGGCATGCCGATGACAGCTACTGTCTCATCGTCAAGTGTAATGGTATCATCACCCAGTCTGAGCAGCTCGTATGATTCTGTTGTCACCGGAAATGGACTGCAGTCTCTCAGTATGTCAGCCAGCCGCTGAGTCAGCCTGTCTGTCATTCCCGCCGTCCCGCCTACCGGACTGAAATGTATGCCTACAACTTTCCTGATCATATATACTCCTGTATATACCCCCGCGTATCCGTCATAGTATGACGGACAAAATGATTGTAGCACCTGCTCACATCACATATTCGTAGATATTGTGAAGAATCTACGAAAAAAATACAACCGGAGATGAATTGTCTCCGGTTGTGATCGCATTTTCTGTTCAGTTCCACGCAAAGCTCTCTGCCGGGTCTGCAGGAGCACTATTTATACTCTTCTGCCCAGCTCTCGAAGTAATCGATCTTCATCGCGTGCTTGACTTCCGCAAGGGTCTGCTCTGCTTTTGCTCTGGCAGCGGCAGTACCCTCTGTCAGAGCCGCTATGACTTCTTCCGGATGAGCTTCGTAGTAAGCCCTCTTTTCTCTGATCGGTGTCAGGAACTCATTGAGTACTGCGAGAAGGAACTTCTTGACTTTGACATCACCGAGTCCGCCCCTCTGATAATGAGCTTTGAGTTCGTCAAGGTCTTTATATTCCGGCAGATATTTCTCGAAAGAATCCGGCCTGCAGAAAGCATCCAGGTATGTGAATACTGTATTGCCCTCGATCTTGCCCGGATCCTCAATTCTGAGGTGTCCCGGATCTGTGAACATGGACATGACTTTCTTCTTAAGAGTCGCCTCGTCATCAGAGAGATAGATCGTATTTCCGAGTGACTTTGACATCTTAGCCTGACCGTCTGTGCCAGGGAGTCTGAGGCATGCTTCATTCGAAGGCAGTTAGATCTCAGGCTCTACGAGCACGTCACAGTTGTACAGGCGGTTGAATGATCTGACGATCTCTCTGCACTGTTCAAGCATAGGCTCCTGATCTTCACCTACAGGAACGATAGTTGCCTTGAAAGCAGTAATGTCGCTTGCCTGGCTGATAGGATATGTGAAGAAACCTACCGGGACACTTTCTCCCTCGAATCCTCTCATCTTGATCTCAGACTTGACTGTAGGGTTCCTCTGAACTCTCGAAACGGTAACGAGGTTCATATAGTATACTGTCAGCTCATGCAGCTGAGGCACTTCTGACTGGATGAACATATGGGTCTTGCCCGGCTCAAGTCCTACGGAGAGATAGTCCATAGCGACCTGCATTACGCTCTCTCTTACCTTGTCAGGATTGTCAAAATTATCAGTAAGCGCCTGCGCGTCAGCGATCATAACGAACACTTCGTCGTATTCCCCGCTGTTCTGGATCTCTACTCTCTGTCTCAGCGAACCTACATAGTGGCCTATATGAAGTCTGCCTGTCGGGCGGTCTCCCGTCAGCATTATTTTCTTTTTGGTTTCAGCCATCTCAATATCCTTTCCGTATTCTGATTCTATATAAAAGCATAAACAATAAGGTAAATCACGTAGTGAGAATTACCATCGTTTTGCCTGTATGACCGTAGCCGGTGTTTCCTGTTTGATCACGATTTTCATACTATTTAAATATTATACACGATAAGTCAACCGGATAAGCGCATCTACCTCGGTGTCATCTTGCTGATGATGTCCCTGCGTATACGCCTTGTATACAAGACTGACATCGTCATGCCCGCGACCTCAGCGCAAGGGAATGCCCACCATACCATATTGACGCCTCCGATCTTAGCGAAAATAAAGGCGCACGGGATGATGATCAGCAGCTGCCTGACAAGCGAGATGTTCATGCTGTATACGCTCTTGCCAAGAGCCTGGAATGCCGCGCCCCTCATTATGGCATATCCGGCAAACGGGAAATTCAGCGATATAATATGCAGCGCCACGACTCCCATCGATACCATCTCCGGCGGAGCGCTGAACAAGGCCATCAGCTGTTCAGGGAAAAGCCAGAAGAGGACAGTGCCGACAGACATGACGCTGATGCCGTATCTGACGCCGAGTCTCATCGTCTCTTCAAGTCTGTCTTTTCTGTCAGCTCCGTAATTGTATGCGATGATTGGAACTGAAGCATTATTCATACCGAAGAGTGGCATGAATACGAAACTCTGCAGTTTGAAATATACGCCGAAAGTCGCCACCGCAAGATCTGAGAACATCGACAGGATCCTGTTGATGCTGAAAGTCATGACGGCTCCGACTGACTGAAGGACTATCGAAGGAATGGCGATCCGGTAGATGTCTTTCATTGTCTGCCAGTGCGGTCTGACCTTGCGGATCGAAAGCTCTATCTCTTTGTTGAACTTTCTGTTGAACGTAATTCCGAGTATGCAGCCGAGTATCTGTCCGAATACCGTGGCCATGGCAGCGCCTTTTGCTCCCATAGCAGGCAGCCCGAAGAATCCGAATATAAGGATAGGGTCAACGATGGCGTTGAACACCGTACCGGCGATCTGCATGTAGAAGATGTAATTGGTCTTGCCCGTACCCTGGAGAAGTCTCTCGAACATCGACTGTATCATCGGCGCTATGGAAAGCCACTGTGTTATCCGCAGATAGATGGTTCCGTCTGCGATGATCTGCGCGTTAGTGCTGTCAGTCGTCATAAGTCTCATGATCGGTTCTGCGAAGCATCCGATCGTGAAGAAGATTATGTAATTGATGCAAGCAAGGATGAAGCCGTTATGAGCGACCTTGTCCGCCTTGTCATACTGCTTTGCTCCCAGATATCTTGAGAGCAGAGCACTCATACCTACAGCTGTTCCGATACCGAACGCAACATTGAGGTTCTGGAACGGGAAACAGTACGATACTGCTGTAAGCGCCTCTGTGCTGTAGTGTCCGAGGTAGATAGAATCCACGATGTTGTACAGCGCCATGACGAACATGGACACAGCAAGCGGGGCCGACATCCTGAGCAGCAGCGGATGCACCGGCGCTGTTCCCAGACGGTCAGAGTCGCGCTTCATCTGTGTCCGCTCTTCACGGATCTCTTCTTCCTGCGGCGAACGTTCTGTATCTATTCCGTTTTCTCTGTTTCCCTTATCTTTCAATCAGTTCCTCAATTCTTCACCTTTCTTCCTTGCGCTCATGCGCTGGAAGATCTTTACGATCTCAACAACAGGTATGATCAGGAATGCCAGTCCCATTGCGACAGCGTATTCCTTCAGTCCGATCGTTTCAAATTCAAACAGTGCCGCCAGCCATGGAACTTCTATGACAACACTTGTAAGAAGCAGTGCAAGGACCGCTGAGCCCCAGAGCCACCGGTTCTGCCTGGACAGTTTGAATACAGACTGTCTTCTCGATCTCATATTGAAGGAGTGGAATATCTCGCACATCGACATCGTCAGGAAAGCCATCGTGATCCCGTCGTTGCTTGCTGTAATATGCCACTGGCCGGTCTCCATAAACTCGCCGATGAAGTACGCGGTCAGCACGAGCAGTGTCGTGAGGGCGCCCTGGTAGATGATGTCTCTGTCCATTCCGCCTGCGAAAATTCCTTCGCGCGCGCTTCTCGGTTTCTGCTTCATCGCGTCGCCCTCAGCGTCTTCAAGACCGAGCGCCAGAGCCGGAAGCGAGTCAGTGATCAGATTGATCCAGAGCAGATGCGCCGGCTTCAGGATGGTGAATCCCATCATAGTTGCCAGCAGTATCGACATTACTTCGCTGACATTGGTAGCGAGCAGGAACTGTATCGCTTTGCGGATATTCGAGTATATCCTGCGGCCTTCCTCTACAGCGGATACAATCGTGGCAAAATTATCATCAGCCAGAATCATATCTGCTACATTCTTGGTGACGTCAGTTCCGGTGATGCCCATGCCGATACCGATATCTGCCGCTTTTATGGCAGGCGCGTCATTGACGCCGTCACCGGTCATCGCTGTTACCATGTTGTGCGCGCGCCACGCTTTTACGATCCTCACCTTGTGTTCAGGCTGTACTCTCGCGTATACGGAGTAAGTACCGACCTTATTCAGAAGCTCCTCATCAGACATATCGTCAAGAGCAGCGCCGAGCACCGCATCGTCCGCGCTGTCTATGATGCCGAGATCCTTTCCGATGGCGACTGCTGTATCAAGCTGATCGCCCGTGATCATGATAGGTCTTATTCCGGCCTGACGGCATTCAGCAACAGCAGCCTTGACTTCCGGTCTGATCGGGTCGATCATACCTACAAGTCCAACGAAGATGAGATCGCGCTCAAGCGCTTTGTCCGAGAAATCATCCGGTCTTGTGTGATGAGCGCGGACAGCAAGCGAAAGCACTCTTAAAGCTTTTCCCGCCATCCTTGCATTCTCTCTTCTGACTTTTGCGGAAAGCTCATCTGTGAGCGGCACGATGCCGGCATCAGTGAGTATATATGAGCTGTGCCTGAGTACGACATCAGGCGCGCCCTTGGTGAACTGGATATATTCAGACTTGGCAAAGAGCTCATCTAACTCAGTCGTCATGTCCGCAGGGGTATCCATCTCTGTATTTCTGTGGACCGTAGACATCATCTTGCGTCCGGAGTCAAATGGTGCTTCGCCGACACGCGGGAAGAGTTTCTTCAGTCCGGTTTTCGGAAGATTCTGCGTTGATGAATATGCTACGAGAGCGGCCTCTGTCGGTTCTCCCACGACTTCTTCGCCATATTCTGTCTCTTTGAGTTCTGCGTCAGAGCACAGAGCCATACCTGCCGCCAGGACATCCTGATCCTGGGAATAATAATCGACAACGGTCATCTTGTTCTGGGTCAGCGTGCCGGTCTTATCCGAGCAGATGATCTGTGCGCAGCCGAGAGTTTCGACGGCGGTCAGTCTTCTGATCACAGCGTTCCGGTGCGACATTTTCGTCACGCCGATAGAGAGCACTATGGTGACTACAGCGACAAGGCCTTCCGGAATAGCCGCGACAGCAAGTGAGATCGCAAGCATGAATGTATCGATCATGACATCCATGTTGAGTCTGCCGGCCTTGATCACTCCGAGAGCAAAGATGAATATACAGATGCCGATGACCATCTTGGTCAGGATCTTGGAAAGCTGCGCCAGTTTGATCTGGAGAGGCGTCAGCTCTTCCTCTGCCTGCGAGATCGCGTCAGCTATTTTGCCCATCTCCGTCGACATTCCGGTGCCTGTGATCACAGCATGGCCTCTTCCGTAGACAACGGTGCTGCCCATGTAGATCATATTCTTTCTGTCACCGAGCGGTACGTCTTTTGCGCCTTCATCCAGTTCGATCGCCTCGGACTGCTTGTCGACAGGAACAGATTCGCCTGTCAGCGCTGCTTCTTCGATCTTCATAGAAGCAGCTTCTATAATCCTTCCGTCTGCAGGTACGCTGTCGCCTGCTTCCAGAATGATCACATCACCGACGACCAGCTCATCTGACTGTATGCTGACGATCTGTCCGTCTCTCAGTGCCTTGGACTTTGCAGCAGTCATCTGCTTGAGCGCCTCGATCGCCTCTTCGGCTTTGCTCTCCTGGACGACTCCGAGCACGGAGTTGAGAACTACGACGAAAAGGATGATAAAGACATCCGCCGGGCTCTCTCCCTCATACAGAGAAGTAAAAAATGAAAGCACCGCAGCTACAAGCAGTATGATGATCATCGGATCCTTCATCTGATCGAAGAATCTGAGGATAGCACTCCTCTTCTTCGCCTCGATCAGCTTGTTAGGTCCGTTCTGCTCAAGCCTCAGCGCCGCCTCTGCCGAACTGAGTCCCTGCTCAGTCGAGGCTGTCGCTTCCAGCACGGAAGCCTTAGATTCAAGATATGGTCTGTAGTTTTCCTGCATAAATAAAAACCTCCCACGAAAAACCTCTGTGGCGCTGTTCTCTACCTTATTAATATAACCATTAATATCGTCAGATAATAAAAGTACAGCAGCGCCTTCTTAAGATCCTGCGTGGGATCAGGTCCGGACACACATGTCCTTTCGGATACTAATTCTGAGAACTCTGCTCATGAGTGGTCTGCCGCCGCAGGCGGCTCCTCAATATGTATGTCCCAGCCTGATCCCGCACATCCGCTGTCAGAAACGATTCATCAAGCGGAAAATGTTTTTGCATATAAGCCATAGTATTGTATCACCATCAGCTCAAGTTTTCTACATAATAATACAGAATTATTCCGGCAGTCAGTTCCGGGTTAACAGATCGTCAGCACGCAAGGACTGTAACTGCGGAACAGCAGGTTCAGAACTGCCGCAGAGCAGTGGAGCCTGATTACACCGGCCTTTAGCTGGTCCTATTCCCCGAAAGCGTTCATATTTCAACCATTTTTGATAGTTAAATATGTATCACTATGTTTTTTTTCTGAGCCTAATGAATTTTAAGCGTGTATTAAACCATTGAAAAATCAATGATTTGTGACGATTTAGTGAACAATGACATTTTCTTGACAATGTTTTTGTTTGACAAGATAAAACTACCGTTCTACAATTTTATTGTATAAATTCAGATTGGCGTATTTTATGTGCCACAAATCTGGACGAGTACGCTTATCTTTCTAACCAGTTTCTGGTGAATTTGTAAGGAGGTTTTATATGAGCATTGGTGAATTTATAAGCTACCTAGACGGTCTTGTCTGGGGTACCGTCATGATGGTACTCA
>JAFRLN010000046.1 GCA_017431175.1 Mogibacterium sp.
CAAAATCGATATCCCATCTCATCTGGGCAGGGATCGACATCTCTACATCGATGATTCCCTTTACTCTGTCAAAATCAAGATTTCTGAATGTATCATACGGGAACGGTGAGATAGTGATCGGTCTGATCATACCGGCCTTGACGCCCTGTGCTCTGAGCTCTCTTACGACTGCTCTTGAGATACGGGCGGAGATTCCGTATGCAGCGAATACGATCTCAGCATCATCCATCATGAATTCTTCGACTCTGATGTCCTTGTCCCAGGTCTTGTACATAGCTGCAGCTTCGATGTTAGCCTTTTCCTGACCATCGCCGACTGAACCAGGTCTGCAGTATGCCTGCTGTCCGAGAGGATGTCCTACGATAGCTCTCGGCATGAATTTTGCTCTGCACTCAGCGAGTTCCTCATCCGTCTTCATCGGAGGGAGTACAACAGGCTCCATCATAGTACCCATTACTCCGTCTGTCAGTACGAGCACCGGGTTCTGATCCCTCTCTGCAAGGTCATATGCCTCATAGACCATATCTACGCACTCCTGAACTGAGTCAGGTGCAAGTACGATCATTCTGAATCCGCCGTTTCCGGAAGCTTTGGTTGCCTGCAGATAGTCCTGCTGCGCCGGCTGGATAGCTCCGATTCCCGGGCCTCCTCTCTGCACGTTGACGTATACCATAGGGATACGTGCGGATGCGCAGTAAGAAACGCCTTCACTGTACAGTGAGATGCCGCAGGATGATGATGAGCTCATTGCTCTGATTCCTGTTGATGCAGCACCGTACAGCATGTTGACGGAAGCTACTTCACTCTCGCCCTGTACAAAAGTACCGCCTACCTCAGGAAGTCTTCTTGCCATGTACTCAGGGATCTCGTTCTGCGGTGTGATCGGATAGCCTGCAAAGAAGCGGCATCCTGCTCTAACGGCTGCCTCAGCGATTGCTTCGGTGCCCTTCATAAATACACGTTCTGCCATACCAGTCTCCTTTCCTATCTCCATACCTCAATAGCGGATTCCGGGCAGATCTGAGCGCACATCGCACAGCCGATGCAGTCTTCAGGTCTTGCGGAGATCGCGTAGAGGTATCCCTTGGAGTTAACGTCGCTGCCGATCTCGATGCACTTCTTAGGGCATGAGATGACACAGTAGGAGCATGATTTGCAAGCTTCTGTTGTGATTTCGATTCTTGCCATTAATTTCCCTCCTTAGTGATAAGTAACAATATCTATTGATATGCCGTCTGCGGAAGTAAGATCCGCGCCGGCTTTAATCAACCCATGAATAGGTAAGAAAGAGGTCGATCGGTACCAGATGTTTATCCGTCTGTGACTGCGCCTCTTCATAGATCTCTCTGCGGACACATGCGCTGTTGACAACAGTATATCCATCCAGCAGTGAGTCTATCTTCTCCAGTCCCTCCATGAATTCATTAACGGTAGTGGCGTAACCCAGATTAGGGTTAGCGAGCAAATATATATGATCGAGTCTCATGGATCCGAGAATATGGCTCATCGTGCCGTCGATGGCCTCTACACTTTTGGTCCATGGTCTGTAAGGATTGATGATGTACACCGGTACTGAATCATCTTTGCTGAGAAGATCGCTGTACGCTCCGGCAAACTTGGCAGCCTGATGTCCGCCGCCGATATCCAGAAGGGTGTAATTATCGCTGATCAGAGACACCCTGACTCCGCCCACCATCACAGGCGCGTCGAGATACTGATCCTGATAGTGGATCGTAACTCCGCGTCCGGTAAAATCATCCTTCATATCTCTCGACCTGTAAAGCGGCTTAGTCTGGTCGAGGTCAAACAGGTCGACATTCTTCCCTGTCATCTGAGCCAGTTTGTTCGCGACATTAAGAACGATCTCGCTCTTGCCGCTGCCTGCTTCACCTATGAAGACGAAGTTCTTCTTGTCTTTCATCAGGTCTTCAAATGACTTGTCTGCTTCGTAAAAAAGTCCCATTCCTCAGCCTCTTACAAAAAAAGCTGTCCCCGTTAAGGAGTCAGCCTCATTCTATAATTTTCGCTTGATTTAACTTGAGGAAGCCTGTACGATTCAATAAACAGGCTTTTGCCCCCGCCTATTAATTTATACACTTTTATGGCTCATATTTCAAGTGTTACACGGGGCTGCAATGTGTTTTTATTGTGAAGTCTCTATAACTATTATATGCCCCTATATATAACCAAACAGTTATGAACATATTAAGTATTACAGCACAGAAACCTCACTCGACAGGCAGCGGCACTTATCTCACTGAGCTTGTCCGTTCATGGAACAGGGCCGGTCACCGGCAGGCTGTAGTCTGCGGGATCTATCCTGATGACAGCGTTGATTTTCCTGAAGGAGTCATCTGCTATCCGGTATTCTTTACAGATACATCAGCCTGTACACCCGCGTCTGCAGACACTCTGTTCTGCAGCTGCAAGACAAAAGGCTCGCTTGTCCCTGCCCTTCCTTTCCCGGTCACCGGCATGTCGGATATCATGCCGTATACATCCACAATGTACAGAGATCTCACTCCTTCGATGATCTCTCAGATGGAGAGCGCTTTCATGAGTGTGGTAAAACGCGCGGTCGAAGATCTGGATCCCGACCTCATAATATGCCACCACCTGTTCCTTCTTACCGCAATGGTAAGAAAGCACTTTCCAGGCAGGAAAGTATGCGGACTATCGCACGGGTCTGATCTCAGGCAGGCTGTCAGCTGTCCTCACTTAAAGGATCTTATCGAAGATGATATCTCTTCTCTGGACCGCATTTTTGCTCTTCACTCAGAGCAGGCACACAGGATCTCCGAGCTGTACGGTGTCCCTGAAAGCAGTATCACAGTTGTCGGCACGGGTTATAACAGCATACGGTTCAACACGGCCGGAAGGCAGCCGCGGAGCCAGATCTCAGATCATGATCTGCCTGTCAGGTTAAGCTATGCCGGCAAGATGAGTGCCGCCAAAGGCATTCCTGAATTCTTTGCTGCCCTGAGCCAGCTGTCATCTGACCCGTCTGTACCGCCGTTTGAAGTCACTATGGCAGGCGGATGCCAGGAGATCCCGGTTCGCGCTCTGCTTGACACTGCTCCGGCATACATCCACTGGGTCGGTCAGATACCTCAGGATCAGCTCGCTGAGATATTCAGGTCCAGCGACATTTTCGTACTCCCGTCATTCTATGAAGGGCTCCCTCTTGTCCTGATAGAGGCAATGGCATCCGGCGCGGTTCCGGTCTGTACGGATCTTCCGGGTGTGCAGCAGTGGGTCAGCTCAAAGGTGCCTGATCACAACGTGCGTTTTATCCCGATGCCGGAGATGGCTTCCGTCGATGAACCTACACGAGCGGGACGTGAGGCGTCCATCTCAGGCCTTATCAGAATACTGAGAGATCTGATGGTCGGGATCAGGAGCGGCGAATTGCCGGGAGCACTTCCCGATACAAGTTCCATAACATGGGACGCAGTCGCGGAATCGATCATAGCGTAAAAAAACGAGGCTTGCGCCTCGTTTTATTTTACTCTTCTGTATCGTCCGGCACAGTGCCTGCGTCGAATCCGAGGATGTTTCTTGCCTTGATCTCTGCAGCCTCTGCGATCCTGTAAGCTACGTCTATCGACGGACCGATAAACACTGCTCCGTGATGAGGTATCACTGCATTGTGTGTCTTCTTCATCGTCTCGCACACTGCGGCCGCGAGTTCAGGAGTTGCCGGCTTTGCTCTGCCTGTGACCAGCACATCTCCGATCACAGCTCTGACCTCCGGATTGCTTAATGCAAACCCGGCTTCGCATGCCGCAAAAACTGACATCGCGTTGGAGTGAGTATGGATGACCGCCCCGCAGTCAGGAAGAGTCCTGTACAGAGCCGCATGCATAGAAGATTCGCTGCTCGGTATCCTCTGCTCACCGTATACAAGCGTATTGATATTCATTCTGACAATATCTTCAGGCTTGATTGTAAAATAATCCATGGAAGAAGGCGTAATGAGCATTTCGTCTTCTCCATACCTCACTGACAGGTTGCCCCATGATCCGTAGATCAGATCCTGTCTGACAAGTTCCTTGCCTGTCTCTATCAGCCGGACTCTGAGGGCAAACTCTTCTTCTTCGAACCCCACAAAAGGAACGCTCTGCTCCTCGTTCCGGTTCACATAGTCTGACCTGAACTCCTCACGGATACTTTCAGCCAGTTCCCGGTCCAGAGCTACCGTGCCGCCCAGGAGTTTGCCGTGGACTTCTGCTTCACATGCTTTCTCCAGGATCTGCATCCCTGCTACAGCTTTCCTGATGTTGGATCCTGTCGCAATACCGCCCGCGCCTTTTACAAGGCAGACGGTCGTATCTTCGAGTGCCGCGACTATACTTGCCGGAGCGGTATCCTGGCTGACCTTAAGCTCTGCACCTGTCAGGTGCGCAAGATCCTCAAGAGCAGTCCGCAAAGGCTCATCTCTGTCAGATACAGTGACCAAGTCCATCGTAACCCCGAACAGTATACCGTTTATATCCGGTCTGCTTCTGAATATCTCCCCTATCCCGCCTGTTTTGATGTCACACATTACAAGGTCTGCTTCGGTCGTTTCAGAAAGGAGTTTATTCCCTCCGGTGAACAGATAGCTGTCCTGATCCAGACGGAGCGCGGCCTGGCCGTATAGTTTTTTGAACTTTCCGTGTATGCCCTTAAGAGCGTCCATCATCTGTTCAGTGCCTTGTTCGTACTTCATGTCCTTCACCTGTATTATGAGTATAACAACGATTCCGGCCGCACAGATTACCCCCTCGGTCCGGACGAACAGTATCCTAATGAATAAGCGAAGCTTATGTTAAAAGCTTCGCTTATAAGTGCTTTATCCTGCAATTATTATATCTGCAGTTCTTGCCCAAATCATCTAAATAATATTTAAGAAAGGCTGCTTCGTCCTGTCAGCGTTGATACGCAGGCGATACAAACTTTGTTCTGAAATTGATACAAAATCGCCAATTTGTATCTGCTCCACACTTCGTCTCCCCTGCTCCCTTTTCTACTCTGCCGGAAGCATTTTATTGCGTGTTCTTATATACATTATGGTGACGAACACTGCAGTGATTCCCCAGCTTACCGGGAATACTATCATCAGAGAGAAGAACGTATGGTACATTCTGAAGCCTGTGAAAACCCACGTGATCCTGGTGCCGCATACCCCGAACAGGGTTATCAGCGCAGGGATCAGGGACTTGCCGAGTCCTCTCATGGCTCCGGACATATTATCCATGAATACGTTCAGTGTCTCGGAATACATCAGTATCCTGATCCTGAGAACTCCCAGTTTTATGATCGAAGGATCGTCAGTAAACAGTCTCATGAGAGGCTCTGCAGCGATGATCATAAGCCCGCTGGCTGCCATTGCTACGCACCAGCTGACGATAAGTGTCCTCCTTACGATCTTCCGGCACCTCAAATATTCTCCGGCTCCGTAGTTCTGACCGACGAAGGTCACAAGTGTCTGGCCGAAGGCATTGATGATGAAGAATATGAATATCTCAATATTGAAAGCAGCGGATGACGCAGCCATAACATCTGCCCCCAGGCTGTTGATCGCTGTCTGAACGCACAGATTGGAAATAGAGAAAACGGCGCTTTGCATAGCCGCCGGCAGCCCTATCCTGACCATGAACGCAAGAGTGCCCGGATCGATGCGAAGCTGGCTTACGTCGAGCCGTATCACGCTCTCTTCATTCACAAGCCTCCTGATCAGCATCACTGAACTGACTAAGTTAGAGAGGACAGTGGCGATCGCGACGCCATCGACATCCATGCCGAGAACAAGTACGAAGAACAGATTGGCCCCGACATTGAGGACTCCGCCGGTAAACAGGCAGATGAGAGGTGTCCTGGTATTTCCGTTGCTTCTGAAAACTGCAGCTCCGAAATTGTACAGCATGAGGAATGGCGCGCCGGCAAAGAAGATCCGCAGATACAGGAGAGAATAAGGTGCGACTTCACCGGGCACACCGAGCAGCCGGACTATCGGGCCGGCGATCAGATTACCCACTGCCGCAATGAAAATTCCGCACAGTAAAGCAAGCGACATAGCAGTTCCGACAGCCTTGCGGACCCCGCCTGTGTCTTTTGCTCCGATATATCTTGCAATAACGACATTGGCTCCGACAGAAAGCCCGACAAAGAAGTTGACGAGCAGTGATACTACCGGGGCATTCCCTCCTACAGCAGCCATTGCCTCCTTGCTCGCGAAACTCCCGACAACTGCAACATCAGTCGCGTTGAACAGCTGCTGAAGCATGCTTGTCAGCGCAAGCGGTATGGCAAATAAAAGGACCTTATCAAGGATCGATCCCTGCGTCAGGTCCTTTCTTCCGGCAGGATCGGATTTCCTGCGGTCTTTCTTATTGAAGTTCTTCTCTTTTATCTCAGATTCAGACATTTTTCAGCTCTTGATCTTCTTATGTCCGGCTGCCAGGCTCAGGCACTTGTCCTGACGCTCTCTCTGAATTCTCCGTAAGTGAAGAAGCAAAGTCCGGTCCAGATGATTATGAACGCGATGATCTGGACGCTGTCGACAGGCTCTCTGAAAAGGAATATCCCCAGCAGGAGCGATATCGTCGGACTGATATACTGAGTGAGTCCTATAACGAAAAGCGAGACCTTTCTGGCTGCGACAGCAAAGAGCGCAACCGGAACGAGTGTCACAAGTCCGCTGAGATACATCAGAGCGTACTTGCCGGGTATATTCATGCTGAGGGCCCCGATCCCCTTTGTCTCAATATAAAATATGGCGAAAAGCGCGAGCACTGCATAGACCATAGTTTCATACACCAGTGCTATGATGGCAGGCACTTCAGAAGTCTTCTTGACTGCTGAATATACCGCCCATGTGCACGCAAGCCCGAGCGCAACACCCGGGATCTGCCTGTAATGAATAAGTATCACAATAATAGCCGTCAGGGCGAACAGCATAGCGGTGATATTGTATTTCGTAAGCTGCTCTTTGAATACGATAATGCCCATCGCGCAGATCACGATCGGCTCAATATAGTACCCGATCGATGCCTGTATCACCCTCTCTGATGTCATTGCCCAGATATAGATACTCCAGTTTACAGTCAGTACCAGTCCGGCGGTTATATATTTGCGTCTGACAGCCGCATCCCTGAAAGGTCCCCATATCTCTTCTCTGCTGTACCTGATCCTCGCGCCTATATATGAAAATACGAACATGGTCACGATCCTGTACAGGATTATTATCCATGAAGGTATCGGCACGAGAGCCTGCCAGTATATAGGGCAGAAGCCCCAGATCAGCTGACAGGACAGTACGCAGAGCACCCCTTTTTTGTAATCGTTCATATTCCGAGTTCTTCTTCTACGAGTTTTACACCGATCCTGATGCAGTCATCGCACGAAGTAAAGCTCTGACCGTTGTTGCCGGTTTTGATATCAATGCATATCAGTCTTTTGGCCTGCTCTGTGAATTTCCTCTGTATATTGCCTGCGGCTCTGGTTGAGAATTTCTTGGTCTGCCCCGGATCTGCAATGTTGCCGTCACTGTGCACAAGGCCGGCGATCATCGCCGCTCCGGATACAGCACCGCAGACTCCTCTGCCTGTGCCCATTCCGGCGCCAAAGCCCTCTCCTATCCTGTAGAGAAGAGCCTCATCGACTCCGACAGCGTCCGCGAAAACGCAGGCTACTGCCTGACAGCAGTTATATCCTTCTCTGTGGAGCATTGCCGCTCTTTCAGCTCTGTCCATAGTACTGAACCATCCTTTCCTGTTCAGGTCTGTCTCAAATTGAAATCAATTATAACACAATACAGTTTATTTTTTGCAACACTCCGGATGTTCTGCGATACTATATTTGTGAGAGCTCTCTACAGGAGTGACTGATCAGACATAATATTTTGATTCACTCTCATCGCCTTACATCAAGAGGTAATAAAAGTGGCAGATAACAAAGACATGACTTATGAAATCATCCTTGCCGAAAAAGCGAGGAACGGCAGCAGAGAGGCTTTCTGCGAACTGTACGGAATGTACAAGGAAAAGCTCTACCGCTATGCCCTCTACCGTCTCGGCAGTCCCGATGACGCTGAAGACGCTGTCTCTGAATGCATACTCGCAGCATGGCAGGGCATCAGCAGCCTCCGCAGCACATCCGCGTTCGGAGCGTGGATATTCAGGATCCTTCACAACCGCTGCATGAAGCAGCTTCGCAAGACAATCGATCTCAGGGAAAACCTTGAGCGGATATATGATGATACAGCAGGCTCACATACAATGCCCGGCTCATCTGATCTTTCAGTGTCCATTGAGCTCGCGGAAGCGCTTTCACAGCTGAAGGAGGAGGAACGTGAGATCGTACTGCTCTCGGCCGCTGCAGGACTGACCAGCAGTGAGATCGCAGGGATCACAGGTATGACGCCGGGTTCCGTACGATCCAAGCTGTCACGCAGCCTTGCCAAAATGAGAGAATACCTTTCATAGGCCCAGCACCTGTTGTATCTGTTCATAGCAGAAACACAGAACGCATTATCATATCTATTAACGGAGAGTCAGAAAATGGGAACGAACATGAACAAGGATCACAATTCAGATCTTGAATATATCAGGGACAGATTCAGATCCGACGGCATCATGGCTCCTGACAGCCTGAATGAAGACAGAATCATGGCGATGATCTCGGGCACAGAGCCTTCAGAAGCTGAACAGAAAACTTTTGTCCCGGCGGCGCCTAAAAAGCGCCGGACACTGAAGAAATGGGCTGCGGCGGCAGCATGCGCGGTGGTCGCGCTCTTCGGTGTGACAGGGGTGTACAGGGTGCTGAACGCTCCTCCTGATACAGATCTTGTCAACGGCGAGCTCTATACTTTCAGGAATCAGTCGGAAATAAGCAGACTGGTAAACAGCCTCAGTGAGACAACAAGCTTTGACACATGGGGCGGCCACGGGGATCTCATCCTCGAAGATTCGGAAATGGCAGCCGAGGATTCAGCAGATTCTTCAGAGGCCGGAATGTCAGCCAAGACAGCAAGTCCGGGCAGCAATGCTGTAACAGATGCCTCCCAGCCGGATCACTCTGATACATATCTTCAGGTAGAGGAGGTCGATGAAGCAGATATCGTCAAGACTGACGGAAAGTACATCTACTATGTCAATGACGACGCGGAAGTAGTCATACTGTCTGCAAAAGACGGTGAAACCAAGCGCATGTCAGTCATTGGTTCTGAAGGGATCGAAAACTACATCCAGGACATTTTCCTCAAAGGAGATACTCTGGTGACAGTAGGACGAATCTATGATGAGGATGACGGATACGCAGGAGTAGTGACTTACGATATATCCGACAGAAAAAATCCGGTACTGCTCAGCAGTTACCGCCAGACAGGTGATGTTGTATCAAGCCGTATGGTCGGAGATTATGTGTATCTGGTGACAAGCGATTATGTGTATAAAGGAGGCCGTACCGTACCGAAAGTCTACACTGACGGTGAATACAGTGATATGGACGCGTCCGATATCTGCTGTGTACCGGATCCTCAGAAGTCAACCTATGTAGTGCTCGGGGCAATAGACATCACCTCCGGAGCCCAGGGCAAGTGTAAGACACATGCTGTTTTCGGAGCATCTGAAGACATCTACTGCAATGATCACAATCTCTATTCTGCGGCATTTGAATGGGACAGCGATAAGCAGACATCCTATACAAGAATCGTCAGAGCTAGTCTCGACGGGCTCAATATCCGGTTCAACGCCACCGCAAGGGTCCGCGGAGCGATCAAAGATCAGTTTTCGATGGATGAGAAAGACGGCTGTCTGCGCATAGCAACTACCTCACAGCGGGACGGTATGGACGTCAACAACCTTTTCGTCCTGGACGAGTCTCTGAAGGAAACCGGCAAGCTGACAGGTTTTGCCCGCAATGAGAGCATCAAATCCGTAAGATACATTGGAGACAAGGCCTATGTCATAACTTATGAGCAGATAGATCCGCTGTTCATAATTGACCTCAGTGATCCTTCGCAGCCGAGCATAGACGGTGAAGTCAAGATCGACGGTTTCTCATCCCTGCTCATACCAGCCGGCGAAGGGAGACTGCTGGGGATCGGCTACGCTACCGGAGACAATGGTTACGGCGGAGAATACGCCGCAGGACTCAAGCTGGCGCTCTTCGATATCAGCGACCCGTCAGAGCCGAAGGTCCTTGACAGCAAGGAATTCCAGGATATGAATTCCCCTGCTCAGAGCACACACAAGGCTCTTACTGTCAATACCAGAGAAGGATGGTACGCAATACCATACGAGGTCTGGCATACTATTGAGCCGGAAGAGTCCGATGTCATCATCATCGAAGAAGGCGCGGAAGACGCAGAGGTTCAGAGCGGGAATAATGCTGAAGTGATGATGCCGTCATATGAGAGCCGCTTTGAAACAGGCGTGCTTGTGTTCGGTGCAGAAGACAGCCTCACGGTATATGATCAGCACAGACTTGACAGCAGCAGCATCAGCAGAAGCGTTTACATAGGAGACTATATCTACGCGCTTGACGCTCATGGTGAAGTCAGCAGCTTCCGTTTCACCCGATAGCACATGAAACATCAACTGAAAAGAGCTTTTCGCCGAAAAGCGAAGAGCTCTTTTTCTTGTCTGTCCGTATCTCCGGTCTACTGAATATATACGATTGCCGTTCTCCGGAATGCAGATATGATACGCATTACAGCTGTATATACAAGACCGCCTGCGTATATATACAATATGGTGTTGAGTGAGTGCGTAATAAAACCTCCTGCGATCAGTATCCACGCCAGTATAAAATTGGTGATCCCCAGCAGCGCATGCATTCTCCATCCCTTTGATCCGACCGATCGGGATTCTTTTATTCTCAGAAGATTAATTACACCGGAGAAAGTGTGTACGGCAGCCAGGTACAGGATCACATATATCGGCTGAGTATTGGTCATAGAAGTTGTAAAAATGCCGATGTCCAGATATATGATTCCCCGGTACAGCATGAACTTGCCGCCTACCATAGATCGTGCCATACTTACATAATAGAATAATGTCTGTATGCCCCTGATGGTAAACATCAGGCTCATGATACCCGCAATTGCTCTTATGCCGTCCTCGGGCGGCATTATAAACAGTATTACCGCAAACAGCATTATTATTATTCCGGTAAATACCCTGGTCACCCTTCCCAGTTTAGTCATTTTGCGCCGCCTCTCTTATCAGTCTTCTGAAATCGCGCATTCCCCTGAATCCATGTTTCCTGAAATCAACTGACTCACCCGCAAGATTATTTCCCGAAGTAAAAATCCTGTTGGTGACCATACTTTTCTGCGCGAGCGCTGCAAGGAAGTACCGTCCGAGAACAGTATCGTCTTTCTCTGCATCTTCAGCCTGAGTGTATTCACCTGTGTATTTTTCGAGATCAAAGTCTTCTGCTGCGCAGCCTGAAAGACTCTCGCCAAGACTTTTCCAGTCTGAGGAAGCATCGAGCTGTCTCCTGCTGATGATCTTTAAAACCTCATCGGTCCACTCGCCCATTTCCTGCGCGTCATACCGGCCGGTCTCGAACACTTCATGTTCACCCCGAAGATATCTGAGAGCGTAGATCATCTGTGTGAACGCGTGCAGATAATCGGAAGGATTGTCTTTGATGATCTCTCTGTACTCTCCCCACGCCGGCAGATATCTGTATCTGGCAAAGCTGTAATCCGGGAGATGGCCTGCCCTTCCATGGCCGAGGTTCATAATGGAATTTTCGGATCCCTGATACAGACTGTTCGTGTACAGGCCTCTTTCGATATCGTCTGCGGATGAAGGATTGTGATTGAACACCACGCTTCTCTCTGTATATCCTTCACCGTCAGGGATGATCTCATAGAAGTAATAATTCGTATTGTTGACAGACAGCGAAGGAGTACCGGCAAAATGCCTGTGCGCCCAGGTATCGGCGAGAACGTGCATCGCAAGGCCAGCAGCTTCAAGGCCTTTTCCTTTTGCAAGCTCGACAGTATCAGCAAGAAGCGGACCATTCGGGCCGCAGATCAGTCTGTACTTTTTCAGATATCTCTTACTGCACTTATCGCGGGTCGCTTTGAGATCTGCCGGGAGGAAATGAAACGAAGCCCATATCCTTGTTATGTTCTGAAGACCGACAGGATCAGTATTCGCGTCCATCAGTTCAGCCTGAAGCTGGGTCGTTGCCGCCTGACGCGGCCCGCGTATCCTCCGCAGGAATGTATCTGAGCAGCAGTCAGTAAACTGAGCACAGTAAGCGATCCGCAGGCTCTCTTCATGTGTGTACCCTGCAATAAAGGCAGCGCAGTATGTAGCGTAATAATGGAAATCAAGCTGCATCACTGACCTCCTGCCGTTCCTGCTTTCTGTATTTCCTGACCCTGACAGCCGAGATCATCATCTCTATCATCATCACGACAGATGTCAGCTCTATAAAAACACCCGCGAATGTAGGACTCTCCAGCTCATAGTCAACAGCAGGCGTTGCCACCACTTTGAGGAAAGTATCGATCGTAAAATGAATATTGACCCATATGAGGAACACCGTCAGCAGTATGTAGAATATGCCGGACCTCTTGCCCCTGGCTTCAGCCATAGCGGACAACCCGATAAACAGCCTCAGCGCGATCGTAAATAAGAGAAAGATACCGACCATAGCAAGCAGTATTCCGAACAGAGTGTTATCACTGATCGGCACATCATCCATTTCACCTAAAGGTTTTTTGATGATTGTCAGTATTTTAGTTCTGTACAGCAAAACCAGGCCTACGGTCCTGACCGCAGACCAGGCTGAGAACAGTATGATCCCAAGACCGACTACCATCAGGGTATTCTCTGCTCTTCTTAATGCGATACGTCTTTCTGTGTTGTTTACCATTCCGCTACGATGTCACAGCATTATGATCTCAGGCTTATGTTTTTCTGCAGGCAGGAAGCTGTTGATCAGCTGTCTGGTTTTGAATCTGATATGAGTCGTATTGGCACCCGGATTGCAGGCGAACCATTCAGCATCCGCTACCGCTTTGTCGATCACGACCTGCACTTTTCCGTCAGTATCATTCAGCACGCCCATGACAGAAGCTTCACCCGGAGTGAGACCTATCACCTTTTCCATGTCTTCCGGTGACGCGAAAGAAACTCTTGCCGTCCTCATCATTGCCGCGAAGAGTTTGGAATCGAACCTCTTTCCTGCCGGCAGGATAACCAGATAGAATTCTGTCTTCTGCCTGTTGCATACTACTATAGTCTTTCTGATCTCCGCGCCGAGCTTTTCAGAGATCTCAACGCACTCTTCCATTGTCTCGACTTTATCATTGTCTACTCTCTCGTACTTGATGTTAAGCTTCTCAAGCTCCCGGTATACTCTGGTTTCGAGCGCCCCTCTTTCATCTTCCGGAGCAGTTGTCATGACCTCACTGATATACATTTCCTGTCCCTCCATCACTTTATCATACTAATTCCTATGCTGCAGCACGGATAATTGATCTGTCACTTTTCTGATCTCAGGCACGTCTGCATCCAGCGCGTCACCTTTCAGCCCGGCCATCAATATCGCAGGATCCGATGGAACCGACGCGATTACCGCTTCCTTATCCCTGACTGCTTCCTTTACCATTTCTGCCTGTTCTTCGCTGACCTTGTTCAGTATGAAATATACAGGCTTTTCAAGCGATCTGCCCATATCATAGATCTTTCCTGAAAGATGTATCGATTCGAACGAAGGATCTATGATCATCAGAATAACATCCGCGAACCTGTCAAGCCCTCTTCCGAAGTGCTCGACACCGGCTTCGGTATCTACTATCACCACATCATTTTCTGAAGTCTCGAGATTATCAAGAAACATTTTTGCGGTAAATCCCATTCCGCAGGCACAGCCTTCTTCCGCTTCGGCGATTTTGCCGACAGCCAGCATATGCAGATTGTTTTCACCGGAAAGATATTCATCCGGAATATCTGAGATGCTCCATTTTGTATCAAACACACATCCTTTGTCATCGAACACCTTATACGCGCCCTTCTTCCCTCCGAAATAGTGAGTAAAATCTTCTGGAAGATCCAGCCCGAGCTGCCTGTGCAGTCCGTAATTTGACTCGTCTGAATCAACGACAAGGACGTTTCTGCCTTCTCTTTCATATGCTCTCGCAAGCAGAGTCGCTACTGTACTCTTGCCGCATCCGCCTTTTCCACAGATGATTATCTTCATAGTGTATCCTTTCACGTGCCGATGTCTGTACTCTCATAGTATACTCGATGCCCTTATTGATTTAAATCAGATTAACTGATAATCTACTATATGAAATACAATAATGATGAATATGAAAGGATGGTTGGACTATGTTAGTGCTCAATGTTACATTCAAATGCGTGCCGGGCAAGAGAGAAGAGCTGCGTGAACTTATAAGGGAAGAAGGGATCGATACCGCTTCGCGCAATGAAGAAGGTAATTTCAATTACTCATTCTACTATTCAACAGAAGATCCTGATGATCTGTTCCTGGTTGAGTTCTGGAAAGACGTGGATGCATGGCAGGCACACAGAACACTGCCTCATTACGCAAGACTTGATGAGCTCAAAGTCGGCCGTGTAGCAAGCGCCGAAATCCAGAAATACTTCACAGACTGATACGGCCCTCCGGTCCTGAAGAAAACATCAAAGCTCCCGCAACACAGTGTTCCGGGAGCTTTGTTTCTGACATATGACTGATATTCCGGACAATCTGCAGACTGTTCATGAGAACAGGACCACAGTCGCTGCCGCTACCAGAAACTGGCATATAACATTGGATATCTCTATTACCCAATGGACTTTCGGATTCTTCAGATCTGCCTTGATACCAATTCCGCACAGCATCACAAAAAGCAGGATAGCGGCTGCATACATAATGACCGGCCCGGTCATCCCCTTCTGTGCTGAAATCGTGATCAGCGAGATATACAGGAGCAGATACCCGGCAGCGCCGGTCAGTACTGCGGCAGAATTGATTTTCCCCGTTTTCGAATATATAAGGATCAGGATCAGTATGATGGCGGCAGTCAGAGCGCATAACACAGTTCCGCTCATACCCATCACATATCTCAGCAACATCAGTCCGGACATAAGGATACCGGTGTTCACGCAGAATACCAGACTGACAGGCATAACGAACTCAATTATGCCAAGTCCTACAATGACTTTTCCGGTCGGTATGACAAAGCCGAAAAAGATCGATATTACCGCGCCGGTAAGAAGCAGCGTGCTGTAAGGTATTCCCATGCCGGCGCCTGTATTCCTGATGATCGTGATTATTGTTATGCTGTACAGTATCGGGTTGATGTAATCCAGCAATCCCAGAGGAACAGAAAACTTACTGAACTTCTTCTCTTTCATTCTGACAAATTGATCTTAAGTATATGCTCTCTACAGGTTCTGTTCGAGATACATATCTCTCATTCTTGTGATATCCTCTTCATTAAGCCCCAGTCCCTCAGTCAAAAACGCTCTGAAATCCCCGTAATTACGTTCTATACTGTCATACGCGGCATCGAGATATTCTTTCCTTGCGCTGAACATATATCTGAGCGCGCGTTCTGTCTCATGTCCGCCGCCCCCGATCATTCTGAAAAACATCCTGACCATTCCTCTGATATCGCTTTCAATGAGTTCATTTGTCCTCAGGTAGTTCCGGAAAATAGTCTCTCTGTCTACGCCCAGCATCTCAAGGACTATGACTGTAGCAAATCCTGCTCTGTCCTTACCTGCTGTACAGTGCCAGAGTACTGCCTTGTCCCTGCCGTCCAGAAGCAGATCTATGAACCGTCTGTATCCTCTGCGCGCTGATTCAGAAGTAACGAAGCCCTCGTAGGTTCTGCACATATAGTTAAGGGCTCCCTCCGGATCCTTAGCCAGCATCATGAATGCTTCTTCATCCGACTTCTGATCTCTGCTGACACCGGCCGCGAGGTCCTCAATGATCGGAACATGCAGGTTCTCTACGCCATCGATATCCGGATCCGGGGTCTCTTCTCTTTCATTGTCGCTGCGGAAATCCACCACTGCAGAAACCAGCCCACCGATCTTATCGATATCATTCTCAGAACCTATTCCAAGTCTCCCGCTTCTTATCAGTCTGCCGTGAACGATCGTGCGGCCGTCTTCTGCCGCGATGCCTCCGAGGTCCCGCGTATTGTTTAACTGTTCAAATTCAATTCTGTTCATATTCCGTAAATTCCCCCGCTTTCTCTCTTTGTTACACACCGGTGCAGTCATTACTGCCAGCGTCTGCTGAATGTGTGAAGTGTTTCCAGCATGATTTCAGGTAAGTACTGTTCGCATTTTGCTTTGAGTTCATCCGGAACTCCGAAGTACGCTTCCGCAACAGAACCCGCCATAGCCCCAAGGGTGTCTGAGTCTCCGCCAAGTGATACCGCGTTCCTCACTGTATCTTCGAAGTCCGCTCCGTCGAGGAAGGATATAATTGCCTCAGGCACACTTCCCTGACATGATACATCAAAGCGGTAACCCGGTCTTATGCTGTCGACTGTCCGGTCAAGATCGTAGCCGAATTCTTTCGTTATATAGTCCCTTATCTCTTCTTTGGAACTGCCTGTTCTGGCGAGGAATACAGCAGACGCGACTGCCTCTGCCCCAATGATCCCTGCCGGGTGATTATGTGAGACCTCGGCCTGGATCGCCGCCATTTTCCTGACAGTTTCTATGTCACTGAATATCCATCCGGCGGATGATGTCCTCATCGCGGAGCCATTGCCCCAGCTGAAGTAGGGTTCATGCTTATATTTCAGCCAGCGGATGAAGTTTCCGCCGTATCCAGCATAAGGATATTTCCTGCCATAGAAGACCATACTTCTGATGATCGAATCTCTGAGTACAGAGATCATATCATCGTCAACGGTAAACGGCACATCTGAACCGGTCCTGCCCACATAGAAGTCCGGATAATGGTCGCGCAGGAAGAACATGTATCCCTCAGCGACAGCAACCGTCATTACAGTATCATCGGTAAAACTGTTATCCGTTCCGAAGAGTTCAAAGTCTTTGCTTTTGATCCTCTTATGCTCATAGATGCTGCCTATGATATCTCCGAGTATTGCTCCGTACATAATAATACCCCTTACATGAAGTCTTCCGCCTGAGCTCATTCTGAGGCGGGGGACATCCGGCATCTGTTATTACAGAAAACAGAATAATGATAAAAGCCCTTGGATTCCCAAGGGCTTTCCGTGGTAGCGCATTGGGGAATCGAACCCCAGATTCCGCCGTGAGAGGGCGACGTCTTAACCTCTTGACCAATGCGCCATATCCTGCGCTGAATTCTTCAGCGC
>JAFRLN010000047.1 GCA_017431175.1 Mogibacterium sp.
ATGTCAGCTCTCTTCCAGGGCAGATGTGCTGCTGCTGCATCTGATGCTCTTGGTGCAACAGGCAAAGGTACTGCGAACTACTTCATCGTTATCGGTATCGTAGAGACAGTAGCGCTCTTCACACTGGTATTCGGACTGCTGTTGCTCAACAGCTAATCAGAGAGAAGATTCATAATTCTGAGTTACTGAAAGGCGCTTATCATATAGTTTGAGGGCCTGCAGTACTTGGAATGCGGTCTGATCAGACAGATAGAAAACGGCCCCGCCGGACAGGATCGTCAGATCCGGCTCCGAGGGGCCGCTTTTATTATCCGTCAGTCATGCGTGCGAAGATGGAACGGGGACGGTTCTGTTGTCATCAATATAACAACAGAACCATCCCCTTTTTATCTCGTGTCATTCCGGCATCTATGCCGCTTTCATGCTATTCTTCAACGCGCATGATGTTGTCGATAGACTTGATGACTCCTGCCTCGCGCGCTTCCTCAAGGGCCGCAAGAAGTACAGGCTTTTCAACTTTGAATACGATGAAGATGAGGTCCGCAACAGTCTCACCGTCTGAAGTGTAAGGTGAATTCTGGCGTACATTCTCAACACTGATATTGTGCTCACCGAAAATCGTTGAGATCTTACCGAGGATGCCGGCTCTCTCCGGAACCATCATCCTGATGCAGTATTTGCTGGTGCCTTCGCCCGCGAATTCAAGATCAGAATCGTAACGGAGCTGAGGAACGATATCATACGCAGAATCTTTTTCAAGCTTGCGTGCTACTCCTATAACATCTCCGAGTACAGCGCTGCCTGTAGGAAGAGGTCCCGCGCCGCGGCCGTAGAACATGAGATCATCAACTGCGTTACCTGATACGAATACAGCATTGAACTCATTGTTGACTGAGGCGAGCGGATGTGAGACAGGGAGGAGAACAGGCTCAACATTGCCGTAGACCTTGCCGTCTATCTCACGCGCGCTTGCGAGAAGCTTGATGCGGAATCCTGAATCCGCTGCGAACTTGATATCTTCCGTCGCGACAGTCGTAATACCCTGAGTCGGGATCACGGCAGGGGATGCGTCCACACCGAATATGAGAGAAATCAGGATGGAGAGCTTGTTGGCCGCGTCCAGTCCCTCTACGTCAGCTGTTGGATCTGCCTCAGCAAAGCCTTTGATCTGGGCGTCTTTGAGAGCATCCTCATAGCTCTTGCCGTACTCACTCATCTGAGTCAGGATATAGTTGGTAGTTCCGTTGAGGATACCGTGTACTCCTGAGAATCTGTTGGAAAGCAGGGCGGTTGTGAGTGAGGTCAGGATCGGGATGCCTCCCGCTACTGCTGCCTCGAATCTGAGAAGGACGTGATTGTCCTGTGCGAGCGCGGCAAGTCTCTTTCCGTTAGCCGCGATAGCTGCCTTGTTGGCTGTAACGACACTTTTGCCGTTGGCAAGCGCTCTCGCCATATACTCTGTTGCAGGTTCGATCCCACCGATAAGCTCTACTACGATATCGATCTCAGGATCATTCAGGATCTCATCAACGTCAGCTGTGTATTTCTCTGCAGGGATATCGATCCCGCGGTCTTTCTCCGGGTGGCGGTTTAAGATCTTAACTATCTCTATGTCGAGGCCGGTCGTCTCAGCGATCTTCTTATGGTTCATCTCGAGAGCCTGATATGTGCCTCTCCCGACATTCCCGATGCCGAGCATTCCGACTTTGATTATCTTTTTCATATGATTCCTCCGATAGCTTTTCATCAGCGAACAGTAATTATTCCAATAATACAATATGTTAAAGGGAAAATTCCACTAAGTCACAAAAAAGACGAAAAAAACCCTCTGTTGAGAGGGTTTTGCCCTTATTCAGATGAATGAGCATCTATCTGCGTGTAGCGAGGATCTCTTCGATGACAGGCTCGAGAGCCTTTGAGTCTATGCCATTGTAGTCCTCGGATGCCCGTCTGAGGATCAGCTGAGCAGTTTCCATTCCGTAGATCCTCTCGGCGTCAAGAAGGAACTTGTCGAACTGAGGCTTGTCAAGGCGCTTGAGCTTGCTGCGGTCGATCTTGCCGGGCAGGATATAGAATGAGCAGTGATCAGGAAGGCTGCTGCTGCGCTTCATGACCTTTTCCCTGTAATCTGCGTTGTCCGGATCTCCGAGGCCTACTCCGCATACTATGATCTTGCGTCCTTCAAGTCCGAAATTGCCGTAATTCTGCCACATGATGTTGACATTGCTGATCTCGGCATCTCTGATCGCACCGACATAGATGACGTTGTGATAGAGAGACACGTATCCGAGTGTCTGCCTTGAGTACTCTATAGCGTCGCACCCCAGACTGCTGATGAGCCATTTTGCATACTGCGTACAGCTTCCGTACTTGCCGCTGGCGACAACTATGGTATCAGGTCTTACGACTTCACCGGCCTCCTCGCGTCTCCGCATGGCTGTTCTGTTAGTGTTTCTTGCCATAAAGCGACTCCTCTCTACTGATGCTCATCGATATATTTTTGGCGGAGCGAGATCTTTGCGTTCTTCACCTTCTTGCCGTAAGGCTGAAGAAGGTCATCGAGATCGTACTTGTCGAACGGAACGAGGCAATAGAATTCAGATACCTTTTCTTCAGTCTCTCCGCCGCGCCTCTCGATATTGACAACACCGTCTCCCTCAATAAGAATAACACCCCACTCGTCATCTCTTGTGATCTTGTGGATGTTGTTGTCCTTGATAATAAAAGTCCTGAGGGTCATGCCCTGCTGATATCTGTAATACAGCGTGTCATCATCAGTCTCGAACCTTGCATCGTGAAAACCGAAGAACGGTGCCTGAGAGATCTGCTTGCCTTTGCGCGAAAAGAGGAAAGCGAGCAATGCTGTGATCCAGATAGTAATGTGCAGAGGGAGCTGACTCATCATGGTGGTGCCGCCGAATTTGCTGTTGACTATGATCATGCAGATGAGACCTGCGATCAGAATAACAACTGCGCCGATGTTATATACCTTTGAACGCTCTTCACCCTTCGCCCATTGCTGCTTTCTTACATTGAGTATGCTGAGGTCGCCAGGGTATACGTCATTGTTAGGATTAAGTTTCATAACAAACTCCTTTAAATGCAGTTTTCAGGGACCGGGATCTTACGCCGCCCTGCTTACCAGCAGATTGTACTATAGATTAAATGAAAAAAGCAAAAAACCTTTGTCAATCTCTTAAAACTGTTTTAACAAATTCTATCGACAATTACTTAACATCAGCTCATCACAAATCGGTCACAATAATATTGACTTTGTTTTCAGAAATGCTATAATCAGCTTGTAGAATTTGTGGAATCACTTTTTGCGTGCAATTGTGTATTTTAAGCGGTTCCGCAAGCACTTATCTCATTATTATATTATTGTTATGGAGGTTGTTTTATGATCGTATTAAAAGCAATTTCGCTGATCGGTTTCGTACTCTGCATAGTACTCATGCTCAGAAAGCAGAAGATGCTCATGGCAAGCGATGCTAAGGACCCTGATACAGGTCTGACTTTCGCAGAGACATGGGCAAGAGGTATGGAGAAGAAGAACCTCATTTCAACTATGATCATCGGTCTTGTTGCTAACTTCTTCGACACACTGGGTATCGGATCCTATGCTCCGTCAACAACAGCATTCAAGCTGACAAAGTCTGTAGACGACGTACTGATCCCTGGTACACTGAACGTAGGAGACACAATGCCTGTATGTATCGAGGCGTTCCTGTTCTTCGGATTCGTAGATATGGACATCCTGACACTCGTCGGAATGATCGTAGCTTCCGTAGTAGGTGCGTACACAATGGCTGGCGTTGTAGCCAAGTTCAACCGTAAGAAAGTTAGATACGCTATGTTCGTAGGTATGTTCATCCTCGCTACAGTAATGCTCTGCAAGGTTCTCGGCGTTGGCCCATTCGGCGAAGTCGGAACTGAGATGGGACTC
>JAFRLN010000048.1 GCA_017431175.1 Mogibacterium sp.
CGCGATACGCCACGGTCTTACAGAAGGCGGCAAAGTCACTATCTCAACAGACAGAGACGGCAGAGGGATCGTCATATCCGTATCCGACAACGGAAGGGGATTCGGCGGCGTGGAAAGCGGTCATTCTCAGGCGCATACGGGGACGGGAATAAACAATGTGCGGACAAGACTCGAGGCTCTTTGCGGAGGGACTCTTGAGATAAAGACAGGGTCCGGCGGCACGGAGGCGGTCATCAGGATACCGGATCCCGGGAATGGACAGCCGGCCGGACAGAGAATAAAAGGTACAGAAGAATGAGAATACTGATAGCAGATGACGAAAAACTTATAGCGGAAGATATAAACTGCGAAGTGAAGGCTGTTTTTCAGTATGCAGTCACCGACTGTGTGACAGACACAGGGGCTGCTCTTGCGCTTTCAGAGAAGAACGACTACGATGTCGCCCTTCTAGACATCGACATGCCGGGCATGGACGGTATCAGTCTTGCGCGCAGACTCATCGCGCGCCATCCCATCATCAACATCATCTTCATTACAGGTTACAAGGAGTTCGCTTACGAAGCTCTCGAGCTGTACTGCAGCGCATTCCTGCTGAAGCCGGTCAGCCGCAGCCAACTGAAAAAAGCCTTCGAAAACCTTCGAAAGCCATTCCTTGATATACCTGAAGAATACTACGCGGAGCACTACAGCGGAGGAGATGTAATAGGCCGCAGGATCTCCCGGCTCAGAGAGCAGCGGGGGATATCCCGTCAGGAGCTTGCCGAGCTCATGGGTGTTTCGCGTCAGACCATCTACCGCTGGGAACACGGAGAGAGGCTCCCGGACGTCCTGACCTTCGTCAGGCTCACAAGGCTGCTCGGAGTTGACATCAGCGACGTGCTCGGGACCTGATGCCACACGATTTGACGAGCCGGCCAGGTAGATATATCATGTGTGTATATTCTGTATGTACGCTCCGGAGGTAAGGTAATGGCTATTACGAAAGTATTCAAAAACGGAAACAGTCAGGCTCTCAGGATACCGAGCGAGATGCAAACCGACCGCAGAGAGTTCATCATAAAGAAGATCGGAGAGACTTATATCGCCTATCCTGTCGATGACCCGTGGCAGCCCTTCAGGCAGGCGATAGAAAGATTTCAGTGCGAAGAGATCTTCGAAAGAGATCAGCCTTCGTGGGGTCAGGTCGCAGAAAGAGAGGACCTGTAGAAGATGAAGTACCTTCTTGATACCAACATATGTATCTTTCTGATGAAGAACTCCTTCCCCTCGATGACGGATCGCATGCTCAGGCTCGACCCGGATGATTTTGCTGTCTCATCAATTACTCTGTTTGAGCTAGAATACGGCGCGTCCAAAAGCAAATGGGGCGAACGCACCAGAGATGATCTTTATGCATTCCTGTCCCCGTTCGCAGTGCTTCCGTTCGATTCGGACGATGCCATAGCTGCAGGCAAAATACGCGCTTTACTGGAGGCGAAGGGCTGTCCCATCGGTCCTTATGATCTGCAGATCGCGGCACAGGCGTATACACGACAGCTCTCAGTGATCACGCACAACGCAGATGAATTCTCCCGGGTCCCGGGTCTAAGGACTGAAGACTGGGTGATCCTGTCCTGAAAGATGATCGCATGCAGCAAGGCCCGGAGCATCATTGCAATGCTTCGGGCCATTTCTGTTTCATTTTTATCAGCGAAGTTTTTCGCTCACCCTCTACCACATGGTTTCGTCCGGTATATGCTCTATCGTCGGATCGAGTGGCTCTTCTCTCAGCACGGTCCGCATGTACTGGCTGAACTGATCCCTGATCGACTGTCTGGTGTATACGCGCGGATCGCAGAGGTCGTGGCATACCC
>JAFRLN010000049.1 GCA_017431175.1 Mogibacterium sp.
CATCCCTGAGAAGAGATTCAATGAGGGCAAGAAGGTAGCCGTCATCGGATCGGGTCCTGCGGGACTTTCTGCAGCATACTATCTGGCTGTATGGGGACATGCTGTGACCGTCTTCGAGCAACAGGCAAAGCCGGGCGGGATGATGGTATACGGCATCCCTTCGTTCAGGCTCGAAAAAGATGTAGTTGAAGCCGAGATCGATGTGATCAGGCAGCTTGGTGTTGAGATCAGGTGCGGCATCGAGGTGGGCAAAGATGTCACTCTTGATCAGCTGAGAGCTGAAGGATATAAGGGCTTCTATGTAGCGATCGGCCTCCAGAACGGCGGTGCACTGCAGATCCCGGGCGGTGACAGCGAGGGCGTTCTGGCAGGCATCGACTTCATGAAGAATGTCAACGGCGGTGAGGATGTCAGACTTAAAGGCAATGTAGTCGTCATAGGCGGAGGAAACATCGGAGCTGATGTTGCAAGAACTGCCGTAAGATGCGGCGCTGATAAAGTCATGCTTTACTGTCTTGAGTCATACGACGAGATGCCGATGGGGCCTGAAGACCAGCATGAATGCGAGGAAGACGGCGTTGAGATCCACGCAGGCTGGGGCCAGACAGAGATCACGGAAAAGAGCGGCAAGTGCACCGGCATAAGATTCAGAAAGTGTGTATCGGTAAAGAATGCAGAAGGCAGATTCGATCCGAAGTTCGATGATACCGTCACCGAAGAGGCAAAATGTACAACAGTGCTCTTCTGCATCGGACAGAAGCCTGACTGGGGCTCGCTGGCAGAAGGCAGCAAAGTGAAGATCTCCGGAAGAGGCCTTGCGGAGGCCGACAGCTGGACATACCAGACAGCAGAGCCTGATGTGTTCGTCGGAGGAGACATCTACACAGGACAAAAGTTCGTTATCGATGCTATCGCGGCAGGCAAGGAGGCGGCGGAGTCGCTCCATCGCTATGTATGGGAAGGACACAGCCTTACGCTCGGACGTGTAAGGAGGGACAACTTCCACTACATCGACAAGGACAATATCGTGGTGAACAGCTACGATCACAGCGGGAGGCAGAGACCTCATATCGATAAGGACAAGGTCCGCACATTCAGCGATGAGAGAAAGACCTTTACTGAAGAGCAGGTGAAGACCGAGACTGCAAGATGCCTCAGCTGCGGCGCTGCCAAGGTCGACCAGAAGATATGCATCGGCTGCGGACTGTGCACGGTACAGTGCAGGTTTGACGCCATACACCTCGACAAGGTACAGGAAGTATGGGGAACGCCATATGAGCAGCTCGTGCCTAAAGTCGTGAAGGAAGAGTTCAAAAAGATCGGCAGGATAGCTGTAAGAAAGATCAAGGCATAAACATGCATGAGATAAGCGTACTGCAGAAAGCAGTGGATCTGGCTGAACAGACTGCAATTGACAATAACATTTCCCGCATCTCCTGCCTCACGCTGGAGGTAGGAGAGCTGTCGGGCTATGTTCCGGTGTTTTTCCACAAATACTTCCCTGTAGCGACAGAGAACAAACCCGTATTTGAAGGGGCGGAACTCAATATCATTTCTGTTCCTGGAGAAGCTCTCTGCAGGGAGTGCAGCGCCATGTACAATGTGATGCGCAATGAAGGCAAATGTCCGAAGTGCGGGTCGCGGAGCAAGAAGATACTTGGAGGGCAGCAGTTCAGAGTTCTTGAGATAGGAGTGGCAGAACCCGGGTAGCTTCTCACCCGGATCCGAACCCGTCGCGGGTCCTCACCACACCAAGTCGCATGTATAGCAAAACCGGACACCGCGGGGGTGTCCAGTTTGCTGTGGTGCGCCCGGCGGGATTCGAACCCGCGGTCTTCGCCTTCGGAGGGCGCTACTCTATCCACTGAGCTACGGGCGCATGTATTTGCGGTCGAGCGCCGGACGGGAGATGATCCACGCCCGGCACATTTTTTCTTTACAGGTAATCCGTCTCGTATCCCATCGGCCTGCCCATCAGGGTCTCCATCGCGTCCTCGACGGTGATGTTGCCCTTGATGACATTGTAGATGGCATC
>JAFRLN010000050.1 GCA_017431175.1 Mogibacterium sp.
AGAGAAGCTGTCAGAACGACGGCTGAGGCAGAACTCGGAATTATTCTCGGAAAAGAATGCAGAGACGTTGACGAAGAAAACTGGCTCGAGGTGGTCGCGGGATTCACTACGATCCTGGATATGACTGAGGAATCGATCCTCAAAGGCAATGAGTTCATCAAAGGTGATCCGAGATACCTGACTGTTTCCAAGAACTTTCCTACATTCTTCTCATTCGGGCCTCAGCTGGTGACCCCTGACGAGGTGCCGGATGTCCTCAGACTGGAAGTTCAGAGTGTGCTCAACGGCGAAGTCTATGCCGGAAATGTCGTCGCCAACATGACGCATCTTCATTCGCGGCTGATAGCGCTTCACAGCAGGATACAGGGCTGGTACCCGGGTGACGTTCTCTCGACCGGAACACCGCGCGCTTTTGTGATAAGAGATGGAGATACAGCAGAGTGCCGCATCACGGGACCGGATGGATTTGCGATGGAACCGCTTCGCAACCCTGTGACAGATCTTAAGAAAAAATGAGCGGTCTAAACTACAGCAGAAATGTAACAAGGGGTAGCAGATGATTAAGAATGTTATTTTTGATATCGGCAGAGTCCTGATCGGATTCGAGTGGAATGACTATGTGTACTCACTGTTTGACCGTGAGACTGCGGACAGAGTGACGGCGGCTATGTGGGGTACCGGGTACTGGAAAGAGCTTGATATTGCGCTTCTTACAGACGATGAGATTCTGGACCTGTTCTATGGGGCGGCTCCAGATCTGAAGGCCGAGATCAGGGAAGCTTTTGACCGTGTCGGAGAATGTGTCAGGAGAAGAGACTGGGCGATCCCGGCGATCGAAGACCTGAAGGCAAAGGGGTACAGGGTGCTTTACCTGTCTAACTTCTCAGAACATGTAATGAGATCCAATCCGGGAGCTCTGGATTTCATTCCTCATATGGACGGCGGAGTCTTCTCATGCGACATCAATGTTATAAAGCCGGATTCCGGGATTTACATGAATCTGATTGAGAAGCATGATCTGGTGCCGGAGGAGTGCATTTTCATCGATGATCACCGTGACAATGTGGCTGCAGCCAGGATTTGCGGCATGAAGGCGATCAGGTTTGATAACAGAGAACAGTTTGAAGCTGATCTTGATAAAGCTCTTACAAAAGACCGCGGACATGAACGGCTGACAGTACTTTGCTACGGCGACTCGAATACGTATGGATACGATCCTGAAACTGAAAGCAGATATCCGTATGAACAGCGCTGGACGACGATCCTCGGAAAGATGCTCGGAGACAGATATGAAGTCATACCTGAAGGCCTCAACGGCCGTACGACAGCGTATGACCGCCCCGGCGCAGACTGGAAAAACGGCGCAAGCAGCCTGGTCGCTTGTCTTGGGACTCATAAACCTGTAGATATCCTCGTCCTGATGCTGGGCACCAATGACTGCAATGACGAACTCGGTCTGTCTGCGGAGCAGATCGCCGATGGAATGGAGCAGCTGATAAACCTTGCAGAAGACGAGACACCGGGACTGCAGGGATATGTACCTCAGATGATTGTAATATCTCCTGCTGCGATATCCGAAGATTACAAAGGTTCGTCTTTTGCTGATCAACTGACGGATGAGGCTGTGAAGAAATCACGTGACATCGGACCGCTTTTCAGTGAAGCGGCATTGAAGCATCTGTGCAAATCCATCGACGCGACACGGAGCGCTGAAGTGTCGGATGACTGCATGCATCTGACACCTCGGGGGCACAGACAGCTGGCACAGCTCATATATGATGAAATCATGAGGGATCCCGCATCGTATGACGTAACTCAGAAACTGATACCTTAGCACCAGAAAACCCGCACCTCCAAGGGTGCGGGTTCTGCTTGTAAATTATCAGAGTTTGCATTTTGCAACGTATGTTACATCAGCAGGAAGACCGAGGTCGCGGTCTGTTACAGGCTCGAAACTCCATTTAGGAGGCTGCGGTCTTACTGCAGCCATTACAGCGAAGAAATTGAACATTACGATGCCGTAATTGAGACGGCGGTCGTTCTCATTAGTCTCTTCGTCAGGAAGGCCTATGAGTGAGATCTGATCGTAATCCACTATGATCCTGTAAGGCTGCTTGTTAGCAAATGACTGAGCGCGGGCGATCGCTCTGAGGCCGTCTTCAAGTTCCCTGTAAAAGAGGTCTGTATCGATATCCTGCCCGTACTTAAACCCATCGGTCATCTCATCGAGCGACTTCTTGTCTGCTTTCTTCGCCTGATCCTGAGGGTCGCGGTAACCGAATGCGACGACACAGGCGACTACTTTGTCAGTATCGGCATCAAGAGCGGTTTTTGCGCCATAGGCATCGTTGATAGTCAGCCAGCATGCTGCGAGTCCGAGTTCTGTCAGCTTAAGAGTGAGCCCCTGAGCAATGTATCCCGCATTCTCACGATAGTGATCAGCCACATCTGAGAAGATGACCATATAAGCAGGCGCTTTGATACAGAAACCGTTGTAACCGACGCTCTTTCTGAGTTCATCCCATACAGTTCCGACATAGAATCTGAGTTCCGTCTCTATACCGTCAACAAGAACCGATTCTTCGTCCTCGTAATATTTCAGAAGTTCATTCAGAACCTTGTTATCTACTTTCCTGTCTGCGTATTGTCTGCAGGAATTCCTGTTCTTGACGATCTGTTCATAGTATTTCATCTCTATACCTTGCCTTTTTACTTGTTATTTGACTGTTAAAATCATCCGCAAGAAATTTTACCATGCGGGGCCTGCAATTTCAACGCTATTACAATTGACTTTCTTTTCACATGAGTATTATCATTACTGCGTCATCATGACAGGCGTGATGCCTGTCACGCATTATGCATTAAGAAGGATATTGATATGACTATTGGTACAGATAAGCATAAAACTGAACAGAATAGTTCAGCCGCACTCAAGACGGAGCAGAAAATCTTAGCTGCTGAAAAGTATCACAGCAAACCGGCACGGTTCATCTGGAACTGTCTGGTTATTCTGCTTTCTGCTTTCTTCGGTTCATCAGTTCAGATTTTTGTAATGATTCCCTGCGGAATGACATCGGGCGGTATGCCGGGTATCGTAAGGCTCATTACTCATTTCATGCCTCAGCTCAGCTATTCGGTGGTTTACTATACCCTGTCGATGATGATCCTTATTCTGGTATTCTTCACTATGGGAAAAGCAGAAGTCGGAAGGATAATAGCGCTGGCGTTCGCCTACCCGGTGATGCTGTTTATCTTTGAAAGGATTGACTTTGAACTGCTTGATTCTCCGGATCCTCTGCTTGCTTCATTGCTCATAGGTGTTTGTTACGGAATAGCGACAGGCATCGGTTATATAGGAGGGTTTTCATCCGGGGGAACAGATTCTCTGGCTCGCGTCATCAAATACAAACTGCTCAACTATGTCAAGGTCGGCGATATACAGATGGCAATGGACGTCACAATCATTCTGATATCGGCGTTCGTTTTCAATACTAATGTAGCCCTGTACGCAGTGATCAACGCAGTAGTTGCTGCTAAGGTAATATCGATGATCATGGTAGGAGTAGGGGGCAGATACGTTCAGTTTGATATCATTTCTTCAAAGCCTGAAGAGATTACTGAATATATTCTTAAGGAAGTCAACAGGGCAGTCACCTCTCATGCCTCAAGAGGAGAGTATAGCGGAGCCGAGCGAAGGACGCTTACAGTTATATGTACTCCTAATGAGAGCATAAAGATCAAGAAGTTCGTAGCACAGACAGATCCAGACGCATTTGCCACTATCGCTCCTCTCACCACGGTGTGGGGCAAGCGTTTCTCGGACATCCGCGAAGTAGATAACGTGTAACACAAAAGCTATCCCCGGAAAAGGGAATAGCTTTTTTCAGCAGGCCTTTTATATAGGCGCTGTTGGTTACAGTATTTTTGCAGTGTTGGCATCAAGTTCGGAGATGATTTTAACTATCAGATCTTCAGACTGACCGAAATCATCATTGACCCATTTATTGAGCACAGCCAGGCAGCCCTGGCAGCGATAACATGTCTGAAACGACAGCTTTTCGTCTCTGAGCTTGGCTCCGATCCTTTCAGACGCCATCTGCTTAAACAGACCTTCCAGCGTTCTGTACAGTTTCAGTCTGAGATCTACAGGAGCATTAGGTGAAAATATCATCCTGAATACATTACGGTTAGCGGAGACATAACCTACCAGACAACTGAAGAAATCTTCTGTTGCGAGTTCCTGAAGACGGAGGATCAGCATGCTCCAATCGACCAGGATCTCCTGCTCGACCTGTCATACAGATCATATACATCAAGATAATGCTTATAGAAGGTTGCCCGGTTGATGTCAGCAATTTCCGCTATCTCCCGGACTGTGATCTTATCCAGTTCTTTCTTCGCAAGGAGTGCAGTGAAAGCATTGGTTATCGCTTTCTGTGTTTTGGCCGTCCTGCGGTCAGTTTTCTTTTCTTCCATTGTTTCCGCCCCTGTTCTGATAAATACTTGAAGTTATTATAACACGGAAACCGGTGTTTTTATCCATTACAGGACCATTCGATTTTCCGCAAAAGCAAATTCCCGCCATAATAAGTATTCCTTTGACTGTTTGAAATACCGCGTGACGACACTATTTTAAACTTAACCCCATTAAAGTATTGACAAAAGAAAACGGTTGTATTATTGTATTAATCAGTTAATACAATAATACAAATGATGTAGAGATTCTGCTATATGATCACCGGAAACATTTAAGTAATAGAGTTCATAGATCACGATCACTTCATTTAACTGAAAGGGGAAGAAATGGAATGGAATTTCAGGAACGGGATTCCGATCTACACACAGATCATAGATGAGATGACAATGCGTATCGCAAGCGGCGCGTATCAGTCGGGCGAGAAACTGCCGTCAGTCAGAGATCTGGCGATGGATGCGGGGGTCAATCCCAACACGATGCAGAGTGCGCTGGCAGAACTTGAGCGCAGGGGACTGGTCTTCTCAGAGCGCACAAGCGGGAGATTTGTTACTAAGGAGGATGGAGTCTTGAAACAACTGCATGAGGACTTGGCGAAGAAGTATTTCGAGGAGCTGGCAGAGAAGCTCCGCAAGATAGGAATGACAGGCGAAGAGATTGCCGGAGCTGTCAAGAGATGGCTTGAGGACATCAGATAAGGAGTGTGTGAAATGGCTAGAATAGAAATCAATAATCTTACAAAAGAATTCGGCACGCTCACAGCTCTTGACAGCGTTGCGCTGGAACTGGAGAAAGGTCAGATCGTCGGGCTCCTCGGGCCGAACGGAAGCGGCAAAACGACCCTGATCAAGATCCTGAACGGCTTGCTGACACCGACTGCCGGGAATGTATTGATCAACGGGATGGAGCCGGGCGTTGAGACCAAGAGGGTCGTTGCTTATCTGCCGGACAGAAATGCTCTTCCGGACTATATGAATACACAGCAGCTAATCGATCTGTATCAGGATTTCTTCACAGACTTCAACAGAACTAAGGCTGAGGATATGGTTCTGGATCTGGGAATAGACATGAAGCAGCAGATGAAGAGGATGTCCAAGGGTACGAAAGAAAAACTTCAGCTGTGTCTGGTCATGGCAAGGGAAGCTGATGTATATCTTCTCGATGAGCCTATCGGAGGTGTTGATCCGGCAACAAGAGACTATATTCTCAGAACGATCATTTCAAACTATAACGAAGATGCTGTTGTGATCATATCTACACATCTTATCTCAGATATTGAGTCGGTACTGGATGACGTAATATTCCTCAAGGAGGGTAAAGTCGTACTGCACAGGAATGCGGAAGATATCAGAGAAGAAACAGGAGAGAGTGTTGATCAGCTCTTCAGGGAGGTATTCAGATGTTAGGCAAACTGTTAAAATATGAGATCCCGGCACTCGGACGCAGGCTGGTGCCGCTGTTTATTGGCTGGTGCGCTACTGCAGTGCTGCTCGGACTGGCTGTCGGTCCGGCACAATCGAAATCAGAATTCATGGTAGTTATTACAGGACTGCTCTACGGAGCAATGGCGACCGCCGTACTGGTAATGTCAGTTATCCTGATAATACAGAGATACAGCAACAGTCTTCTTGGTGATGAAGCGTACTTCAACCAGGTGCTGCCTGTCACTGTATCAGAGCACATTGCCAGCAAGGGCATATCGGCACTTATATGGGTGCTGCTCTCGGGAGTGGCGATGCTGGTCACAGGACTTCTGATAGCGGTTTTCAGTGGAGTGCTGTTCGGCGTTGATATACCGTGGGCAGCGATCTTCCGTCAGATCGCGAGTACTACAGCCGGAGAATGGCTCGCTCTGCTGGAGTTTATCATCTTGTCTGCATTCAGTATCACCAAGAGTATTCTGGCAATCTACGCTGCGATCACGATCGGGCATCAGGCTCAGAAACATACAACGATGGCTTCAATAGGAGCATACATAGGACTGATGGTATTCGAAACAACGATCGGAAGGATACTGGTTGGATTGTTCCCGCATCTCCTCAGCAACATTGAGTCGGTGATGGATCTGAACGGATTTTTCGGAGGCGGGATTTTCGTTACCGCAGCACTCGGAGCACTCTACTTCTTCATCTGCAAGTACTTCATGGAGAACAGGCTCAACCTCAATTAAATGCATCATGGGGCAGATCCTCCTGCCACATTCCATATACAGACTGTGATTTCCGGACACAGTAAAGGCGGCGGACACAACATCCGCCACCTTTTTTTCATGATCAATTCAGTTTCCTGCGACCCCATAGCGGGATAACCCTATCTAAAGGTAACACTATACTCACAGTTGCATATTTATTAACTTTTTTGCATATTCTTCAATGCGGGTCGATTATTTGATATAATGATGCTATAATTATCTTCAATGAAAATGCGGCTTCTATATCTGCCGGAAGGGTAAGGGAATTGTAATGAAGAATATTTTTACAGAAGAGAGAGAAATCAGATCCCCGAAAATCGTGCACGCGCTGATATCATTGCTCGGGCTTGTAATAGTAATGTCGATCGGAATCATCAAGTTCGGAGCGGATCCGCACATCCCGATGTTCATAGGCGTTATCATTTCTGCGATCGTCGCCATGACACTCGGATACAACTGGGGACAGATCGAAAAATTCATGGTCGAAGGAATCAGCAAGGCAATGCAGTCACTGCTGATACTGGCCATTGTAGGTATGATGATCGGAACATGGCTCATTTCCGGGACTATCCCGACTATGATCTACTATGGACTGAAGCTTCTGTCTCCTAAGTTCTTCCTGGTCGCAGCATTGCTGATCTGCTCGATCACTGCTCTCGCGACAGGTACTTCATGGGGAACGATGGGCACCATGGGACTGGCGCTCATAGGCATAGGAACAGGACTCGGGATGCCGATCGGACCTACTGCAGGAGCTGTCATTTCCGGAGCTTATTTCGGAGACAAGATGTCTCCGCTTTCAGATACGACTAATCTGGCTCCTGCCATGGCAGGTACAGATGTTTTCACACACGTAAAATACATGCTCAAAGCTACAGGTGTTGCGTACGGTATTGCGATCATATTCTTTGGGATCTACGGATTCATGCATGTTTCCGGAGGCAATATCGATACTTCGCAGGCCACGGTACTTATGGATGGCCTCAGGGATACGTTCAATATCAATCCGCTGCTGCTGCTGCCGCCGCTGGTTGTAATCCTGTCCATCGCGCTCAAGGTGCCGGCGATCCCGGGAATAACACTCGGACTGCTGACTGCTGCTGTTATGGCTCCATTTGCACAGAGCGGAGTCAGCTTCGGAGATATCCTTGATGTTTCGATGAACGGCTTCGTGTGCGAGTCAGAAATCGAGTCTCTGAATGACCTGCTTTCGACGGGAGGTCTTATGAATATGTCATCTTCGATCCTCATGACAATGATCGCGATGATGTTCGGCGGAATCATGGAGGGTACCGGACAACTGGCTGTGATCATCAATGCACTCATCAGCCGTGTGAAGAGCGATGCCGGCCTCATCGGCGCTACAGAGGTCACATGTGTGCTTTCCAATGTAGTGATCCCTGAACAGTATGTTTCTATTCTTCTTCCTGGAAGAATGTATGCTCAGACTTACAGGGAGAGGGGGCTGCATCCTAAGTGCCTGTCCAATGCTCTTGAGTCAGCGGGAACTGTTACGTCATGTCTCGTACCTTGGAACACCTGCGGCGTATTCATCGGCACGACACTCGGCGTGACTACTGCTGTATATGCTCCATGGGCTGTATTCAACTATACTATGCCTGTCGTATGCTTCCTGATGGCCATCATCGGTGTTACAGTCACTAAGATGACACCGGAAGAACAGGCTAAGGCAGACGCAGGAGAACTGGTATAGACAGTTTGTGAAAATAAGAAAAGCGTACTGAAGACATACAGCAAAAGAGACCTGCCGCGGCAGGTCTCTTTGATTGCCCTTAATCGGAATTCCGAGCGAAGCACTCAGCATGCGTATGTTTATTTTGCGATATATCTTGCTTCGATATAATATCTCTTCTCGTTAGCTTCGCCCATGGAGAAAGTCTTGCGTGGGAGTGCTCCGTCTGCAGCTACTGCAGGGAAGAGCATGAACTTATCCATAGCAGGGAGCATGAATCCGGCGTTGCCGTCTCTTGATCCGATCCTGTTTACTGCCTCGGTTCCGTGGATGTAGTCGATATCGCAGTCTTTGTTTTCCTTGACCATGATGTCGAGTACATGCTGGAGAGCGCCTACCTCGAGCTTGTTCTCAGGATTCTCGATGATGATCTTGCCGCAGCCTGCGCCGGTGATGTAAGGAATCTCGAATGCTCCTTCAGGTGCTGCTGCGTCAGAATCAGCAAGATAAGCCTTACCATTGAACTGACCGAGAAGATCAACGACCTGGTTTACGAGATCCATACCACTCTGTCCCTTCTTTGCGAAGATTACTCTGTGGATAGGCTCGAATACGATGCCACTGTCGTGGATGTTCTCTATCTCGCAGAGCGCATATCTTGCAGGATGTCCTTCGATCTCCTCAGGGGAAAGAGTCTTCTTGATGTTTTCCCATGCAGTCTTGGCGGTAGCGAGTGAGTGGTTGCCGTCTCCCATAGCCTGGAAGATAACGTGACCTGCACCGTATTTTGCCTCAGCCTTGTCATAGAGTGCGGAGAGAGCTTCCTTAGCTCCTTCCAGATCCTTCTCCTTAATGAAGCATCCGGTGATGTGTCCGCCATCCATCATGAGATCTGTGTCATAGATGACTTCCTTAGGCTGATTGACGAGTGGCTCGATCACAGTCTTGTCAGGGTCGTCGATAAGAATGAGGATGTGAGGCATCTCGATAGGGGCGTCGCCTCTGATCCTGAGACGAGGCGGGATACGCTCAACAACTGTGCCCTCTGTCGCTCTGGTGAGTGACTGTGAGCCCTTGTTAAAATCATAAGCCTCGAGGTCTGTAGCTATAACCAGACCCAGTCTTGTACGTCCTTCTGCGGTCCTCTTGACGAGCATGCATCCAGGCTCCATCTTTCTGAGTGTGCCGTCAGCAAGATACTTGTCCATTGTTGCGCGGACAGCTTTGATCCTGTCTGCCTCATCAGGTCCGTCGAGATACAGCTCAGGGAGCATAAGTCTGAGTGTTGAAGGAGCGTCACCGACGATCTCCTCGACCTTGTCCCAGTACTCAGGCTCTGAAGTGAACTGATCGCATGCTACTACTGCCCATTTGTAATAGTCTGGTCCCTCTGCAGGGAGCATCATCTGTGGAATGTGCAGACGGAACTTGCTCCAATCATAAGTGCTGGATGTCACAGGTTCCGTGCTCCGCCAGGCCCTGGAACAGTGCGCGACCTATTTCACGCACGATGAAAACGGGAAGGTACGTATCAGCGATCCCTTCCTGCTGC
>JAFRLN010000051.1 GCA_017431175.1 Mogibacterium sp.
ATTCTGATTTTCTGTAATTCACTCATTATTAGTTCCTCCTGATAGATTTTGTACAATTTGTCGCTATGCTTGTACAGGACTTCGCCTGTATTTGCGATGTGCCGCATGGTTGTTAGTAGGTGCCTTACACGCTTCCGTGCGTTTCCTATGCCTCGGCACACAACAAAAAGTGCGATGCCCTCCGCCCTCATCTTGTGAGGACTTCTCGGCAGAAATTATCCGCTAGCACGGTAACTTCCTGCTTCTTCGCATTAAACAAGCTCTATTAGTATATAGAAGTGAATATGTGAATGCAAGTCTTTTTTAAAACTTTTTTAAGCTATTTTTGCGTATTTTCCCGCGAACAAATCCAGTATTTTCAAGGGTTCCAGGCGCATAGCCCCATACACTTATACAGGCGTTTCCACCATCAACATTCAAGACCTACAGATTGTAGTAATATCAAGGGTTTGAGCACTATATATAGGGGTATACCCGCCCATTGTTTTTTGTCACAACGATTGATGTATGCCTTTGTTTCTTTCACCAAAAGACTTCAGGGCATAAAAACACAGCAGCTGTAACGCTGCTGTGTAGTGTGAGTCAGCTGAACTCTTCTTATTATTTCAGAGCGGATTCCCACTCTGCCTGCCTGAAGCCCACAAGGATACTGTCAGGCAAACGGCGATCGGTCTCTTGACGAGCATTCCGTCTGTCGCGAGGAGAGCTATCATCTCCTCCTCTGTCATAGAAGGGAGCTTATCCTTGAGCTGCATCTCTCTGTAGAGCATTCCGCTGGTGTTGAAGAACTTCCTTGCCGAAAGACCGCTGGAACTGATCCAGCCCGCGAGCTCTTCCGCTGACGGATTGTCGGTCTTGATGTCTCTGTAGTCATAACTGATGCCGTTATCTTCGAGCCATTTCTGAGCTTTGCGGCAGGTGCCGCATTTTGGGTAGCATATCAGAAGCATCTTACCCTCCTTATGGCTAGCCCGGTGGCCACTGCATTGCGCGCTTGCCGAGAATGTGGATGTGCAGGTGCTTTACAGTCTGCTGTCCGTCTTCACCTGTGTTGATGACGCATCTGTAGCCGTTGTCCAGACCTTCCTGCGCGCATACATCTTTGATCCTGAGCATCATGTGTGCCATCAGGTCAGCGTGTTCATCTGTCAGGTCATCCAGGGAAGCAACGTGGCACTTAGGTACCATCAGCATGTGGACAGGAGCCTGAGGAGACGCGTCACGGAAAACTGCGATCTTGTCGTCCTGATAGACCATATCTGTAGGAATGTCGCCGTTAGCGAGTTTGCAGAAAATGCAATCGTCCATAGATCTTAACCTCCTTATAGTTTTAACGTAAATACGCTGTATATATCCCCGCAAACGATCCGGTTGGCGGGGCGCTTTTCCGCGCATTGTTACTCTGCCCATAATTATACTCTAAACCCTCTGCATTATGCATTCATATCGCAAATTCTTTTTCGTCTTCGGCCGCCTGCTCACTTCCGGGCAGGATGCAGGCCAGAGTTACAGAGTCTGCCCGAGCTCTGCCAGAGCCCCGTCTCTGAAAGGCTCAGTAAGGAGAACCCTGCAGAATATCCCGGCTTCGATCTCACGTCCGGCACCCTCTGCCGGCAGATATACCTTGATATAATTGCCGGTATAACCGGTCATATAGCCGTCCCTTATCTCTTCTGTAAGGACAGTGTGGATCCTGCCGCAGTTACTGAGTACAAACTTCTCCGAGACTGCCTGCGACTCCCTCTCGAGCCGGTCAGATCTGTCGTTTTTCATCTCGCCGGAGACCGCATCCGGAAGAGCGGCCCCTACCGTTCCCTTCCTCGGAGAATAACGGAAGACATGGACCTTGCCGAACTGTGATTCTCTCACTACGTCAAGTGTGTCGGAAAAATCTTCTTCTGTTTCTCCCGGGAATCCGACGATGATGTCGGTGGTAATGCCGTAGAGCGGGTCGTATTCCCTTATTGCTCTTACGATATCCAGATACTCACTGCGCGTATAATGGCGGTTCATCGACGACAGGATTCTGTCGCTTCCGTTCTGCACTGACAGATGGAGATGATGGCAAAGCCTTCTGTGCCTGATAATCTTCTCAACATCGTCCTTGTCCACAACTGTCGGCTCAAGAGAACTGAGTCTGATCCGGAAGTCTCCCTCCATGGCGTCCAGCATTCCGAGCAGCTCTGCGAGATCGCAGCCAAAGCCCGGTTCCGTTCCGTACAGGGCTGTATTGATCCCGGTCAGAACGATCTCTCTGACACCTGTTCTGAGAAGCATCCCTGCTTCGGATACGATCTCTTCAGGAGGTCTGCTCCTCACAGGCCCTCTGGCATATGGGATCAGACAATACGAGCAGAACCGGTCGCAGCCTTCCTGTATCTTGATGTATGCTCTGGTCATGCCCGGTTCACTTGAAGTCACAAGCCCCATGTCCTCATATTCAGTCAGTTCGTTTCTGCCGAGAACATGGACATCTGTACTGTCCGGATCTTTCTTGCCGAGGCGCTCGAGCACCAGTCCGCAGATCCTGGATTTCTGCCCGTTTCCGATCACCATATCGACCTCAGGCATTGCAGCCACCGCTTCCGGTTCGACCTGAGCGTAGCAGCCTGTCACAACGATCAGCGCTTCCGGATTAACTTTCTTCATCCTGCGGATGTACTGTCTGGACTTTCTGTCGGCGATATTCGTAACGGTACATGTATTTACGATGTAGACGTCCGCAGCTTCCTCTTCTCCCACAGAAACCGCACCACGAGAAACGAAGGCCTCTCTCATGGCCTCCGTCTCGTAGTGATTGACCTTGCATCCTAATGTATGAAAAGCTACTCTCATTTCTCTCCGTTATCACACAGTCCACAGTGTGGGTTCCCTTTATCATAGTTATAAATAATCGGACTGCTGTCGTCATGAGAGTGTATCATTCATTCGATCCGCGGTCAATGGTAAGCAGTACAGTCTTCTCAAAATGGTTCGCAGCCTGCCGCTTCCTTCTGCGGGATATCCATCTGCAGCCTGTGCGCAAGTATCTCTGTCAGCTTGATCGCTTCTCTTTCATGCAGTGTAATGCCCCTTGACATCCTTTCATGATCCGGATCCCAGTCTCTTATGTCGAATTTGGGAGGCTTGCCGTTCCATGACACGATATTGATCTCCCTGCTCCATCCCGTCTTGTACCTGTCAAGAACACCAAGCTCTTCTATCAGTCTGAAGCTCACTTCTCCGTCCTTAGTCTGATTGGTATTGTTCGTCATTGCCATATTCTCCATCCTTTCCGCTGCAGTATATGTTTATTTGTAGAAGAAGGATCCGCTTAAAATCCTTTGTCACTGCAGTCTTTCTGACGTGTCTAGATGCTACAACAAAACCAAAAAACTGTCGAACCGGAACATCACGAGTTCCTGCAATAATCTCACGCCAATCAAAAAAACATAGAAAATACAAAAGGACGCTGCATCTCTGCAGCGTCCCTGTACTGTTCAGGCAAATTGCTGTTAGTTTCTACAGCCAGCATATAATTGCGATGTATTTTTCGTTCACAGCGAGGCGGCAAACGTCTGAGGCGCGGAGCGTACCCTTAGTACGTGAGCACCGAAGTACGTGCAGCCAACAATGCTGTGGGCGAAAAAGACGAGCAATTCTATCGGAGGAGCTTGCCTCCGTAGATCAAGGTTCTCGCCCTTACGGCAACGCCGTAAATTCCTTAGAGAACCTTACTCGATGATCTCAGTTACAACACCCGATCCTTCTGTTCTTCCGCCTTCTCTGATAGCGAATCTCAGTCCTTCTTCGTTCGCGATCGGTGTGATCAGCTCGATCTCCATTACTACGTTGTCACCAGTCATGCACATCTCTGTGCCTTCAGGAAGGTGAAGATCGCCTGTTACGTCTGTTGTTCTGAAGTAGAACTGTGGTCTGTATCCGTTGAAGAATGGTGTGTGGCGGCCGCCCTCTTCCTTCTTCAGTACGTATACCTGGCCCTTGAACTTTGTATGCGGATGAATTGTGCCCGGCTTTGCGAGTACCTGACCTCTTTCGATCTCGGTTCTCTGTACGCCTCTCAGCAGTGCGCCGATGTTGTCTCCGGTCTCTGCCTGGTC
>JAFRLN010000052.1 GCA_017431175.1 Mogibacterium sp.
AATACGGCTTCACCGGTCTCAGGATTGGTCCATCCTGCGGTAAAGCCTATGCCTTCCGCGTGCAGGCTGTGCAATATAGACGTATAGACAGACGCGATCGCGTCAAGCGCCTCGGGGTTGAAGCTGACATCGGCGGAGTTGCCGAGTACGATCAGGAAGTTATCCGTGATCGGCTGTCCGAGTTCCTTGACCAGGGTCTTGTCTAATTTGCTCGAGAGTTTCCAGTGGATATTTCTTACCGGATCTCCCGGAACATATTCTCTGATGCCGGTTACCTCACCGGAGTCGTTGCCGTTGACAGAGTCCTTGTATCTGTCGCCCTCAGGCATGGCGGAAGAGCTGCTTGTCAGAGACATATCCAGCTCGAAGATCTCAGGCATCGACGTCAGATATACTCTGTCGGAAACCTCGATCTCCCTCGACCAGAGACGCAGCGGATCATATAATTTCATCGAATCGACCGCGATCTCATACCTTCCGGCATGTCCCGGCGTTACGATCAGCGTTTCTCTGACTTTGCCCTTAGGCCTGATGGATCTTGTTACGGTAACGTTTTCCGCCTCTCCCGTGCGCAGATTCATGCAGCGGATATCGGCTTCTATATCTGTTACAGGCATTATGTCGCCGTTGCGTATCGTAAGAGTGACTTCCGCGGGGCTGACATTGTCATCTGCCTTCTCAAAAGAAATGCTTATATGTCTGCCTGAAGCCATGATGACCGCAAGCGAAAGCAGCGGAGCGGCAATACAAGACACCAGCAGCGCGAGAGTAACTGTTCCGTTGGCGAACAGGTACAGCACTGCCAGTGACAGAAGTATCAAAAGCCAGGCAATCCTCTTTCCTAACATCGGCGGCCTCTGCTTATACTCCGTATGGTGTCTTTACTGTCTTGAGAATGTGCTGCAGCACATCGCGGCTGCTCTGGCGGGCAGCTCTGGTCTTCTGCGTCAGGATGATCCTGTGCGCGCATACATCGCAGAAAACTTCGCGTACGTCGTCTTCTGTGACGTAGTCGCGTCCGTTCATGATAGCGCATGCCTTAGCCATATGGCTCACCGCGATACCGCCTCTAGGGCTGATGCCGAGTTCAATTCTCGGATCTTCTCTGGTAGCAGTTACCAGCTCAGTGATATAGGCGATCACAGGATCCTTGAGGGTGACCTTAAGCACGGCCTCCTGGATCTGCTGGAGTACATCCGGGTTCATGACTCTCTTGGCGTCCTTGAACGGATCAAGTGTCTGGCGGTTCCTGATGACCTGCATTTCGCTCGCCTTGTCAGGATATCCGATCGACAGCTTCACAAGGAATCTGTCCATCTGGGCGTGAGGCAGGATCTGAGTTCCTGCTGCACCTACCTGGTTCTGAGTCGCGATTACGATAAAAGGCTTCTTGAGCGGATGGGAAATACCGTCTACTGTTACCTGTTTCTCTTCCATGGCCTCCAGGAGAGCTGCCTGAGTCCTGCTGGATGTACGGTTGATCTCATCCGCGAGAAGAAGATTGGTATTGTTGAGGATACCAGGCATGTATTTGAACTTGTCTGTATCCTTGTTATATACGCTGAATCCAACGATATCAGAAGGCAATACATCCGGAGTGAACTGGATCCTGTTATATTCGACTCCGAGGACCTTGCCCAGAGCGACAGCAAGTGATGTCTTTCCTACTCCGGGTACGTCATCAATAAGGATGTGTCCGTTCGCAAGTATGCTCATCATCGCTTTACGCACGACATCGTCCTTGCCAATAATTACACTGTTTATTTCGTTTACTGTCTTCTGTACAGCATCGCAAATAGCTCTGAGTGTTGTTTCCTGCACTGTATTAAGCCTCCTGCATCAACTATATTTTCTGATTTATCTGGTCTGATTTTCTCAGTTCCACCATCGGATTATTATAACATAACTATCTGTATAAGTAAGCAACATTGGGAGAGTAACACAAAAAAACCACAAACCGCCGGGGTTGGCGGCGGTTTGTGGCTGTAGATA